>JAEWEQ010000019.1 GCA_023389315.1 Actinomycetes bacterium | reverse complement strand
GGCGCCGCCGGGGGAGGAACGTAACCGGGGTAGACGGTTGGCGGTGTTGCCGCCGGGGGCGGCAGTGCGGCTGCGTTCGCGCCCGGCGCGGAGGGTGCGGTCGGCGGCGGAGCCGTGGGTGCCGAGGACGGTGGCGGAACGGGCCCAGGAGCCGACGACGCGGAACCGGCCGCAGCTGCGAAGTAACCCGCTGCGGGCACAGAGCTAGCCGGGGGAACCGAACTAGCAGGCGGGATCGGGCCGGGAACAGGGGTGGCTCCGGGCGCAGGGGTGGTTCCGGGGATCGGGCCGGGAGCAGGGGTGGCTCCTGGAATTGGGCCGGGCGCGTATGGCTGCGCGGCTGGGGGAGGCGGGGTGGCCGCGTATTGCTGGCTGGCCTGGTACTCGGCCTGCTGCGCTTGGTACTCGGCCTGCGCCTGCGCTTGCTGCTGGGCCGCCAAGGCGCGAGCCTGGCGTCCCTTCTCCAACTTCGCCTTAATCTTGTCGCGGAAGAACCAACCCACGATCCCCGCAATCACCACTAGCCCCAGAAGCACGCCCCACACAATGAAAGTCGCCAGACTGGGACCGGACTCTTCGAAGACAAGGTCGCTGCGCGCGGCCTCCTGTGTGACCGTCAGGTTACGGCCCTTAACGTCCTCGAAAACGCCCAGGTAGCGTTGCGGGTCAACCAGCGAATGCATGAACGGCAAGGACACGGTCTGCTCGATTTCTTCGCTAGCGATCGCGTCGCCCAGGAACTGTGAAACCGGAATGTTGACCGTGTAACGGGTTCCTTTACGCATCTGTGCGCTCAGGTCCGTCGCCACCACTTCGGAATCGGGGATGAACCGGTTGAGCTTAGAAGACAGCTGGGCAGCATCCTTCCCCTTCACCTTGATCGTGTAAGTCCAGGTGCCGTCCTTGTCGGAACTCGACACCTCACCAATCGACTCATCGACCGTTAAAACCGCATCGTAGCTTTCCTTCAATGACGGATCGGCTTTACCATCAACCACCACATCCATGGTGTAGGTCAGCCCGCCACCGAGGCCCACCGCCAAGTCGGTCTTGACGCTCTCAATCGGGAGGGTAGTTTCCAGGTTCCCCTTGAAAGTACCTGCCGTGGCATAGACGTATTCATAGTCGTTATCCATGGCCGCACCCACCGCAGTTAGGCCCCTGCCGTCCACCAGTTTCCAAGAAGCGGGAATCTTGAGATACAGCCAGGGTTCTGACCACGAGGTCGAACACAGCACTCCACAGTCAAGCTCACCGCTAATGGTGCGGTTCACCACCAGTGTGCCGGGAACCGTGCTACCTTCACCCAGTTGGACCGCTGTCTTGGATTGGCCCATCAAGGTCTGGAGTTTGGCCAGGGCGTCCTCGAAACTTTCCGCGGTGAACTTAACGGTCACCGGGGAGTCGGTAGAGACAACGCTCTTATCGGGCTTTTCGTTCGAGATAGTGGCACCCTCCGGCAGGTGACCATTGAGGTACTCGGTCACCTTTTCGCGCTGAATAGCCGTCATGGGTTCACGGTTATCCAAGTGCAAGGAGGTTTGGAAGTTCTCCCCTGGGATCAGCGAAATCACCATCACGGCGGTGTGTACGCCGTTGTCCACCACGTCATCGATCTTTATGGAGGTCCAATCAGAGGTGTAGGTTTTGTCCGCGAACTTCACCACCGGGTTTTCGGGAGAATCGAAAACGCTGACGGTGGAGTCCTTCACCACGCCCTCGGCAATCAACGCTTCCTTGGCCCACCCCAACAGGTCGGCGTCAGTGAAGTTCTCTTCCGCGGAGAACCCGGTGACCAGGCCTTCTTTTGCGTGTCGGATCTCTATCACTGGTTCGGTCTTACCCGAAGCCTCCAAAAGCGAGAGCATCTTGGCTTTGTAATCATCCAAGTTATCGAAGGCGATGGTGAAAGTCCCGACCAGGTTCTCCCCCGAAGTGGACGAACCACTGTAAGTGATTCCCTCCGGGAGGTGCTTGTTGATGGCCGCGTCCGCAGCCTCCGCACCACCAGTGGTGTTTTCCGTAACCTCCTTTTGAGCGATGGTCACGGTGATGACGCGCTCACCCTTGAAGTTCTCGTCAAAAGTAGTCACAGACGCGGGTTTGAGCCCGCATCCGGACAGCACTATTGCAACCAGCCCAATTAGCGCCACGAGGGCGGGTTTGAGCCGGTTCGATTCAGTTCTCATGACCCAGCTCCACCACTGTCAGAAGCGAATGGGGTTCAAGATTCCAAATGACGGGAAGATATTCCCGACCGTGGGAATAATCAGGAAGACGAAGAAAAGGAAGGCAAAAAGCCCCCACACAGCGGTCAAGGTGGCGTGCGTGAGCAGCGGTGAACGCTGGTAGCGACCGGCGCGGCTGATGCCCAGGTAAATCATGAGTTCACCGGTAAAGCCCAACCAACCGAAGACTGCCACAGCAATGAAGGTCAAAATGGTAACCCACAGCCCTGAGGGGAAGAGGGAAAGCACCCAGACGACGGCCATCGAGAAATACAGCGGAGTCATGCTGACGCCCACGATGGTGAGAGCCTGCTTGAAACCAACGGGAGCCTTGTGGATGCGCATGGTTAGGAAGGTAACCAGAACCCGCAGGAACAGGATCACCAACACAGCGAAAAAGACGGTGAAGAAAGTACTAAACCAAGCCGACCAAGGCATGCTGAAAGAGAACATTTCACGGCTGTTGCCGTTGTCAAACCAATCGCTGAGAGATTGCCCAGCCCTGCTGGCGCTGGAGACAACGGAGGACTGGAGCGAAGCAGCCAGTAAAGCGGAGAAAAGGGAGCTGAACAGCATCACCAGCAGGCCGTAGAACCTTCGGCTTTCTGCGATTTGGTAAGCCTTGACCGGGAAGGCGCGGAAGAATTCCGCAACCACCTGCCAAATAGCTAGCAATTCCGCTTTCACGTCCTGAGTCTGGATAGAAACCGTAATGCCGTTACCGGCACCGGGTGCCTGCGGAGCGCCAGGAGCCTGCGGAGCGCCAGGAACTTGAGCGGGGTAGGGAACCGGCTGGGCGGGCTGCTGATAGCCGGGCACTACCGCCCCAGCTTGGCCCGGGTAGGGCGCGGCGGCAGGTTGACCCGGGTAAGGTGCGCCCGCGGGAGGCTGAGCCGGCGGGTAGGGGGCAGGAGCAGGAGCTGCATGCTGAGGCGGGTAGTAGCCGGCAGGCGGCGGAACCGCAGCCCCGGCAGACGGTGCAGACGGTGGGGGTGGTACCGGGGCGCCAGCGGAGGGTGCCGAGGGCGGTACCGGGGCTCCCGTGGGAGCGGCAGGCGGCGGTACCGGGGCGCCAGCGGAAGGTGCCGACGGAGGAACCGGGGTGCCAGCAGAGGGAGCCGACGGAGGAACCGGAGCACCAGCGGAAGGCGCAGAAGGCACCGAGGGGTTTTCGTTTTCAGACATGGGGACTCCTGAAGGGTGTTGTTAGACGCGCATAAGCGCTCCCCGTCAGATTATCACCCGCAGAATGGCCCAAACAGACCTTTCTTACTGTCTTAGCCGGAACGTCCCGAATAGCAAACGAAGGTTACTTTTCAATCGGCGGCCCGTCGGGGCGACCCCACTGCGACCACGACCCGTCATACACGCTGACGTCTTGGCGTCCGAGGACGTTCAGGCTCAGTGCCAACACACAGGCCGTCACCCCCGAACCACAGGTGGTCACAATCGGGCGGTCATCAACCAAAGGTGCAATCAGTCGGCGCAATTTATCGGCACTGCGCAGACCGTCCTCGTCCTGAACATCGGTGTAGGGCAATGACTTCGCCCCCGGAATGTGGCCCGCCCGCAGACCCGCGCGCGGCTCCGGAGCAACCCCGTCGAAACGTTCCTTGGAGCGGGCGTCGAGAATACGGCAGTCACCGTCCTGCATGTGCCGCACCATTTCGTCCTCGTCAATGAGCATTTCCGGGCGGATGGAAACCTCCACATTGCCCACCTCGCGCGCGGGCGTGGGGGTGGTGGTCAGCTGCCCGCCGGCGGCCTCCCACGCCGCCAACCCACCATCGAGGACGGAAACCGCGTCGAACCCGGCCCACTTCAGCAACCACCAGGGGCGGGCGACAGAGAACAGGCCGGCGCGTTCGTAAACCACTACATGGGAGTCGGCGTTAATTCCCAACCGGCGCAACTCGGCTTCGAACTGATCGGGCTGGGGGCGGGTATGGACGAAACGGGAAGACTGGTCGGACCAGGCGCCGTCAATGTCGGCCACCTGCGCCCCGGGAATGTGTGGGTCGGTGGGCTGGGCGCCGACGGTGGCGTCAAGGATCACCAGGTTCGGGTCGTCGGCGACGGCTAGTAGCTCGGCGGCGGTCACCAGGGGAGTGGGTAAAAGCGTCATGTATCTATTATCTACCGAACTGCCCTGGGCGCTAGGCGTCAATATCGGAATAAATCGCGCGATCCGCACCGGTGTGCACCCGCGAAGTGAGGGTGGGGTGGAGGATAAACGCAGCGATTACGCAGATCATCGCCACAATGGGGCTGGCCAGCGATTGAATCTGCAAAGCCAGGAAAGGCAGTACACTCTGGGCGGGAGTTCCCCCACGCACCCGTTTCAGCCTGGTAAATCACGTACGGCCAAAGCACTGAGCCGATCAGCGAAAGCGCGTAGATTCCTGCGCCGATCAGGTACAGGTGCTTGGCAATGTAAATGGAGCCGCCGAAGCAGTAGAAACCGCTTTCACCGCAGTCTTAAAGGGGTTCAAAAAGTGAGATACTGATTTAACTATCGCCGATTCTCCAGGAGCCACCATGAGCATTAGCCAGCGTCTAGCCGACCTCGGGATTGAACTACCTTCCGTGGTGCCCCCGGTTGCTTCCTACGTGCCCGCCATGAATGTAGGGGCCACCGTGCGCACCTCCGGGCAGCTACCGATGCGAGCGGGAGAACTGGTCGCCACCGGCCAAGTTCCCAGCCGGGCCAGCGTGGAAGACGCCACCGCCGCGGCCCGCCAATGCGCGCTGAACGCCCTCGCCGCTGCCGCTGACGTAGCTGGTGGAGTGGACCGCCTGGCGGGGGTCATCAAGGTCACCGGATTCGTGTCCTCCGACCCTGACTTCACCGCGCACCCGGCGGTAATAAACGGGGCTTCAGATTTCTTCCACGAAATCTTCGGTGGCCTGCACGTTCGCTCCGCCGTGGGCGTGGCTGCGCTGCCGCTGGACGCCAGCGTGGAAGTGGAGGTCGAGTTCGCCCTCGCCAATCCGAAATCAGCCTAACGCGCGCCGCGAGACCGGCGGGTGAAGGAACACCGAGGAGGCGGACTAAAGGTGGGTGCGTAGGATCTCTTCCAACGGCTCGTAGTGGACGATCACAGCGCGGCGGTAGGCTTCCAAGTCCCCCGCCAAAGCCGCATCCAACATCGCCTGGTGCGCCAAAGCCGTGTCCTCCAGGCGCGCGGTGATTTCCAGCCCCAACTCGGGAACTACCGCCTGATGGACCAACCACAAGCTGTGGATTAGTTGCTTAACCACCACGTTAGAAATCCCCGCAACCAGGCCCAAGTGGAAGACCACATCCTGCTCCTGGAACGCCTTACCTTGGCGAGCCAGCACTAGCATCTGGTGCACCAACTCCTGCAAATGCGGCTGGGTGGTGCCGCGCAGATTTTCCACCACCTGCTCGGCGCACCCTAAATCCAAATAGCGGCGCACCTCCACCACGTCGCGCAGCCCCGAAAAGTCACCCGAGCCTTGTAGGATCGAACGGAACGCCAACGTCTGCACCAGCGGCTCCATTGACAGTGACCCCACGTAGGTGCCCTTACCGTGCTCTACCGAAACAATGTTTAGGGCCTCCAGCTTGCGGATCGCCTCGCGCACTGAGGAGCGCGACACCCCCAGCTGCTCACAGAGTTTGCATTCCGTGGGCAGCAAATCCCCCGGGCGGAGCTGCTGGTCAATGATGAGTTCCTTGATGGCGTTCATAGTTGACTCCGCGCGCTTGGTCGCATCGCCAACACCACTGTTTGGCAGCAAGCCGGGAGCGGGACTCAACGGGTGGTCAGACATCGTTCACTTTCCTAAGTCGGCGTTCGCCACTTCCACAAAGGGCGAGGACGGTGGGGGAGTCAGTAAAGCTATTCAACATCCTAGTGCTTCGAGTCGAACCATTCGCGCGGCAGCGCGGTGAAATACACGCCCGCCGTCTCCCGCTCCCACAACAACCCCAACCGGCCATCGGGCAACACCGTCAAGCACTGGTAGACGAAATGGTACGGATTCACGCACCGACTGGTCGGCCAGGTCTGACCACCATCGTCACTGATGCGCACCACCCCACACCCCCGGTAGGGGAGCATCCGTGAAGCATTAACGAAAGCCACCCGCTGGGAGGGCTCATCCGCCGTGGCAGGCCAAGAAATGGCATTGGGTTGGGAGAAAATCTCCGGTACCTGCTCCAAATAGCTGATGGGACCCCAAGTTTCGCCACCGTCCTCGCTAATGCAAGTACCAACCCGCCCACTGGGATGCTGGTTGCGAAAGAACGCGCGCACCGAGCCGTCACCAAGCTCCACCACCGTGGTCTCGGACGCGGATGCCGCATCCACGTGCAAAGTCCGCGGATCGATAGGTTCGCCGTCGAATACGCGCCCATCGTTGACGCTCCCGCCGCGCCGCCACGAGCGCCCCCCATCGTCGGAAATCAGCACCCCACTGCTGTAATGGCGCCCAGTTTCCGAAGTGAAATAGTAAGGCGCCAGCAACCGCCCCGCATAGGGTGCGCGCTGCAGTTGGATGCCGCGGCCCGGGCATATCCCCAAGAACGGCATCCAGGGGGCTTTCACCTGCCGGTCAATGAACACCGGTTGGGACCAGGTCTGACCATCATCATCGGAATGCACCTGCATGAGGTAAGACATCGGCAGAGGCCGCAAGTTTGGCAAGCTCCCGTTGCCCGTGTCCCCCGGGGACAGGGGCGGGAAATGAATATTCCTCAGTTGGTGCTCCCCGCGCCAGATCCACCCGTCCTCGTCCACCACCAAACCCGTGTCACCGCCACCTTCGGCCACCACCCGGCCATCGGGTCGCAGTGTGAACGTGCCCGCCCCGTCGGCCAGCAACAAGTTGCCATCTTCGTCCGTGCCGACCCCGGGGCGGGCGTTGGGTAGCCCCACGCCCGCAGGGAAATAATCCAACAAAGCAATGATCCGACCGCGCTGGCGGTCGTAAACCAAGCACGCATCGGTGGCGGCCGCGCCGCTGACCGCAGTGGATTTGCCGAGGGCGGACCCGTCCTCGCCAGCACCGGGGAAACCCACCACTTTCTGCAGTGGCTCCCAGGAAGTGCCGCCATCCAAAGAGCGGCGAATCACGAAATTGATGCGGTTGGGAGCGTCGTTGGAATTATCGACCCGCTGGTCCGCCCCGGCGATAACCACCCCACTGTCAGTGGTGAGCAAAGTGGGAATGCGGTAGCTACGCGCCCCCGCGAAGCCCTTATCGAATAAGCACTGAGTTTGCGCTGGAACAACCCGGGAGAGGGCCCTTATATGGGAGTCGTTGAGGGCGCGGCGGTAAATACCACCGCGGCGAACCTCGCCCATCAGGCGCACGCCCGCGTAATCCGCACCCACGCTCACCGACCCAATATCGGTGGCAGCGAAGAAGAACTGACCGGGCTCATGAGCGTGCAGGAAGCCATCGACGTAAATGTCGACCGCCCCGGCACTGGCACGCACGGTCAGGTCATGCCAAGCCCCATCATCCCAACTGCCGGGAGCCAGCACCCGGTGCCAGGAGCCTGCAATGAGCAGCTGATAGTGGATGCCGGTGGAGTCAATGCTCAAGCGGAGGGTCTCGCGCGAGTGCTCGCGGGCATTGTTGGTTTCGCTGGCCTGCGCACCCAGGATAGTGCCGTACTGGCCGGGGCCACGCACCCGGAACTGTAGCCAAATAGTGCCGGTATTCCACTCCTTTATAGCGCGCACATCCGGGGCGGAGAGCTGCGCGGCGGCGAACACGACGTCAGGTGGGGGCGCCGGCCACCGCAGTGCGGCCTGCTGCGGGTCAACCCGGTTGGCAGAAAACGTGCAACTGGCTACCGACTGGTCGGCGTAAATGGTCCCGCTCTTGCCTAGCTGACTTGGGTGAGCGTTAGTGGCGGAAGAAAACACCTGGTAGCCGTCAAGGAAAATGGCGGTGCCACCGCGGTGGAAACTCACCTGCACCCGGTGTGGGTAGCCGTCGCGCAAATCGGTGGTGTCCTCCATGTCTAACTGCAAGGGCGGGGCCAGCGTCGAAGTGTTGTGGGCGTAGAGCTGGAGGGCGCCGGAGACTAATTCGAGCCGCAGGTGCGAGCCCGCGGGGGCGGCGGGATTGGCTGCGATGGCGGCAGTTTTGCAGGGATCGGCTGGGAAGTCGGTGGAGCCTGGGGCGAGGACGGGGCGGGCGGGGGCTGCGGGATTGGGCGGGATGGTAGGACTCGCGGGGAGGGCGCAGATGAGTGGGCCGTCATGGTCGGTACAGAATACGAAGTCCACCGCCCCTTCGAGGCCGGCGAAGGTGGAAGCGGACCAAAAGGAAATTTCACGCACCGCGATCACAACTCCTAGTTGTCTGATGTCAATTCAGTTTAGCGAAAGCCCCGGGTCGCGGGGAGCGAGCCAGAACAGTCCGCATCGTCGGTGCGCGGAAGGGGAATGGCGTGAATTCGAGGGTCAAAAAGCACCAATTCTTATCAAAAATCACGTAAAAGGGAGCGTGTTCCCTCGGGTCAGGTGCCATTTCAAGTAACAGAACGATAACAAGGGTGGCCTGGCAAAACGCCATCATCTAGAGTAGTTGTCAGACATCCTGTGTGGGGTGTTCAATTTGTGGCACTAGCACATACTCAACGAAGAGGAGAATGATTCATGCGAAAGCTCCATCGTCAAGTGGCCAAGCTCGGCGCCATTACCGCCGCGTTTGCGCTCACCCTTACGGCTTGCTCCGGTGGCGGCTCCAGCAGCACCAGCACCAGCACCGGTGGTTCGGACGCGCCCGCGAAAGATACCATCACTGCACAAGTTGCCTACGCCGGCCTGAAGTTCGACCCGGCCACTACCTCCGGCGCCCTCGCCCTGGCAGGTAACTGGCACGTCACCGAAGGTCTGTACGACCTGGACATGACCACCTTCGAAGCACACGAAGCGCTGGCAGACGGTGACCCGGAAAAGGTTTCCGACACTGAATACAAAGTGAAGCTGCGCGCCGACGCGAAGTTCTCCACCGGTGACCCCGTCACCGCCGAGGACGTGGCCGCCTCCTTCAAGAAGACCACTGCAGAGGGCTCCCTCTACGTATCCATGCTGGCATTCATTGAGTCCATGGAAGCCACCGATGGGGCTGTCACCATCAAGCTCAAGCAGCCGTTCCCGCTGCTGAAAGAACGCCTCTCCCTGGTGCGCGTCACCCCGGCTGCTTCCACCCCGGAAGAAATGACCGCCAAGCCGATCGGCTCCGGCCCCTGGAAGTACGCCGAAATCACCGAACAGGTGGTGAAGTTCGAAAAGAACGAGCACTACAACGGCAAGACCCCGGCAATCGCCCCCACCATGGTGTGGAACGTAAACACCGATGACACCGCCCGCGTGACCGCCATGCAGCAAGGTGACACCGACGTGATGGAAAACGTGCCCGCCAAGGCCTTCAAGACCCTGGAAAGCTCCGGCGCCAAGATCGAAACCGTCCAGGGCTTCAACCAGGCGTTCATGATGTTCAACACCAAGCAGGCTCCCTTCGACAACCCGAAGGTACGTCAAGCCGTGCTCTACGCCATCGACACCCAGAAACTGATCGACAACCAGCTGGAAGGCCAAGCGGAAGCCGCTACCTCCTTCCTGCCGAAGAACTTCGCCAACTACAACCAGGCCAAGAACGTCTACACCTACGACGTGGAAAAGGCCAAGGCCCTGTTGGCAGAAGCCGGTGTGACCAGCCCGGTGACCACCACCTTGTACACCACCGACCACAAGTGGCTGACCGAACTGGCACCCCAGATCAAGAACAACCTGGCTGAAATCGGCATCAACGTTGACATCCAGTCCATGAAGTCCTCCGCCCTCTACCCGGAGATCACCGACAAGGACGACGCCACCTTCACCATGCTGCTGGCCCCCGGCGACCCCTCGGTCTTCGGTAACGACCCCGACCTGCTGATGAACTGGTGGTACGGCGACAACGTATGGACCAAGCAGCGTAGCTTCTGGAACGGCTCCGAAGGCTACAAGAAGCTCCACGCCGCCATGGACAAGGCGATCGCCGCCGAAGGTGACGCCCAGCAGCAAGCCTGGAACGAATGCTTCGACATCCTCTCTGAGGAAGTACCGCTCTACCCGCTGTTCCACCGCAAGGTATCCACCGCCGTGAAGAACGACGTGTTCTCTGAATACAAGGCGCTGGGCACCACCGGCCTGAGCTTCCTCGACGCGAAACTGAAGTAAGTTCCGCAAAACCACATCTGAGGTACAGCCTCTAAACACACGGCGGTGGGGTAGTCGCCCTACCCCACCGCCGTTACACGTCAAAACCCCAGCTGGAAAGACACATTGTGAACAACCTGATCAGACTCTTAGGAAGGCGCCTCATCGCCCTGCCGATCATGGCATTCGGCGTGACCCTGCTGGTGTTCTTCCTCATGTCGTTCTCAAAGTACGACCCGGCAGTGGCCGCCCTCGGGGAAAACGCCACCGCCGCACAGTTGGAAGCCTACCGCCACGAAATGGGCTTCGACCGTTCCTGGATTGAACAGTTCTTCTCATACATCGTAGGTCTCTTCCAAGGTGATCTAGGTGTTTACGGCGTCACCAAAGCCCCCGTATCAGCACGCATCGCCGACGCCTTCCCCATCACCATGCAAGTGACCTTCTTCGGCCTGATCATTGCAGTGGTGCTCGCGGTAATCCTCGGTGTCCTAGCCGCCCTCTACCGCGACAAATGGCCCGACCAAGTCATCCGCGTGCTGTCCATCATCGCCATCGCCACTCCCTCCTTCTGGCTGGGTGTACTACTTATCTACGTATTCCAAATCAAACTCGGACTACTACCGGGCTCGGGCATCTTGCCACCCTTCTTCGACGACCCCTCCGGCTGGTTAAAACGCATCCTCATGCCGGCCTTCGCCCTCGGACTGCCGGTAGCTGGCCAACTCACCCGCATCATCCGCACTTCCATGGTGGAAGAACTCGACAAAGACTACGTACGCACTGCCATCGGGGCGGGCGTACCCAAGGGTGAAGTAATCGCCCGCAACGTACTGCGCAACGCCCTGATCACCCCGGTGACCGTCCTCGGTATGAAAATTGGTTACCTCATCGGTGGTGCCATCGTCATCGAGGTCATCTTCGGTCTGCCCGGCATGGGCACCGTCATGTTCGACGGTATCAACGGAAACGAACCGATCCTGGTGCAAGGCGTGGTGCTGGTAGTGGCCCTGTCCTTCATCGTTATCAACATCATCGTGGACCTGCTTTACGTCCTCATCAACCCCCGGATTCGGACGGTGTGACCCATGCTGTTTGGAAAACGCGACATCATCGACAAAGCCTCCCGCCCGGGAGTACGCTTCAACCGCTTCACCAACATGACCGTAGGCTCACGCCTATCACTGATCGTGATCGGGATCCTAATCGTGGTGGCGATCCTGGCGCCGTGGATCTCACCCCACGACCCGCTGGCCATTGAATCCACCTACGAAGCACCCTCGGGTCAGTACTTCTTCGGCACCGACAACCTGGGTCGCGACGTGCTTTCTCGCGTAATCTACGGTGCCCGCTACTCCCTGGTGATCGGCCTGTCCGCCACCTTCTTCGCCCTCATCGTGGGCTCCATCATCGGTGCGCTGGCGGCCGTGACCCGCACCTGGATCTCCGAGATCATCATGCGCATCATTGACATCGTGATGTCGGTGCCCGGCATCGCCCTCGCCGCCGTATTCGTGTCCATCCTGGGGCAATCCATGATCGGCATCATCATCTCCATCGGTGTGCTATACATCCCCCAGATTGCCCGCGTAGTGCGCGCCAACGTGATCTCCGAATACGGCAAAGACTACGTGCGAGCCGTCATCGTCTCCGGTGCGCGCGCCCCCTGGATCTTGGTCAAACACGTCACCCGCAACATTGCGGCCCCGGTGATGGTGTTCACCACCTTGTCGGTAGCTGACGCCATCGTCTTCGAAGCCTCTCTGTCCTTCATTAACGCCGGCATTCCCGAGCCCACCCCCACCTGGGGTAACATCTTGGCCGCCGCGAAGGAAGGCGTGCTCTACGGCTACTGGTGGCAAGCCACCTTCCCGGGCCTGCTGATCATGATCACCGTGCTGTGTTTGAACGTCCTGTCCGAAGGCATCACCGACGCCATGGTGGCAGCCCCCACCGCGGCCGCCCCCACCAGCGAAGCTGACCAAGCGGCGCGTCGTAAAGAAGATCGCCTCCTGACCGACCCGGTGGCGGCCTACCGTGAGCAAGCCGACTCCCTAGCGGCGTCGCTAGCTGCCTTGAAGGACGCCGAAGGTAAACGCACCGACCGCCTGCAACCGACCTCGCAAGCCGAACCGGTGCTGGACGTGCGCGACCTGTGCATCAAATTCCCCCGCCACGGGGACGTCAACGTGGTGGACCACGTTTCCTTCCAAGTGCGCCCCGGTGAAACCATGGGCCTGGTGGGTGAATCCGGATGCGGTAAGTCCATCACCTCACTGGCGATCATGGGACTGTTGGACCCGCGCGCGCAGATCAGCGGAGAGATCATCTTCGACGGTCAAAACCTGGTGGGCCTCAACCCCAAGGCACACAACGCGTTGCGCGGTCACGAGATCGCCATGATCTACCAAGATGCGCTCTCTAGCCTCAACCCCTCGATGCTGATTAAGAACCAAATGCGTCAGCTAACCAAACGCGGCGGTACCCGCAGCGCGGAAGAACTGCTCACCCTGGTGGGGCTGGACCCGAAACGAACCTTGGAGTCGTACCCGCACGAACTCTCCGGCGGGCAACGCCAACGCGTACTCATCGCCATGGCCCTGACCCGCGACCCGAAACTGGTGATCGCGGACGAGCCGACCACCGCCTTGGACGTGACGGTACAAAAGCAGGTCATTGAACTGCTCAACGAACTGCGTGAAAAACTGGGATTCGCCATGGTGTTCGTCTCTCACGACCTGGCGTTGGTGGCGAAAGTCGCCCACTCCATCACCGTGATGTACGCCGGCCAAGTGGTGGAACAGGGCTCCACCACGGAGCTGCTGACCGACCCGCGCCACGAATACACCCGCGGCCTACTGGGATCGGTCACCTCCATCGAAGCGTCCTCCAGTCGCCTGCACCAAGTGCCCGGTACCGTACCCAGCCCGAAGGACTTCCCCTCCGGTGACCGGTTCGCGCCGCGCTCCTCCCACCCGGACGTGGGGTTGGAGACCCGACCGGTGATGGTGGCGGTACCTGGAACCTACCACTACTACGCCACCCAACCGGGAACTGAAACGGCCAGCACGGAAGGAACCCAGCGATGAGTAACGCAACTGCCGAAACCGCGATCATCGAACTGCGGGATGTGGAAGTGACTTTCCGTTCCCGCACCGGCCCGCTGCTGAACCCGCACAAAGTTCACGCCGTGCGCAAAGTGAACCTGTCGCTCATGCCGGGGGAAACCATCGGGATTGTCGGCGAATCTGGCTGTGGTAAATCCACCACCGCCAACGTCATGTGCGGCCTGCAGTCCGCCACCGCCGGGAAAGTACTGTTCAAAGGCACCGACGTGACCAACCGCAGTGCCCGCGACCGGATGGAAATCGGCCGCGTCGTCTCAGTGGTTTTCCAAGACCCCGCCACCGCCCTCAACGCCCGCATGAGTGTGCGCGACCAACTGCTGGACCCGCTGGTGGTGCACCACATTGGGTCACGCAAAGAACGCCAAGATCGGGTACATGAGTTGATCTCCATGGTGGGTTTGCCCGAATCCGTGCTGGATGCGCTCCCTGGACAGTTATCCGGTGGGCAACGCCAGCGCGTAGCCATCGCCCGCGCCCTGTCGCTCAAACCCGACGCGATCATCGCTGACGAACCCACCTCCGCCCTGGACGTGTCGGTGCGCGCCCAGATCCTGAACCTGCTGTCGGATCTCAAACGCGACTTGGGTTTGGCGATGGTGTTCATTAGCCACGACATCCAGACCGTGCGGTACGTGTCGGACCGGATCGTGGTTATGAATGGCGGACAGATAGTGGAGGAAGGCCCGGCCGCGCAAGTGCTTAACCACCCGCAGCACGAATACACCCGTACCCTGCTGGCGGCGGCACCCTCCCTCTTGCACCCCACCGACGCCGAATGCGCGCCGCGGAAATAAAAACAGGAAGAAAAGAAATGAGTAGTAAAACCATTCGCGGTGTCGTACCCCCCGTGGTGACGCCGCTGACGGCAACGGGCGAGTTCGACGAAGCAAGTTTTGAACGCACCATCAACCGCATGATCGACGCCGGAGTGCACGGCCTGTTCGTACTCGGCTCCTCCGGGGAGGTAGTCTTCTCCACCGACGCGCGCCGCCGCGAGATCACCGCCGCCGCAGTACGCATCGTTGCCGGCCGCGTGCCCGTCCTCGTGGGATGTATCGACACTGAAACCGCGCGCGTCATTGAACACGCCAAGGTTGCCAAAGAAATGGGGGCGGACGCGATTGTGGCGACCGCACCGTTCTACGCGCTGGGCGGTATTGCGGAAATAGAACGCCACTTCCGCCTGCTGCACGAAGCCATCGACCTGCCGATCTTCGCCTACGACATCCCCGTGTGTGTCCACGTCAAACTCCCCAACGACCTGATTATGCGCCTAGCTGCTGACGGCGTGATCGCCGGGGTGAAAGACTCCTCCGGTGACGACGTGTCCTTCCGTTTCCTGGCGGCCGACAACGCGGCCGCGGGCAGGCCCCTGCAGTTGCTGACCGGACATGAAGTAGTAGTGGACGGGTCCTACATGTCGGGAGCGGACGGATCTGTGCCCGGCTTGGCGAACGTGGATCCGTGGGGGTACGTGCGCCAGTGGAACGCCTACCAAGCGGGAGACTGGGAGAGCGTGCGCCGCGAACAAGACCGCCTGGCCTACCTGATGCGCATCGTCACCGTCACCCGTGGTGCGGTGGGCTACGGCGCGGGCGTGGGAGCGTTCAAAACTGCCCTCATGCTGCTGGGAGTATTCGACTCCAACCGCATGCCCGAACCGGTGGCCGCCTTGGAAGGTGAAAACGTGGAAGCCATCCGCGCGGTGCTGGTGGGCGCCGGCCTGTTGGACGAGGACGGAAACGCGGTTCCCGGCACCGTCGCCTAAGGGCGCGAACGTCCTCGCGGAAACCGGGGAAGTTGCCTCGAAAACTGCGGGTCGGCGACCCTCGTCACCCGTGGGAAACTGACACCGTCGGCGACTTAGTTAGCTGCGCAAAAGAAGGGGGAGAACATGAGTCATGTGATCGCGATCGACATCGGTGGTACCAAAATCGCGGGTGCTCTGGTGAGCGATAGCGGCGACCTCACGCCCGCGCCGGTCGCCTCCCTACCTACCCCGAAAACCGGGGGCGAGGACGTGGCCGCCACGGTGGTGGAAATGGTGCGGATGGTACGGGAAGCAGCCGGCTCGGCCCAGCCGCTGGCGGTCGGTATCGGCAGCGCCGGCGTGATCGACCCGGCGGGGCGGCGCATCGTGTCCGCCACCGACGCCATCCCCGGGTGGGGTGACACCGAGCTTGCTGAGATCGTCGAGGCCGCCAGTGGGCTGCCGGTTTTCATTGAAAATGACGTGCATGCGCACGCGCGTGGAGAAATGTGGAAAGGCGCCGGGCGCGGACGTGCTAGCGCCCTCATGGTGGCGGTCGGCACCGGGATTGGTGGGGCCATTATCCATGGTGGACAGATCCTGCGCGGAGCGCGCGGCCTGGCCGGGCACGTGGGGCACCTACCCGCCAGTGTGGGACAGGAGCGGCGCTGCTCGTGTGGAAAAACCGGGCATATCGAAGCCATCGCCGCCGGGCCCGCCATGACCAGTTGGTATAACGACCAGCTCGCTGCGGGGGGAGGTGCGGGGGAGGCGCCCGGGGCGCCGACGGTCCCAAGTGTCGCGGCGGTGCCCGCGGTGAGGGCGGGGGAGGTGCCAGCCGCGCCAGCCGCGCGACGTGTCCCGGTCGCCGATGGGCGCGAACTATTTGACCGCGCCCGCCACGGGGACGAACTCGCCCAGCAGGTCGTGCAAACCGCGGGATACGCCACCGGCGAGGTAATCGCCGGGTTGGTGAACGCCCTCGACCCGGAAATCGTTATTTTCGGTGGTGGCCTGGCCGAAGCTGGGGACCCCTACTGGCCGGCGGTGGAGGAAGGGTACCGAAATCAACTCATGCCGGCGCTGGCAGAAGTACCGTTGGTAGTAGCAGAACTAAAAACCGGGGCCGCGTTGTTGGGCGCAGCCGCGCTCGCGTGGGCACAGCTAGATGCCTGAAGGCGGCACCGAAAAAGAGTTAAGGAAGGTACATCCGTTGGCCGATCAAACTGACATCACCATCGAAGGCATCGTAGCCGCCAGTAAAGGACTCATCGTTTCCTGCCAGGCCTACCCCGGCGAGCCACTGCGCACCCCGGAAGTCACTGCCCGCATGTGCCAAGCCGTGGTCGAGGGCGGTGCCGTGGCGGTGCGCGTGCAAGGCGTGGTGGATATCTCCGCCGCCCGCCAAGCCGTGCAAGTGCCCGTGGTGGGCCTGATTAAGTACGGCCACGACGGGGTTTACATCACGCCCTCGGTGGCGCACGCCCGCGCCTGTGCGCTGGCGGGAGCCTCCATCGTCGCCATCGACGCCACCGACCGTCCTCGCTTGGGAGCGACCTTCGCTGACGCTTGCGCCGCGATCCACGACGAATTCCCCGGCGTAGCAGTGATGGCCGACTGTGGGAGCCTCGATGACGCGCTACGCGCTGAAGACGCCGGCGCCGATCTGATTGGCACCACCCTGGGTGGGTACACCCCTGACCGTCCCAAAACCGACGGACCGGACTTCGAGTTCATAGACCAGGTGTGCGAGCGCATCCAAAAACCCATTGTGGTCGAAGGGCGCATCCACACCGTGGAACAGTTGCGGGAAGTGTGGACCCGCCCCATTCACGCCGCCTGCGTCGGTACCGCAATCACGCACCCGACGTCCATCACCCGGTGGTTCGCGGACGTCACCAAATAGTTCACGAGAACGGGTGGTGCGGTTGGACGGGGCTAGCCCGTGCCCCGTTTGAGAGCGGCCGGTCCGGGCGCGGCGCATTGGCACGAACACTCGACCGTGCGATGGGCGCGACGGTGGGCGCACGCTTGCGCGCAGCCGGCCCGCCCACGCCGCCGCGCTGCCCCGCACCGCTGCCCTAAGATGAGGGTATGCGTGTACTTATCGCTCCCGATTCCTTCAAAGGCTCAATGACCTCCGAGCAAGCCGGCGAGGCCATCGCCGCTGGCATCTGGCGCGCCTATCCGCGCGCTCACCTTGACTGCGTGCAGCTTTCCGACGGGGGAGAAGGCTTCGTCGCCGCCTACGCAGAGCCATTAGGTGGCGGCGTGTGAGCAGCGTTATTCACACCCAGATTGTATGTTGTGATTAAGGGATGTGAAAGTGCAAAGAAGGGTAAAAGAAACGTGGATAAGGTCGGTGTGGTGATCCTCGCCGGTGGCGGAGGGAGTCGCTTAGGTGGGGTGGTAAAGGCTGATCTGGAACTGGAATCCAATACCTTCTTAGACAACATTCTTAATGACTTAGTAACCCTGGGGATTGACCCCCAAGATATCGTGGTGGTCGGTCCTGCGGCGCTGGCGCAGACGCCCGGCGGCCAGCTGCGCAGCGAAATTTCCTACACCATGGAAGACCCGCCCGGTTCCGGGCCGGCGGCAGGACTGCTGGCGGGAGTGCGGTGGTTGCTGGAGCGGCAGGCGCCGTCTGGAAGGCAAGCGCAGCCCGGTGGGAAGGACGCATCTGGAGAGTGGGCGCCGTCTGGAAGGCAGGCGCAGCCCGGCGAGGCGACATACCCCGGCGGGAAGGCACCGTCCTCGCCGTGGATCTTCGCCCTGGCGTGCGACGCACCCTACTCCGCCCGCGCCCTGCCGCAACTGTACGCCGCCCTGGACACCACGAGCGACGGAATCTGCGCGACCGACCGCACCGGGCACCGCCAATACCTGCTGGGGATCTACCGCGGCCAGGCGCTGGCGCAGGCCGGTGGGAAAGCCACGAACCGCAGCGTGCGCGCATTGCTTGAACCCCTGCGACTACAAGAACTTGCCCTAGATGAAACCCTCATTCAAGACGTGGACACTTGGCAGGACTTCGATCAGGTCAAAAAGTCGAAGCGGTAGCCAGCGTCGCGCAACGCCGGCAGCGCGCGACGCAACCCTTCGGCAGTATCGCCCTCGGGCTGGTTGAAATGCCCAATCAGGATGCCACCGGGCTGGGTTTCGGCGCACGACTGCACTACCTGCTCGGCACTAAAAGTCGCACCCGCATCAGCGTTCACACTGAAACCAACGGGAACTTCCCCCAACGCCTCGCAGATTTTCACCCCCACGTCGTCATAGTGCGCCGTGCCTGAGCGGAACCAGCGCGGCTCCACGCCGGTGAGCTCAAAAATCGTGCGATGATTATCCGCCACCTCCGCGATCGCCGCGCTCACATCCGCGGTACCGGCAATACCGTAAGCGGCGCGCCCGTCCACGGTCAGAGGACAGTGCGCAGTGCCGTGGTTGCCGATCTCAAACAGCGGGTCTTGTGCCAACTCCACCGCCAAGGCTTCATTGGCGTGAATCCAGCGTTGGTTGAGGAACAAGGTGGCGCGGATTTGTTCACTGCGTAAGAAGTCCAGCAGCTCACGGTCCACCTGCCCACCGCCCGGGCCGCCGCAGGCGTCCAAAGTCACGGTGACCGCCTCCCCAGCATTGACCTGTTTAATGCCGTCAATGTCCAGGCCCCATTGGGTGGGCGCGACGCCGGTGAAGCGGGCGCGCAGTTCCTCCAACGATGCCTTATCGAAGGCCGGCGAGGACGGTCGCGCACTCGCCGACGCGGTGGCACTTGGCGAAGCGGGGGCGCTGGTATGCGCGCTGGGAAAGGGGGTGGGGCTGGTAGTGCCAGCGGGGCTGGTGGTGCCAGCCGCGGAGCTTCCACCCGAGGACGAACACCCAGCCAACGCGGCACCACCCGCCGCCGTGACCATCACCAGAGCGGTTTTCATCACCGTACGCCGGCTACATCCAGGTGCGCCGCTGGCGGCTACTTCTGCGTCAAACATGGCTGCCCCTAATAGCGGATCGCATCGATAGGTTTGATCCGAACCGCGTAGAACGCCGGAATGATGCCACACAGCGCCCCCACCCCGGCGGCAATCAACACGCCCAGGAAAGCGGCGGTCATGGGGTAGGCGCTGGTGGTCACCGCGGCGGGAGCATTCAGCCACTGCGGTGGCATCATGCGGATGGTGAGGATCGACAGCATCACGCCGATCACGCCCGCCACGGTAGTGGCCACCACCGACTCCAAGAACACGGCTATGAAGATGCGCCGCGCTGAGGCCCCCATGGCGCGGCGAATACCGATCTCACGCACTCGTTGCTGAATAGTGACGATGGAAACCGTCAGCAACCCTAGGGCGCCCAGCAAAATCACGATCCCACCAATGGCGGAAATAATCGCGGTGATGATGTTGTTCTGCTGCGCTGCGCCCTCGTTAACACGCTCGTTGAAGAAGTGCTTCACCTGGTAGCCCGGGCCTAGATATGCCGCCAAGGAGGAGGCCACCACTTTGCCTGCTTCCTTCTCTTGCCCCGGGGGAGCCATGAACAAGTAACTGCTGTAATCATTTCCGATTACCTGGGGTGGGAAAGACGCCAGGGCAGCGTCGTAAGGAATGGTAACCTCCGGACCGTCGTAGGTGCTGCCGTTGGCGAGCACACCCACCACCGTCATCTCCACGTCCTGATACTGCTTGAGGCGGATACGCGGATAGTCCTGCGGGTTAGGCTTACCCAGCATCTGCCACAGCGATTCATTAACCATCACCGGGTTCATCTGCAGTGCTCCGTCAGCCTCATTCAGGAAGCGACCGCGCACCAGTTGCTTATAGAAGATCGTGAAGTAGCCCGGATCCACCGCCGCGAAACTAGGGGGACTAGTGTCGCACGAACTATCGTCGCCCCACGGGTTGAAGCACTCATCGAAGTTCGGGGCTTGAATCTCTGCATTAAAACCACGCCGGCGGGTCCAAATGTTGCTGTTGGTGTCCTCTACCGTGCGCAGCACCGCGTCCGAGAAAGGATCCACGATCTTGCCATCGTCACCGACCTTCAGGGTATCGTCCGCTACCGGGGCACCGGTGTCAGGATAGGTCTGCACGTGCGGATCGGTGATGGTGATACTGTCCTCCATTATCGGTACTTCCTCGCCCTGACCTTGGGAAACATCCACGGACACGGTGCCGGGACGCCCGGAATAGAGCGACCCGAAGTACTCGAAAGTGGAGTTGATGATCAGCCCCAGTGCCAGCACCGTCGCCATTGCCCACACCGCGGCGCCCACGCCAATCAGTGACAAGATCACGCGGTTGCGGTTGATTTTGATTTCTTCCCACGCTTCCACGAGGGCGGATAGGACGTTATTCATCTGCCACCCCCTGTGCTGCCAACGAATGCCCCAGGGGCAGGGACTCGAACTGTGACTTGTCGCGTGGGTGCAACACGCCCTCGGCAATTTCAAAAATCCGCTGGGAGCGGGCCGCCACCGCCATGTCGTGGGTGATGATGATGAGGGCGGAGCCGACCTCGCGGGCGACCTCCTCCAGCAGGTTCATCACCACGGCGCCTGTGCGGGGGTCCAAAGCGCCGGTGGGTTCGTCGGCCAAAATCACGCGAGGACGGCGCACCAGGGCGCGCGCGATCGCCACCCGCTGCTGCTCGCCGCCCGAGAGCTGGTTGGGCATGGCGTCCAGGCGATCTGCCAAACCCACGCGCTCCAACATGGCGGCCGCCAGGCGGTGGCGGCGCAGAAATTCGTTGCCACCCGAATACATCAGGGGAACTTCCACATTGTTGAGGGCGTTGCGTGAGCCGAAGAGGTTGAACTGTTGGAATACGAAACCGAAGGAGCGGCCACGCAGGTGGGCGCGTTCGGATTCGCCCAGGCTGGACACGTCCTTGTCGTCGAACAGGTAGGTGCCCTGATTGGGTAGGTCCAACATGCCGATAATGTTTAGCAAAGTTGATTTCCCGGTACCGGATTGCCCTACGATGGCGATGTGGTCGCCGGCCTCCACCTGCAAGTTAACGCCTCGCAGAATCGGCAATGGAGAGCCGTTAGGTAGGATCACGGTGCGGTGGATGTCAGTTAACTCCAGCACGGCTAATCCTATCCACCCATATTTTGGGAATCGGGGTTTTCTTCGTCCTCGTCACTGCTGCGCGGAACGAATTCTAGGATTTCCTGATCTAGGGACAAGCCTTCTTTGACTTCAATGATCTTGCCATCGCTCACCCCCAGCTTGACCAGCACTTTTTCTGGTTTCGCCTTCGGATCCGCGGGGGGCAGGTACACGTAGCCTTCCCGGAAGCGTCCCTCCACTGCGGTGACCGGGACAGTCAGCACCCCGGTGGCTGACCCGCCAGCGATCTGCAGCTTCCCTTTAGAACCGTCGTACACGGTCTGCTCGGCGGGGATCTGGCAGCGCAGCTGTGGGCCGGCAGACCCGCCCTCGCCGCCCTTATTGGGATCGCCGGAAGCAGCGGCGGTGACGGTCTTTAAGTCGGTGCACTCAAACGGGGCGGGCCCGTCCTTAATGGCGACCGTGGCGGTTTCTGGTAGCCCGGTGAGGGAGTAGAGCTTATCGGGGGTGATGGGCACTTCGACGTGGAAACTGTCGGGCACGATGGTGCCGATTTCTTCCCCGATTTGCAGGTTTTGGCCCACCAGCGCGTTGAGTCGCAGGGTACCGGTGGCGGAGGCGTAGACGTCGTGGTAGGTGATGGTGGGCTGAGGTGGGGCCTCGCCTTCTTGCAGCGGGGCGCTCATCTGCGGTTCGGTGGTTTTACGCACCTGCAAGATCGGTGCGCCCGCACCCACGGTGTCCCCGTCGCCGACGTACAGCCACACCACTTCGCCACTTTCGGTGGCCTTGGTGGCTTTAGATTCGTCGCGCACAATGGAGGCGTTCAAGGAGATGTTATTTTCTATGTCGCCTTTGGTTACGGTGGTGCGCGGCAGTTCGAAGGTGCCTTGTATGCCGAGTTCTTCCTCTTGTTTTTGGGCGGGGAAGAACGCCAGCTTCACCAGCGCCACCGCGATTACAAACCAGACAATCAGTCGCAATATCTGCATCACGAACGTGCGAGTCGGGTGAGCGTTCATATGGGGTCCTCGAGTATTTTGACGGTCGGTGGTGGTGGCGTCGTGGGTGACCGTTGGTTACGTTGCGAAAAATTCGAAATGAATTCTTTTTTATATTAGTCCTCCCTAAGTGAGTTGAGACGAGTTTTCACAAATAAACGTTCCGAGAGGGTACTTCATGGGCGAGGACGGTGCGGCCGGTTGGGCGGGGATTGTCGCCCGGGCAGGGTGTCGGCTCTGGAACCGGGAGTCGGCGATGGGGGTGGGGCGCCGCTCGGTAGCGGATGGGGGCGACGGTTGAGGCGTGCCTCCCGAGGGGGCAGCGCGCCCTTGCCCAGGGTCTTAGGTCCTAAAAATGGCGAATCAATCCTGGATTGGGTGTCCGTTCGTGGGGGATATCCCCACACCAAGTTATTTAACACGGAAAAAGCCGTATATATTTAAGGCGGATGCAGTTGCCCGCCCAATCAGCGAAGCGCACCTGTGAAACAGACGAAACTCGTGCACTGCGCACGAACGCCAACGGCTATCGGATACGTGACTTCCACTTTCGCCTGTAAAACTTCAAAAACTTGTTTTTTCCATTCCGCCCCATCCCCGGGCAACTTGTCAGAAAGGCCCCGAGTGTCCCATTCAACTCCACCGTCCACCGGCGTCGTCGGCCGCAACCACACCCCCGCGAGCGCATCGGGCGCCCGACCCCACCCGGAGCCTTCTGCCAGCGGCGCCACCCGAGTTCTTTGGATCTCCACCCTGGCGTTCACCCTCATGTTCGCAGTGTGGATGATGTTCGGCGTGCTGGGGGTCGCCATCAAGAAGGAACTAAACCTCACCGACAGTCAATTCGCGTGGATCGCAGCGGTCGCCATCCTCAACGGCTCTATCTGGCGCCTACCCGCCGGCATGATCGCCGACCGCATCGGCGGTCGCAAAGTATTCGCCCTACTGCTGTTGGTATCGGCAGTGTTCTCCCTGGCAGTTGCCTACGCTCACTCCTACGTGCAACTGCTGGTACTGGCGTTCTTCATAGGCATCGCCGGCAACTCCTTCACCGCCGGTATCTCCTGGAACTCCGCCTGGGCCACACCAGAGCGTCAAGGGCTCGCCCTCGGTATTTTCGGCGCCGGCAACCTGGGAGCTTCGGTCACCAAGTTCATCGGTCCGGTGTTAATCACCGCCACCACCGGCCAAGCCTACTTTGGTGGCCTGGTAAGTGGCGGGTGGCGCCTGGTTCCCGTCATCTACGCCGTGCTACTAGTCCTCACCGCCGCCCTGGTGTGGTTTGGCACTCCCGCGCAAGACCGCACTCCCGGACAAGGACGCTCCCTCAGTTCCCGCCTTCTTCCCCTCAAACACGTCCAGGTATGGCGTTTTTCCCTGTACTACGTAGCGGTCTTTGGTGCCTACGTGGCGTTGTCTTCGTGGCTACCTAACTATTACGTTTCGCACTTCACCGACAACGCCGGCCAACCCATCTCGCTGCAAACTGCGGCCCTAATCACCGCCTCCTTCATCTTCCCCGCTTCCCTGCTGCGGCCACTGGGCGGCTGGGTTTCAGACCGTTTCGGGGCGCGCCTGGCAATGCGCATTACTTTCGCCATCATGCTGCTGACCGCGGCCGTGCTGGCAATGCCCCGCAGCCTCATGCCATGGCTGGCAAACATTGGCCTATTCGCTGTCATCGTTTTCATCCACGGCTGCGCCATGGGCATCGGCAAAGCCGCCGTTTACAAGCACATCCCCACTTACTATCCCGAGGACGTGGGCGCAGTTGGTGGGCTCGTCGGGATGCTAGGCGGCCTCGGAGGCTTCATCCTGCCGCCACTGTTCGCACACTTCACGCCCACTTCCTACCCGGGTGGCACCTTCCTAGTGATGGCGGTACTAACCGGCATCTGCATCGTGTGGATGGAAGTGTCAATCCGCTCACTACGCACCCACCGCGTCTGAAATCCCCCTCCCGCTAAAACCTGGAACGGACACCAAAATGAGCACTCCCGCACTGGACACCACCACCAACCCAATCACCGGTTGGAATCCGCAGGATCCGGATCACTGGGATAAAAAAATCGCCTGGAAAACCCTGTGGATCACCACGTTTTCACTAACCATCGCGTTTTGCACTTGGTACATGGTCTCTGCCATCGCTCCCAAGCTCAACGACATTGGGTTCGACCTCTCCGCCGTGCAACTGTACTGGCTGGCGGCCATCCCCGGGCTGGCGGGCGGGATCTTGCGCCTGGCGTACATGTTCCTACCTCCCATCGTGGGTACCAGAAAACTGGTGTCAATCTCCAGCCTGCTGATGTTGATCCCCATGATCGGGTGGTACTTCGCCATCCAGAACCCACAAACCCCCTACTCGGTGCTGCTGATCCTGGCGTTCACCACCGGTATCGGCGGGGGAGTGTTCTCTGGATACATGCCCTCCACCGGCTACTTCTTCCCCAAAGCCAAGGCCGGTACCGCCCTCGGAATCCAAGCCGGTGTGGGGAACTTCGGGGTGTCACTAATCCAACTGCTGGGCCCGTGGATCATTGGTTTCGGCCTGCTGGGCACCACCTTCCTGCCGGCGCAGCAAACTCCCACCGGGCCGATTCACCTGCACAATATCGCCCTCGTTTTAGTGCCCTGGGCGATTGTCACCGCAGTGGTGGCCTGGTGGCAGCTCAAGGACGTTCCCATCACCGCGAACTTCTCTGAACAGTTCGACATTTTCTCCAACAAAAACACCTGGATCCTCACCCTCATCTACCTGATGACCTTCGGGGCGTTCTCTGGCTTCGCCGCCCAACTGGCGCTGCTAATCAACAACGTTTACGGCAAGAACTCCGCCTTCAGTGCCATGGAAGGCCTACCCCAGGGCGTGAAATACGCCTTCCTTGGCCCCCTCATTGCTTCCGCCACCCGCGTCCTCGCCGGCCCCCTATGCGACCGATTCGGTGGAGCGATTTGGACCTTCGTTTCCGGCGTGGGGATGACCATCTGCACCGCCGTAGCCTGCCTGTACCTCACCCCCGACAGCCCGCAAGAGTTCTGGCCATTCCTATGGGCCATGCTCGGAGTGTTCTTCTTCGCCGGTATCGGTAACGCAGGCACCTTCAAACAAATGCCTATGATTCTGCCGCCGCGCCAAGCCGGTGGCGTGATTGGCTGGACCGCCGGCATCGCCGCGTTCGGTCCGTTCCTGGTGGGCATGATGCTCAGCGCCCTAGCTCCCCTAACTTTCTTCATCGGCTGCACCGTTTTCTTCGCCCTGTGCACCGTACTCACCTGGATTTTCTACGCCCGCCCCGGGGCTCCCTACCCGGGGTGAAGTGGAAACCGCGCCACCTAGCTACGCCTGATGACCACCACATCCGACCACCAACAAAGGACACAAAATGACCGATCCGACGTATCGCGAATCTAACGGAGGGGTATTCTCCTTCGGTTCTTGGCTGCGCCGCGCCGAAGTGAGCGAAGATCGCCACTACCTCACGCAAAGTGGTGGTCGCGACAGCGACGATTTCTACCGTCAACGTTGGGCCTACGACAAAGTCGTGCGCTCCACCCACGGGGTGAACTGCACCGGCTCCTGCTCTTGGAAGGTCTACGTCAAAGACGGAGTAATCACCTGGGAATCCCAGCAAACCGACTATCCCACCACCGGCCCCGACATGCCCGACTACGAACCACGCGGCTGTCCGCGCGGTGCGGCGTTCTCTTGGTACACGTACTCGCCCACCCGCATCCGCTACCCGTACGTGCGATCCACCTTGCTTGACTTCTACCGGGAAGCCAAGCAGCGGGTCGGTGACCCCGTCCTCGCGTGGAAAGAAGTGGTAGAAGATCCGCAAAAGAGTGCCGCCTACAAACAAGAACGCGGCAAAGGTGGAATGGTTCGCGTCAGCTGGGACGAAGTGAACGAAATTGTCGCCGCCGCCCACGTGTACACGGTGAAACGCTACGGTCCGGACCGCATCGCCGGGTTCTCCGTGATCCCCGCCATGTCGATGGTTTCCTACGGAGCTGGTTCGCGATTCTACGAACTGATCGGCTCCACGATGTTGTCCTTCTACGACTGGTACGCGGACCTGCCGCCAGCTTCCCCGCAAGTGTTCGGCGACCAAACTGACGTACCCGAATCTGGCGACTGGTTCAACAGTTCCTACCTGATGATGTGGGGATCCAACATCCCCCTCACCCGCACCCCCGACGCGCACTTCATGACGGAAGCGCGCTACCGCGGTCAAAAAGTGGTGGCGGTGTCCCCTGACTACGCCGACAACACCAAGTTCGCGGACGAATGGTTGCGGGTGGCTCCGGGTACTGACGGAGCCTTAGCGCAAGCCATGGGGCATGTGATTCTTACTGAGTTCCACGTGCAGAAAAAGACCCCGTTCTTCCTTGACTACATGCGCACCTACACCGACTCGCCTTTCCTGGTGCAGCTCAAAGCGCACGAGGACGGGTGGGTTCCGGGTAAGTTCTTCACCGCCGCCGACCTGCCCCAGGACCTGGCACCGGAGTTGAAAGAGCGCGAATCCGCGCAGTTCCGGCCCCTGGTGTGGGACGAAGCTGGCCACGTCGCCGACCCCGGTGGCACCTTGGCGGACCGTTTCGGGGCAGCCGGGGAAGGCAAATGGAACCTGCGTTTGGAGGGCGTTAATCCGGCGTTGAGCTGTGAGGATACGCAAGAGAGCGTGGAAGTGTTACTGCCACGCTTTGACCTGCCCGGCTCCACCACCACTAACGGGTCCGTGGGAGCTGGCGTGGTGCGCCGCGGCGTCCCGGTACGCCGCATCGGGAACACCTTGGTCACCACTGTTTACGACCTACTGCTGGCCCAGTACGGGGTGGCCCGTCCCGGCCTGCCGGGCCAATGGCCCGCGAACTACGATGACGCCTCCACCCCCGGCACCCCTGCGTGGCAGGAACAACACACCGGGGTCCCAGCCAATGCCGCCATCCGCATCGGGCGCGAGTTCGCCCAAAACGCCCTCGACTCGGGGGGCCGGTCCATGATCGTGATGGGTGCGGGAACCAACCACTACTACCATTCCGACCAGATTTACCGAACTTTCCTGGCACTGACCACGATGTGCGCCACCCAGGGGGTAAACGGCGGTGGATGGGCTCACTACGTGGGACAAGAAAAGGTTCGCCCCATCACCGGGTGGGCTCAATACGCTTTCGCTTTGGACTGGCAGCGCCCCGCCCGCCAGATGATTTCGGCAGGATTTTGGTACCTCACCACCGACCAGTGGCGCTATGACCGCACTCGCGCCCAAGCCATCGGCTCACCCCTGACCGAAGGATCCCTGGGGGACTTGGCAACCGCCGACACCCTGGTGGAAGCCAGCAAACGCGGGTGGATGCCGTCCTACCCCACGTTCTCTAAGTCCCCGCTACTGCTGGGCCAAGAGGCGCGCGCTGCCGGGAAAGATCCGAAAGACTACGTGGTGGAACAACTCCAAGCGGGAGAACTCAGCTTCGCCTGCGAAGACCCCGACAACCCGGAAAACTTCCCCCGCATCATCACCTCTTGGCGCACCAACCTGATGGGTTCGTCCGCTAAAGGCGCGGAATTCTTCACCAAGCACATGCTGGGCACCGACAACGCAGTGTTCGCGCAAGAGTGCGAACCGCATCAACGTCCTCGTAATATGGTGTGGCGAGAAGAAGCAGCCCGCGGCAAAGTCGACCTGATGCTTACCCTGGACTTCCGCAACACCTCCACCACTTTGCATTCCGATATTGTGCTGCCGGCAGCGACTTGGTACGAAAAATACGACCTGTCGTCCACCGACATGCACCCCTTCATCCACTCCTTCAACGCTGCCATCGACCCGCCCTGGCAGGCACGCACCGACTACCAGATTTTCCGCCAACTAGCGCATGACTTCTCTGCATTGGCGCGCACCCACTTGGGGACCCAAACCGATGTGTTAGCGGCGCCGCTAAGCCACGACACTCCCGATGAGTTAGCCAACCCGCGCGGCATCGTGCCCGACGTGGAAGAAGCTGGCCTGATCCCCGGTGTCACCATGCCCAAGCTGATCCCCATTGAACGTGACTACACCCTGATTGGGGAAAAGTTCGACACCCTGGGGCCACTGACCGACGGCGCCGGGATGGTCACCAAGGGCGTGGCCTTCGACCCGGCCCGGGAAGTGGAAGAACTTACCCACATCAACGGTCGTGCCGACACCGGGGTGGGAGCTGGCCGGCCGTTGCTGGATACCGACATTAAAGCCTGCAACGCGATCTTGCGCCTGTCTGGAACCTCCAACGGGCGGCTCGCAACCACCGGGTTCAAGCACATTGAAAAGCGTACCGGGCAACCCATGGCGCACCTGAGTGAAGGAGATGAAGAAAAACGCCTATCGTTCGATGACGTCACCATCCAGCCGCGCTCGGTGGTGACCTCACCCGAATGGTCCGGCTCCGAACACGGCGGCCGCCGCTACAGCGCCTTCGTGATTAACATTGAACACCACAAACCCTTCCACACCCTCACCGGACGCCAGCACTACTACCTGGACCATGACTGGATGCGGGACATGGGGGAGTCACTACCGATATACCGGCCCCCGCTGGACCTACACCACTTGTTTGGGGAAGAAAAAGTCGGCGCCCAGTCGGTGTCCGAATTCGGGGTCGCGCAAGTGGCGGTGCGCTACCTTACGCCCCACAACAAGTGGGCGATCCACTCCCAGTATTTCGACAACATCCACATGCTGACCTTGGGAAGAGGTGGGCAAACGGTGTGGATGAGTCCGGCTGATGCTGACAAGATCGGGGTGCGTGATAACGACTGGATCGAAGCGTACAACCGCAACGGGGTGGTGGCGGCCCGCGCCATCGTCTCACATCGGATGCCCGAGGGCACCGTGTTCATGTACCACGCGCAAGAACGCACCGTGGCCACTCCCATTGCGGAGCGCTCCGGTAAGCGCGGCGGCATCCACAACTCACTGACCCGCATCCTCATCAAACCCTCCCACCTGATTGGCGGATACGCCCAACAGTCGTACGCCTTCAACTACGTGGGACCCACCGGTAACCAACGAGATGAAGTGACCCTTATTCGTCGCCGCAGCCAGGAGGTGCAGTACTGATGAAAGTCATGGCACAAATCGCGATGGTAATGAACCTCGACAAGTGCATCGGGTGTCACACCTGCTCAGTCACTTGTAAACAGGCGTGGACGAACCGCGACGGCACCGAGTACGTGTGGTTCAACAACGTCGAAACCCGCCCCGGCTTGGGATACCCGCGCACCTGGGAAGACCAAGCGAAATGGGATGGCGGGTGGACCCGTACTCGTAATGGGCACCTAAAGCCGCGCGCCGGGGGACGGTGGAAGAAACTGGCCACCATTTTCTCCAACCCCAATATGCCGGACCTGGATGATTACTACGAGCCTTGGACCTACGAGTACGACCGGCTGCTGGGCACCGACAAAACCTCCACGGTCCCCACCGCGCGCCCGGTTTCACAGGTGACGGGGGAGCCGATCGACACCATCAAATGGGGGTCGAACTGGGATGATGACCTGGGTGGATCCACCGAAACCCTGTCGCAAGACCCCATCTTGCAGCAGTTGAACATGGAAGTGAAGACGCAAATCGAAGACACTTTCATGTTCTACCTACCGCGCATCTGCGAACACTGCCTCAACCCCGCGTGCGTGGCGTCCTGCCCGTCGGGAGCAATGTATAAACGGGTAGAAGACGGCATCGTCCTCGTGGATCAGGATCAGTGCCGCGGCTGGCGCATGTGCGTGTCGGGATGCCCGTATAAGAAAATTTATTTCAATCACGAGTCCGGTAAGGCCGAAAAATGCACCCTGTGCTATCCGCGCCTGGAAGTTGGGCAACCCACGGTATGTTCGGAAACCTGCGTCGGGCGGCTGCGGTACCTGGGGGTGTTGCTTTACGACGCCGACCAGGTGGCAACCGCCGCCGCGGTGGAGGACCCGCAAGACCTTTACCCCGCGCAACGCTCGATCCTGCTGGACCCGCACGACCCGCAGGTGGTGGCGCAGGCACGGCAAGACGGGGTGCCGGATTCGTGGATTAACGCCGCCCAACAATCACCTATCTGGGACCTGATTGAAACCTACGAAGTGGCCCTGCCACTACACCCCGAATACCGCACCTTGCCGATGGTTTGGTACATCCCGCCGCTCTCACCGGTGGTGGAAGCGGTGACCGCCTCAGGGGCGGACGGGGAAGACCACCAGGTGCTGCTCAGCGCCCTGGCGAACATGCGTATTCCCCTGGACTACTTAGCGCAACTCTTCACCGCGGGTGATACCGCGCCGGTGGAGAAAGCGTTGCGGCGTCTGGCGGCGATGCGCTCCCACATGCGCGCAGTGAACTTGGGGCAGGCACCCTCGCCGCAGATCGCTGCCGCGGTGGGAATGGACGGGCATCAGATTGAACGCATGTACCGGCTGTTAGCGATCGCGAAATACGATGACCGCTACGTCATCCCCACCACCTCCCCCGAGCTGCCGCGCGGCATGGAGGAACTAGGAATGTCGGCCGCTGAACTAAACCAGCAAGTCACCCCCATGGGGGCTGCCTTTAATGCCGGCCTGGGGATGGGGGCGCCAGCAGCCTGCGCCAGTGGTTGCGCGGCGAGCAGTGCCACCGGGCCCGGTCCGGGCGGACAAAAGTCTGGCCGCGTGGACCTGCTCACCTGGTCAGCGGGTCAGCCGCAGACCTTGCCGGTCCGCCATCGGGAAGGATGAGCCCCGATGCAACGATCTTTCATAAACGCCCCGCGCCTGCCCCTAGAGCCGCAGGTCAAATGCACCCGCGAGCAGCAGCAACTGGCGTTCATGTCGGCCTCCATACTGTTGGACTATCCGGCAGATGACGCCGCGAAACGCTACGCGGCTGTGGCCGAACAGGCCGAGGAACTGCCCGCCGAACTAGCCCAGCCCCTGCAGCAGTTCCTGGAGTGGGCCCAGCAACTGGGAGTTCGGAAACTGCGCGAACACTTCGTGGAGACCTTCGACCAGCGACGCCGCTGCGCACTATGGTTGTCCTACTACGCGGTGGGTGATACCCGCCAACGTGGCCATGCCATCTTGTCCTTCGCGGAAGTGCTTAACCGCGGCGGATGGCAAGTACGCGAGGGCGAACTGGCTGACTACCTGCCGGTGGTACTGGAGTTCGCTGCGCGCGACGAGTCCGGCAGTGGCGTGGAGCTGCTGGCCGCCCACCGCGACGGTTTAGAAGTGCTACGCGGGGCGCTAACCAGCTGTGATAGCGGCTACCGCCACCTGCTGACGGTGGTTTGCCGAGCCCTGCCGGACATCGACCTCGAAGTGGTGGAACGCTATCAGCAGTTGGTACGCCGAGGGCCAGCGACCGAACTCGTAGGAATCAACCCGACCTCACCACTGCTGGCGCCCTACGGCGCCAATCCGGGCGAGGACGGGGCAGCAGTTTCGCATACCGCACTGGGATCGCAAAGATAAGGACCGAGAAGATGGACGCTATGGCAATTCTTTGGTGGGTAGTAGTACCGTACGTGGCGATCACCGTGATGATCGTCGGGCTGATCTGGCGCTACCGCAACGACCAGTACGGGTGGACCTCAAAATCCTCCCAGCTGCACGAAAACGTCATTTTGCGGGCCGCCTCACCGCTGTTCCACTTCGGCATCCTCTTGGTTGCCGCCGGACACGTGGCCGGTCTCATGGTTCCCCAATCTTGGACCGCGGCGGTGGGTATCTCCGAACACGTTTACCACCTGGCCGCCACCATCGGTGGGTCCATCGCGGCCCTGATGACGCTGGTGGGGATGGTGGGCCTGTTGTACCGGCGCTTCGTCACCAAAGCGGTGCGGCTGGCAACTTCCAACCGCGACAAAGTGGTGTGGGCGCTGCTGGCAATCCCCATCTTGCTGGGTTCGTGGGCAACCGTGCGTCACCAGATTTTCGGTGGCGAGGGCGGTTACAACTATCGGGAAACCATCAGCCCTTGGCTGCGTTCTTTGTTGTATTTCCAACCGCAACCGGAGTTAATGGTGAACGTGCCGATGGAGTTTAAGCTCCACATTTTGGCGGCCTTCATGCTGTTCGCCATCTGGCCGTTTACGCGGCTGGTGCACGTGATGTCGGTGCCGGTGTTGTATCCCACGCGCCCCTACATTGTGTACCGCTCGCGGGATCAACGCACCAAACCGTCCTCGCGTCGCACGGTCGGCAAAGCTGGTTCCTGGCCGCGATGAGCCTGCTCCCAGGCGGCGCAGGTTCCCAAAGTCTTTTCACGCCTACAAATAGTGGTACAAATAACCACTTGCACTTTGCGCAACATTGCGGCTTTATCAGGGGAGGGGGTGTGAGTAAAAGTGTCAGGAACAGACGAACCCAGTGGGATTGGTTCCATGCTGGCGAAGGTGGCGGCCTTAACGCCAGCGCAAGATAATACTTTGAAAGCACTCTCGCGAGCAGTTAAACCGATGACGGTGGCGCAGATTGCCGGTGAGCAAGCCCTCCACGCCAACACCGTGCGGGAGACTTTAGATGCGCTAGTCAAGGCGGGTCTGGTGCACCGGGAGCGGGTACAGCCGGTGGGGCGGGGGCGTCCTTCTTGGGCTTACGAGGCCGTGGTGCCAGCTTCGATGGATACCTTCGGTAATCAGCTGATGCACTTGGCTAACGCGGTAGCCGCTTACCTGTGTGAGCAAGACGGTGACTACCGCGCCCAATGCGCGCAGATTGGGCGAACCTGGGCGGCGCAAGTGTTAGCGGGCGCGAGAATCCCCGATCACAGCGGCAACGACCATGAAGCGGAGGCGCGTCGCCTGAGTGTGCACGTGTCCAAGGTGCGGATTTTTCTTTCCTCCTTGGGGTATGCGGCGTTGGCGGTGACCGATGATGAGTGGTCGTTTGAGCTGATGCACTGCCCGGTACTGAGCTACTTGCATGACCCGCAGGCCAGCGAGGTGCAGCGGGCGGTAGGCTACCTGCATAAGGGCCTAATTGACGGCATTTTGGAGACGACCAGCGGGGGTCGGGTGGTGGCTTTGATTAGCGCCACCGACCGGGCCGGGGTCAGCCGCATATCGCTACGACCGAACTTGTAAGGCGCCTACAAGCAGGGCGCAGGGCCGACGTGGATACGAACAGTGGTGGGGTAGTTCCAACTCGGGAACTACCCCACCACTTTGTCCTAACCGCGGCCTTCAGGGCGGGCGGTGAGTGTCAGCGATCAGCGCATGCGGTGACGCATAGAACCAACCAGGCCACCGCCCATTAGCAGTAGTACGGTTGCCACCATCAGCGGGGTGGTGACGTCCGCACCGGTTACCGGCAGGCCGCCCTTACCCGGCTTAGTCGGATCGGCGGGTTTAGCCGTGGGAACCGGCTGGGTGGGATCGACAGGCTTCACGGTCGGAGCCGGCTGAGTCGGGTCCGACGGTTGGGTCGGATCCACCGGCTCACTCGGGTCGGTCGGCTCGCTGGGTTCCTTAACTTCGCACTGCACCGAAACGGTCAGACCGTTCTTTTCGGAAACTACCTCAGCGAAGTCCGTCTTCACGCTCACCGGCAGCCGCACGATGCCAGCTTCGTCAGCGTCCTCGCAATCGACCTTGGGTTCGACCGTCATTTCCGCACGCCCCGCGCCATCGGTGGTAATGATGGCGTTCTCGTTGTTGGCATTCGGATCGGTCAGGTCGTTGTTGACGTCTGCCTCCACGGAGGTTTCACCCACCGTGAGTGTGACCTTCTTAGTGATGGAGGGGCCTTCGGAGAAGGACAGGCCGCGCAGCTGCACCTGGAAAGACTCACCGTAGGCAACCGGTTCCTCCGGCAGGGTCAGGCCAATGGAGGATTTAGCGGCGCGCGGAGCTAGACCCGGGTTTTCACGCAGGTAATCGTTGAAGCGCTCACGATCGAGTTCGTCGGTGATCTTGTAATCACCACCACTGGTCAGAGCCGGGAAGGTGTCACCGCCTGCCAGCAGGAAGGTAACGGAACCAACCGTGTAGGTGCGTTCCATATCCATCGGCTCACCGTTGAACATCACCGAGGTGATGCGCTCCCCACGCGGCTTGGCCGGATCGTATGTGTAGGTGACGTTGGAGGAAATCCCCAGTTTCAGCAACGGGCGGGAGTTCTGGGACGACAGGTCAGTCTTCCACTGCTCTTCCAGGGCTTCTTTGAACTTTGCCCCCGTGATGGTGACGTAACCCAGTTGGTTTGAGAAAGGCATCACGGCGAAGGTGTCGGCGTAGGTAACTTCACCCTTCTCGTTGGGGATCAGGTCGGCTCGTAGACCGCCGGCATTGATCAGGCCAATGTCCACCAGCTGGCCAGATTCGGTCTCGATGGTGTTCTTCATGGCGTCGGCCGCCAGATCACCAAGGCTGGATTCAATGCCGCGGTTAGAACCAGGGGTGGTCTTGCCTTCCGCGTCGGTGAACTGGCCGCGGTAGAAGGGCTTCATTCCGGTGGCGATTACCTCCGCCCCGGCTTCCTTCGAGTCCGCGACAGCCTTATCGACGACCTCCTTAACTGCCTCGTCCTGACCACATTCAGCGACGGTGGCGGCGGGAATCAGTTCGGCTTTAGACTCCACAACCTGTCCGGTGCCCTTATTAAAGGTAATCTTCAAGTTAGCCAAGTTGTCGGTGTAGGAGCCGGAGGCAACAGCGGAGAGCTTGTTGCCATCTCGGCCATCGACCATGGTGAATTCGTAGGGAACGTGGGTGTCCCCACCCATGAGGCCGTCAACGTTCTTCGGCATCTTCGGGTAGTTGTTCTTCACGTCATCGTCAAGCATGGCGATGACAATGTCCGCCTCTTTGCTCTCTTTAATCTTGTTGGCGAGTTCTTCGATCTTCTTATGGGGATCGGTGAAGGTCAGTCCCTCGACGGCACCGGGGCTGAGTTTGTAGGGAACGTCCTCGGCAATCGCACCAATGAAGGCGACCTTCACGCCAGAATCTGAGGTCCAGACCACGTAGTCGCCCATGTACTTGTCTTCCAGGCCCTCAACGTTGGCACCCAGGTAGGGGAATCCAACTTTAGTAAACCCGTTGGCCCCGTCAATACGATCTTTGAATACCTGCACACCCATGTCGAACTCGTGGTTACCGATCGTGGAAGCCTGCGGGCTGAGCAGATTCAGTGCCTCGATGGTGGGGTTGTCCTTCAAAGAGCCGGAAGTGAAAGGCGAGGCGCCAATATTGTCACCCAGCAGGGTGAAGGAGGAGTTCGGGTTATTGGCGCGAGCTTTATTAAGGTAGCAACCTACCGCCGCTAAGCCCGCTTCCTTAATCTTTCCGTCTTTACCGGTAGCTTGCTCAATATGACCGTGAACGTCGGTCAGATTGTAAAGATCAAGGGTGACGGTTTCGTCTTCCGCGCCCATCGCTGTAATTGGGGTAGCCAGCAGCGATAATGTGGCGGCGGCAGCTAACGCTGCGCGCTTCTTCATCATCATTGATTATCTCCTATAGGGGGCGTCACCACTGGTGCAAATAGGCACGAGGACGTGCGCGCAAGGGTGACAGGACCATTCAAAACTAACATTCTTTCGGCTGCCGCGGTAGTCGTTCGAGAGGGCAAAGACAGTGCCCGCCCAGTGGTTAATACTACCGGGCGGGCACCCAACAAAGCAGAGACTAGGGACTACTTAGTGCGACGCACAATATCCAGGGTGCGGATATTGAACGAGGCGAAGCGAACTAGCTGCCAGGGAATGAACCGACGCAGGAACAGGGTCTTGCGGGTCGGGAGCGGTGCCGAAGCGATACGCTTCGCGGTGCGCGGATCGAGTTCTTCGATGGTTGGCATGTTTTCAGACATTGTTGATCACTCCGGTAGCAGGTTCCAGCCGGGCAGGGCCTTGGCTTTGTAGATGAACAGGTAGTGGTACATGATCTTGACCCAGTGGCCGAACAAGCCCAGCTCACCCATGGTGAGTTTGGGATGGCGACCCGTCTCCGGGTACACCGTTTCATCCGGGATAACCGGGTACATCACCATGGCTGCGGCCGAACCAGACAGCATGTTCGCACCGGTGGAGGCGTCACAGATGGCGCCCAACTCACCCATGGAGGCTTCACGCAGCGGAGCATCCGGGTTCTCCAAACGATCCAGGATCGATTCGGCAACCACGGCGGCCATGGTGCCCGAGGGCTGGCCGGTGCGCGGAGGAGCCGGAGCAATCACGGTTCCGTTCGGCGTGGTGTGCGGGCGAGAAATCGCGTGCGGGGGAGCGAAGGCGATACCCACCGCGAACATGTTCCCGTAAGTGGGGTTCTGATAGGTCTTTGGCCAGTCCGCTGCGCGCCACTGATCGAACGGCTTAGCGGTGTAATCCGCGTCCACCTTCATGAAGCCAGCGGGGTTGAATACCTCCTGTGAAATGTCTTCCCCGTTGCGATCGTAGGCCTTCATCGGGATACCGGTGAAGGGGGGCAGCAGCATCGCGAAGTCGTATTCGAGGTCGTGCATCTCACCATCGGAGTCTTCGTAGCTCACGCGGTTAGGTTCGATGTTCTTAATGGCAACCCCAACGATGGCTTTCACGCCACGTTCACGGAAGATCGACTCGGTCCACAGCTGGGAAGTCGTCATGTATCCGTTCTGCTTGAACTTCATGCCATTAACACCGAGGTCACCCAGCTCGGGTTCGTTGGTGATGTAGACGATTTCGGCCTTGTCACGTACCCCGAGTTCACGTAGCTCGTGTTCGGTGTTGAAGGTGAATTCGAAGGCCGCGCCCTGACAGGTACAGGTGGGGGCGCCGGTTCCGATGAGGAAGCGCAGGCGTTCGCCGTTGCGCATACGCTCAACCGCCTTTAGGAACTCTTCTGAACACAGCTCCGCGTGGGAGTCGGTGCAAACCGATTGCGTGTAGCCGTTGTCCGGGCCCAGACCCGGGGTGGCGGCGAAGTTCAAGTTGGGGCCGGTAGCGTTAATGAGGTAGTCAAACTCCACCCGGTCGGTGGTGCCCTTACGGGAATCGGTGTATTCGAACTCCACCTGCGAGCGAGGGTTGTCGCCGCTGCCTTCAGGGTAGAGAGCAGTGGCTTTCGCCTGACGGAAGTCGATCCCCCACTTCTCGTAAAGGGGAGCGAGCTCGAAGACGACCTTCTCCCGAGCCATGCGACCGGTGCCTACCCAAATATTGGACGGAATCCAGTTCCAGGTGGGCTTGGGGGAGATGACGACTACGGAGTGTTCGGTGTTCTTTAGCTTCCTCGCTAGCACCATGGCAGCAGTATGACCTGCAATGCCGGCGCCGAGGACGACAATTTGAGCCACTGTTAATCCAATCTTCGTCGATGAACAAAAGGGACAATACGGTGACGTGCGTCACCAGGCAAAGTCACTGACCATGGTATCAGGTAAGCACGCCCCACATACCACTAAAGCGCAAAATCGTATATTAAACAATAAATGCCGGAAAACGTCCCAAAATAACCCCAAAATTGCCCCGGTGCGGGGTGAGTTTTACAACGCCGAAAAGCAGTGAACTAACTGCTCGCGACCTAAACTCACCCCGCACCGGAAGCCGACGCAAACACGCCAGCCAAGCCCTGGAGCCCGGCCCCGCTGCAAACGACGCCGGGCGACAGGGGAATCAGCTCTCTACGATCACCACGTGCAAGTTACGCGGACCGTGTACCCCATCAACGCGGATCAACTCGATATCCGAAGTCGCCGACGGGCCCGCAATCCAAGTGGTGGGGCGGGTGGGATTTTGCCCCAAAACCGCCACCGCTTGCGGCACCGTGGGGTAAACGTCCTCGGCACGCACCACTACCACATGAGTATCGGGCACCAGCGTGATGGCCCGGCGACCCTGGTCGGCGGCGCCATCGAGCATGATGGTGCCGGTGTGCGACACCGCGCAGCGCGAAGCCGTGACCACCGCGTCCACCTGGTCCAACTCGTGGTTAGAAAGTGGCTTCTCAGCGGTATCGGTGATGACTTCGCGCCCCTCCAGGGCCTCCACCCATTCCTGGGGTAGACCGGCGGGAACCACGATGCGCTGCAGGTCGCCCAGCGCCTGGGCGATGGCCTCACCCACGCCCTCGGGCTTGACCTGCACCACGTTGGCTTTGTAGTCACGCAGGGCGTCGGCAAACACCTCAATCACCGGGCCGGACCCGGCCTCGTGTTCGCCGCTGGAAATGTAGTTGCGGGGAACCTCCACCGCCTCGATCGGATTCACGGCGAGGGCGGTGCGCAGGCGCTGCATGATGGCAGCCTTGGCTGCCTGGTCCTTCGCCGCGCGGGAGTCGGAACGATTAGCAGGTGCGGTCATTTTTGACCCTCCTCAGGTGATTTGCTGGCGGGGGAAGGTGCGGCGTCGGAAGCGTCGTCCGTCCGGGTGGAAGCGTCGGAAGGGGCGCCGGTGCCGGCAGGGGTGCGACCGCCCTCGTCATGCTGACCCTCCTTCGCCCACCACTGGCGGAAGGATTGCGCCGGGGGAGCGGGAATATCGTGGGCCGCACTCCAGGTGCGCGCCACCGGCAGCGGGATGTGCCCGAAACGCTGGTTGGCGCCCCCGAACATGCGACCCAAAGTGGCGGCCGCCCCGACCTTCTCCATGGCTTTGCCCGAAGACATCACCTTGGATGCCACCTTCATGCCGATATCCCAACCGTTGGGGATACCGCCGCGGCCGGCGTCCTGGTAAGCACGCCGACGGTCCACAATAATGCCGGGCAAGTCGATGTGTGCCGGGCAAGCATCGGCGCAGGCGTTACACAGCGAGCACGCGAACGGCAGGGTCGAATCCGGATCCGAATGGTCGGTCGCTTTCCGCAGCTGCGGGGTGAGACAAATCCCGATGGGACCGGGGTAAACGGAGTTATATGCGTGGCCGCCGACCTGTTCGTAAACCGGGCAGATATTCAAACACGCACCGCAGCGGATACAAGACAGTGCCTCGTGGCCCACTTCATCGGCGAGGACGGTGGAGCGGTCGTTATCGAGCAAGATCAGGTGGAATTCTTGGGGGCCATCGCCCTCGGTAACCCCCGTCCAGGCGGAGGTGTAGGGGTTCATGCGCTCCCCGGTAGCTGAGCGCGGCAGCAACTGGGCGATCACTTCCGCATCTTGGAAGGTCGGCACCAGTTTCTCAATCCCCATCACCGTGATTAGGGTCTTCGGCAAGGTCAGGCACATACGGCCGTTGCCTTCAGACTCGTAGATGAACAAGGTGCCGGTTTCCGCCACCGCCATGTTGGCCCCGGAGATCGCCACTTCCGCGTTCAAGAACTTGGTGCGCAAGTGGGCGCGCGCCGCCATCGCCAGTTTGCGTGGTTCGGTGTCCATGTCCTCGGGAGTGGACTCCATGCGGGCCTTGAAGATGGCACGCACTTCCGCACGGTTGCGGTGAATCGCGGGCACCACCACGTGGGAAGGCATGTCTTCCGCCAGTTGCACAATCATTTCCGCGAGGTCGGTCTCCCACAGGGCAATACCGGCCGCGGCAGCTTCTTCGTTGAGGTTAATCTCCTGGGTGGCCATGGACTTAACCTTCACGGCCTCGTCCACGCCCTTGGATTGCAGCAATTCAATGGCGATTTCGCACGCTTCTTTGGCGTCGCGCGCCCAGTGCACTACCCCGCCATGGGCGGTGACGTTGGCTTCCAACTGCTCCAATAGTTGCGGCAGTTGCGCCTGGGTGCGTTGCTTAATCGCGGAGGCTGCTTCGCGCAAGTCCTCCCAGTCCGGCATTTCCTCCACCCGCAGCGCTCGCTTGTTTCGGATGGTGGTGGTGGCGTGGCGGATGTTGCGACGCAGCTGGGTGTTACGCAGCTGGGTCTTGGCGGCCTGTTCGAAGTACTGGCCCCAACGCAACGGATCCTCGGGGATCTGTGCGCCCGGCGCCCACCCCAGGTCGGCTTCGTTCACACCTTCCCGCTCCGGGTTCTGGGCGGCCGCGCGGCGCGGGCCCCCAACCTTGGTTTGCGCCGCGTCGCGGGCTTTTTCGGCTACGCTGGCAGCCTTTTCAGCTGCCGCATCGCCAACGCTTTGCGCGGTTTTCAACACCGCGTCCACGGTGTCACGTAGAGACTTTTTCTGCGCAGACATCAGGCACCTACTTTCGTGGTGGTAGCGGGCGCCACCCAGGGTTCATCCTGGGTGGGGGCCAGCACCTCAGCCAGGTGCATCACCCGCACGCCGGAGCGAATACGGGACAGGCCGCCGCCAATATGCATCAAACATGAGTAGTCACCGGCCACCAGGATCTCTGCCTTAGTGGAAACCACGTTCGCCATCTTCTGAGCCAACATGGCGGTGGAAACATCAGGGTTCTTCAAAGAGAAAGTCCCACCGAACCCACAGCAGGAGTTCTCTTCCGGTAGCTCCACCAAGTCAATGGCTTCCACGTTGCGCAGCAAACGGTAAGGCTTGTCGCCAACTTTGGCCACGCGCATGGAGTGGCAAGTGGGGTGGTAGGTCACCCGGTGCGGGAAGTAGGCGCCCACGTCCTCGAGACCCAAAACATCCACCAACAACTCCGACAACTCGTAAGTGTGAGCGGCGATCTGCTGGGCGCGTTTGGCCAACTCGGGGAGTTCTTGGTGGTCAGCGACGATCTCTTGCTGGTGGCGCAGCGAGCCGGTGCAGGAACCGGAGGGAACCACGATGGCGTCCCATTCGCCGTCGAGGACGGGTTCGAAGGTTTCCACGTGGTTCTTAATTAGGGGTACGGCTTCGGGGTAGTAGCCGGTGTTAATGTGCATCTGCCCGCAGCAGCCTTGGCTTTCGGGGAACACGACTTCGTGTCCGAGCCGCCGCAGCAAATGCACTGTGGCTTGGGAGGCTTGCGGGAACATCACGTCAGAGATGCAAGTAGCAAACAGTGCGATCTTCACGTGCTTTCCTTTCGTAAGTGGGGATGGAGGGCAAGTCGACGAGGGCGGGCGGCGGGGAACTACAGCAGCGCGGTACCTCCTACCAGCAGTGACAGCACCAGCAGCAAGCCGATGGAGATGGGCAGGGCCTTACGCAAAATCACGGCTTCGGCGTTATCTTCACCCACCGCGCCAGAAGCGATGGCCAAGTTTTGCGGGGAGATGATCTTACCCAGGCCGCCACCGATGGTGTTGGCTGCCAGCAGCAACTTGGTGTCGGCCCCGATCTGCGCGGCCGCCGCGGACTGCAGGTTGGCGAACAAGGCGTTGGCGGAGGTGGCGGAGCCGGTCACCGCGGTGCCGATCCAGCCCAGTACCGGCGAGACGAATACGAACGCCATGCCAGCGCCCGCCATCCACGCGCCGATAGCTCCGGTCTGGCCCGACAGGTTCATCACGTACGCCAGTGCCATGACTACGGAAATGGTGAGGATCGCTAGGCGCAGGTTGTAAATGGTCTTACCCAAGGTGGCGATACCGCGACCGAAGGTGAAGGGGTATTTACCGCCGGAGGAGTTGGAGCCGTAAACCGCGGCCACAATCAGGGCGGTGATGGCAATCAGCGTGCCGGGGGAAGAAAGCCACTGCAGGTTGAAGGTGGTGGCAGACACCGGTTCCCCGGCGGTGTTGAGGACGTGCCCGTGCAGCCCGGGCCAGCCGAATTTAATGTCGGTGGAGGCCAAGGCGGCGGGAACGTCGATGCCCAAGCGCCACAGTTTAGCCACGCCGAAGACGATGACCACCAGCCAGTAGGGCATCAGGGCCAAGGTGGCGCGCTGCCCGGTGAGCTTGGCGCTGGCTTCGGAGCGAGCGTCCTCGGGCGTGTTGGGACGCCAGAACTGCAGCATGATGGCGACCGCGGCGAAGCCCAGCAGGGAAGCGACCACGGCGGTCAGTTCGTAGGAGAAGTAGTTGGCGACCCAGAAATGGCCGAGGGCGGTGACGGCGCCGGACACCAGGGCGGCGGGCCACAGTTGGCGGACTCCGCGCCACCCGTCCAAGATGGCGAGTACAACCAGGGGGATGAAGGAGGCGATCACCGGGGTGAGGTAACCCATTTGGGAGGCCACCGCGGTGGGGTCGACTCCGCCCAGGCGGCCGGAAGTGGTGACGGGGATGGCCATGGCGCCGAAGCCCACGTTGATGGCGTTACCCACGATGGTGGCGAGGGCAGCTTTGATGGGGGGAATGCCGATGGTCACCAGCATGGCGGCGACGATGGCGACGGGTGCGCCGAAACCGGCTAGGCCCTCCAGCAGGCCACAGAAGCTGAAGGCGATGAGGAGGCCCTGGACGCGGCGGTCACCGCGTCCCACCACGTTGAAAGCGGCGCGCACGTCGGCGCTGCGCCCGGTTTCTTCGGTGAGGTTATACAGCCATACAGCGGCGATGATGATGTACAAGATCGGCATGAAACCGAAGGCGAAACCTTGGGTGGCGGCCAGTAGCGCCAAGGTGGTGGGCATGGCGAATCCGACTACCGCTACCACCAGGGCAATGCCGAGGGAGATTAGCGCACACCAGTGGGTTTTGACTTTAAAGACGCCCATTAGGACGAAGAAAACTAATAGCGGTAGTAGGCCAACGAAGGCTGACAGCAGTTGCGACCCGGCGATGGGGGCAAGTGAGGGGGTAAAGCTCATGTGGGTATTACTTTCATTGAGAGTGGCGACATTGTCACTTACTGATATCTATTTGTCTGCGAATCGGAGTGTGCGGGACGAAAGATTACGTCCAATCCTATAGTTCACCTAACTAGGCTTCGCGCAGGCTTGATTTTCGGCCCATGAGCGGGGATTTAGTTGAGTTTTTATCGTCACTTACAGGTTTCCAAAATCGGGTGGCGAGCATTTGTAAGGTCATGCCCCTTGCCGTGCGGGGTCTATCGAGCGGCGGCGGAGGTCTGAGCGCGCTGGCTTCGAGGACGTCGGGCCGCCGGTGTGAGAGCGGCCACCTCCTAGCCTCCCACATTGAACGCCCTACCCTTAATAACTATCGTTATCAATATGAAGCGATTGACACGTACTCGTAAAACTGCGGCAGCCCTCACCGCTGCCGCCGCTGCGCTCTTCATGGCCGGCTGTTCGGCAAGCGGTGGCGCCAACGTCACCGAAGCGACCCACACCGACCACCACCACGAACACGAAGGCTCACTGACGGAAGCCATGAGCCTGGAACCGCGCGTGGTGCTGACCTACGACGGCGGCCTCATGGTGGTTGACACCGCTGAGCGCGCCGTCACCTCTGACATTAAACGCGAAGGTTTCCTGCGCCTGAACCAGGCCGGGGATGGCCGCCACCTATTCGTGTCCGAAGGCAAGGGCTTCACCATGCTGGACGGTGGCCTGCAAGAGGTGCCCCACGGCAACCACTCCCACTACTTCTCCGGCGACCCGGAGTTCACCGCCGTCACCATTGCGGCGGAAAAACCCGGCCACGTGGTAACCCACGCCGGCCAGACCGCACTGTTCGATGACGGCACTGGCGAGGTAACGATCTTCGATTCCGGCGCCATCCACGACGGTGACGCCCCCGAGACCCGCACCTTCAAGACCGAAAACCCCCACCACGGGGTAGCGGTACCGCTGGCTGACGGCAAGGTACTGGTCACCGAAGGTACCAAGGATGCGCGCAAGACCATCCGCCTGCTGGATGCTGACTTCAAAGAACTGGCCCGCACCGACGAATGCCCCGGCGTACACGGGGAAGCTGCCGCCGGCGAAGGCGATACCGTTGCTTTCGGTTGCGAGGACGGTCCGGTCGTTTACAAAGACGGCAAGTTCCACAAGGTGAAGGCCGAAACCGAATACCAGCGCACCGGTAATCTGTGGGGGTCCCCGTCCTCGCCGATCGTGCTGACCGACTACAAGATCGATAAGGACGCGAAGCAGGAAAGGCCCACCAAGATTGGCCTGCTAAACACTGAGGACCTGACGTTCAAGACCCTGGATCTGGGGTCGGCCTACTGGTTCCGCTCGCTGGAACGCGGCCCCAATGGCGAGGGCGTAGTGCTCACCTACGATGGGAAGCTGCACGTAATCGACATGGCTAAGGGTGAAGTGCTGCGTTCGGTGGACGTAGTTAAACCTTGGGAAGAGAAGGAACAGTGGCAGCAGCCTAACGCCGCGGTTCGCGTTTCCGGCGAAATCGCCTACGTGACCGATGCACAGGAAAAGAAGCTGCACATGGTGGACTTGGAAGAAGGCAAGATCATGGCGACGGTGGATTTGCCGCACGAAGCCAATGAGATCGCGGTCGTCACCGGCATGATTCCCCACGGTGTGAAGGTCGCCGAGATGGAAGGCGAAGATCACGACCATGAAGGTCACGACCATGAGGGCCACGGTCACGAGGGCCACGACCATGATCATGACCACAGCCACGAACCGAGCCCGAGCTCCACAAAGTGAGCCAGACGCTAGCCCGCTAGGGTGATAGTGACGCCAACAAGACCGGCCTGGGGAAGCCCCCAGGCCGGTTTTCGCTATGCGGTACATATTAGCGGGAGTGCTAGTATGGACAGGCCGTAGTGCCGTCACCTTTTATGCATTGCTTCGGGCCTTCGTACCTCCAGATAGGTGGTGGATTCGATTTGCATAGGTCGATGCTATAAATGGCGGCGTCGCCGGAGCGCGCTACTTCGGTGAATCCGTTGGATGTGTCAACCCCGTATAGGCCGGGGCGGGCTTCATCGGTGAAACTACCGTTGTAATATCGCGGCGAATCCTGGTAGAAGTGGGTAATCCCGTAGGCGTTCACCAGGTGGCAAATGCGACCGTTGATGTGAATGGTGTTGAAGTATTGCAGCAGGTAGTCATCTTCCGCATAGTTCGGATAATTAGGGTAGACCCAGACGACGGGGATATCAGAGAGAATTTCTAAGAGTCCCGCGCCGGCCGCTGGATCCCCAATTACGTAAGAGTCTCGAGGGAGGACGTTGTGCGCTTCGCGTATCATTTTGATTTCGTCCTGATTCGCGAGGAATCGCACGTTTTCCGGATCGGGGAAGAAGGCTTCTCTGGCATCTTTGTGTACCGGTTCGATGGTGACTAGGCTGACCAAACTTATTCCGGCGAGGACGGAGATTACCAAATATCGCAGGCGCGGTCGTGGCATCCGGTCTTCGATTTGTACCCATATCGCGTTCATGGTGATTGCGATCATGGGGGTGGCGAATATCGCAGCGCCAACCATCGCGCGACTGGGGTAGTTGTAATACAGGCTGGTGACGGTACTGAAACCGAATAGTGGCAGATAGCACGCTAATACCAAGACCCAGTTCGCGAACCATGCGAGGACAACGGCGCGCTTGCGCTGCTTCCACAGGTAGGCAGCGCTCAGCACGGTGACGGCGGCGACCAAGGCGTACAGGCTCAGTGCGAACAGTCCCTTGTCGGGTAAATATAATGACGTACTGACGAAAAGTTTGGTAGGTAAGGAACTGAAGTCAACGGTGGGAAAGCGGCGGAATTGGTTACGTTGAGGGCCGGGCCCGTGGATCACCAGCAGGGCAAGGGCAATGATAACAAGACTGGCGAACAGATACCTTACAGCACGATGACGGTCACCGGCTCTGTGATAGCGGACGGCAGCGGAAGTGAGTTGGTAAACGACGACGAAGAACAGTGCGAACCCGCCGGGCACCGCGGTTGATGGGTGGATTCCGATTAAGCCGACGACGGGTAGAAAGAAGAATAGCCCGATTTGGATGGCGTTAACGGCACTGTGCGTTAAGCGCTTAGCATCGAACCGGTAGGTGCGGGAGGCTGCAATCATGGCTGCCATGGTGCCGGGGAGGATGACGAAGCCGAAGACGAACGGCCACAACGTGGTGATGATCTGCAGGCGGGTGGCTGCAATAGGGAAGATTCCACCGGCGAAGAGTGCCCACATGCCAATACGGATGCGACCAGAGATGGCGACCGTGAGGGCAGCCACGGATATGAACCACAAAATGGGGGTCACGGCCAGCATCAGGTTTGCGGTGGTCACCACTGTGTCGGGCGTGGCAACTACGGATAGGAGCGCATGCCAAGCGTCTGGGTAGTACCAGGGATCAGAGTTCAATCCCGACATGGTCGCATTAGCTTCCAGCGGGGAAGCGATCCCGGTTCGTTCAATTAGTCGTAGTTGCGCGTAATGGTAGCTGGAATCCCCACCTTGCACTACGCCGTTTGCCGGCACAGCAGTGACGATAGGAATTATGGCGATGAGTCCGGTAAAAAACGCTAGGATCAGTAATCCCAGGTCGTTACGCCATTGCGGGATAGTGGGGTGCTTACGTCTAATGAGTTGGATCAGATAGGGAATGAGGGCGGTAGCTGCCGTGAGTAGCGCCAGTGCCGTCAGGCCCCACGGCAGTGGCAGGTAGTCAATGAGGAAACTCCCCAGTGTGATTAGACCCAAGGTCCAAGCAGGGGCTTGGGCCACCGCATAGATTAATCTCATGCGAGGGGCTATGCCGTAGATGAGGATAAGTCCGGGTATGATACATACCGCGAGGACGGCCAGGATGTTGGGAAGTTGGATGATCCAACTTTGTAACACGTCCTCCTCCTCCCTTAGGATGTGTGCGAGGTGCTCGAGCACCTATTTACCGCAATATCGGGCTGAGGATCGTGGGATGGCCCGGTTCAGAGATTTAAGTTATTTTGCGCCACATAGCTGCCAGCGCTGCTTCCGTCAACTGCTGCTAGCCAGTGTCCGGAATGTAATTATAGGGAACTTCTTTATGCAGGGCACATCATGATCCGTGTGTGGCGATCGCATATTCGTAGATCTGGCGATGGTGCCGTACAAACTCGTCGGGCCCAAATCGTTCCCACGCTTGTTGTCGAACTTTTTGGGGGCAATATTCTGCATGTCCTCGTTCGACCATGTGACGCATGGCGTTGGTGAGGGCTGTGGGGTTGTCAATAGGAACTACGATGCCACTTTCCTGGGTGACCATGTATGCACCACCGGGAGTGTCAGAGGCAATACAGGGTATCCCCAGGCTCTGTGCTTCGGCGAATACTACGCCCGCGGATTCAGCGGCGGAGACCAGGACTAGGCAGTCGGTGTCAGCCAGGACATTGACTATTTCGGATCGTGATACGGGACCTGTGAAGATCACAAAATCACTGACCCCGCGACGCTGAGCGTGGGCTTGCACGCCGGGCAGGGTGTCGGGTTGACCGCCGACGATCTTCAAGCGTATGTCGGGATGGTTAGTTTGGACGAGGGCGAATGCATCGATTACTTCTTCTACCCGTTTGCGTCTTTCTAGGTTCGATATGTGAATGAAAGTGTAATGGTCGTGCGGCTGGCGCTCGCGGGCGAAAAAGTGAGCGGGTACGGGGTTGGTGACGGTAGCGAAATCGCACCCGTATGTTTCACTAAGCTGGCGGGCAAAAACGGTGGATACAGCCAGGCGAAAGTCGGCGGCTTGGATGACGTGGCGACGTAGTCTATTGCGCCAGCGGCGCTTGGGTAAGGAGACTGCCGAGGGCCGGTGTTCAGTGATGCCGTAGGGGATGTTCCAGTATTTCGCGAGGGAATGCGCGACGACTGTACCGGGGAAGGTGGAGTGCGCGTGGATGACTTCCGGCACGCCGAACTGATCGGCGTAAAGCTTGGCAGTGCGGCGGGCAACGGCAGCAAATAGTTGACGATCCCCAGGACCAATGCCGAGTGGGATAGTGGGAACCTGCTGGCGGATGGTACGCTCACCGATATCGAAGGTAGCTGCTTGCGGTCGCCAGTGCCACAGGGTCTTGCCAGTGAGGTTGATTACGCCCACATCTGTGTGTCCGGAGCGCAGCATGTTGATTTGCTCGAGAAAGAAACTCCCATTGAGAGGGTATTGAGTGTCGGGGTACCACGAAGGGGTCCACAAGACGTGCAGCGGGTCAGTCATTGGTGTCTTCCTTTGGCAACGCGAGGTGCCTGTGGCGAGGGTTTTCTCGGTCGTAGAACCTCAACTGGCGTTTCATTAACTCTACCAGATTTCCCAATGGTTGCCCCGGCGCCCAGAGTGACATTTGACAGTATCGTATTCATGCGAGTTTCATAACGTCAGTGCAGTTTTAGCACTACTGTTCGCGCGCGAGAGACACCACAATCGTCAGTATGGAGCAGAACAATGTGCCTGCCGGCACAGATAAACCGGCTCGTTCCACTGCAACCTGCTACCGAAACCTACTCTCTCTTGAAGCTGTGGCTACTCGAGCCCCTATTACCATGGACTCCAACAGGAGCCGTGTGACCCCGCCTAACTACCGGCCCTAAGCATCATCTGGCAGACCCAATAGACAGTGCCTTTACTTCGCTAGTGCCTACACTTTGCGGTGATATTTAGACACTTGTCCCCTTCCTGCACTCCCCGATTGTAAGTAGAGCACTGGCGGTTTCGAATCAGCTGGTGTTAGCAGGTGGCATCTTGGGGAAGACTCTTGCGCCAATGAGGAGTGTGAACTAACCTACATATATGCAAGTGCTTTACGAAAGGCGCTTGCTAAATTGCTAGGACGGCGCACAACAACACCTCAGTGGCGAGGCATCAATGAGTAATGCAGAGCGAAACCTCGGAGCAGACAGGTCCGACAAACTGGGCCAGATCTGGGTCCTACTGCGCGATCAATCGGCGCCCATGTGCGCGCCCAACACAGGCGGTTGCTCGGTTGGATACTTAGCTAAAGCCTCCGGTTTGTCACGTCCAACCGTCACTTCCCTAGTCCATGAACTCGCTTCCCTGGGTCTGGTGGCGCAGACCAACGGCACCAGTGAATCCCAGCTTGGGCGCCCCGCGACTGCTTGGAAACTCAGTGGCAGCGCGGGAATCATCGTCGCCGTAGACGTCCTCATCGATACCGCATTGATCGTCGCGGTTACCTTGGCGGGCGAAGTGATCCACGCCAGTGCCGTGAAACTGACCAAGGATGTGTCACAGCGGATTCACGACCTGGCGATGCTGATAAAAACCACCTCCGACACTCACCGCGACGCCGGCCCGTTGCGCCAAGTCACTATCTCCACCACCGGTATCATCTCCGACGATGGGACAATACTTCACTCCGACTTACTGCCCGAACTAGACGGAATTCAACTCGCAGTCGAAATCGGAAACCGCGTGGGCGCACCGGTGGCGGTGAACAACGACATCAACATGGCCGCCTACGGTGAGTTCTGCACCCGCCGCGACCAGGGAACGATTGCTCCTGCAGGAGACTTACTCTACGTGCAACTGGCGCGGGGGATTCACACCGGCTTAGTCATGCACGGGCAGATTCGGCGCGGCCAAAGCTACACCGCCGGAGAGATATCAGACTTTGTGGAACTCGAAGTCGATAGTGGGATTGAGCCCGATGAGCGTTGGAAGAAGCAGGTTGCTCGCACCATCTCCTCTGTCGGAACGGTGATCGATCCCGACCAGATCGTGGTGTCCACGCCCGATGCGAAAATGACCGCCACTATTGAAGCAGTGATCCAGGACGTGCGCGATGCCTACGCAGCCAAAGGCGTGAGCGGGCACTACCGGCGACATCAAGATATCGACATTGCGCGCTTGGGGTGGGGAGCCTCCGCTGTGGGAGCGGCCTACGTCGGGATTGAAAAAGCCACTAAAACTCTACTTGGGGCCAGCCTGAAGTCGGCCACCAAGTTGCGAAATATCCATCTAATTCACTCCGTTTTAAGGAAAGGTGAGCATACAACCTTGAGTAGCGTAACTGAAACTCCAGAAACTCTACGGGTAGGCGTCGTCGGCTGCGGTGCCCGCGCGCCCCTGGCGTTGGCGGCAGAGCGTCCCGAAAACGGAGGGATCATCACCGCGGTTTGCGAGCCTCACCCGGACGCCGCGAAACGAGTGGAAGCCCAACTGCGACGCGACCCCAAGACCGTAACCATTACCGAGGACGTGGCGGGCCTGATCGCGTCCGGCGTCGACGTGGCATTCGTGACTTCCCCGGATGACACCCACGCTGACGTGACTTGCGAGCTTTTGGAAGCCGGAATCCCGGTGTACCTGGAAAAACCACTGGCTATTACCCTTGATAGCGCCACCGCGATTTTGGAAACGGCCTTCCGTACCCGCACCAGACTCTACGTCGGCCATAACATGCGCCATATGAACGTGGTTCGCACCATGCGCCAAATCATCAAGGACGGACGCATCGGAGAGGTCAAAGCCATCTGGTGTCGCCACTTCGTCGGCTCGGGCGGAGACTTTTACTTCAAGGATTGGCACGCTGAACGCGCGCGTGGGACCGGCCTGCTGCTGCAAAAGGCCGCGCACGACATCGACGTCATGCACTGGCTAGCTGATGCACACACCAACGAAGTGGTAGCGATGGGAGACCTCACGGTTTACGGGCAAATCCAAGACCGAGCGGATCACTCGAACGAACTCATGCGCGACTGGTACAGCCTGAATAACTGGCCGCCCCTTACCCAAAAGGGACTGAACCCAACCATTGACGTTGAGGACCTCTCGATGATGCTGATGCGCATGGACTCAGGGGTGCTCGCCTCCTACCAACAGTGCCACTACACCCCCGACTACTGGCGCAACTACACCGTCATTGGTACCGAAGGTCGTATCGAAAACTTCGGTGACGGCGCCGGCGGTCACATCAAACTGTGGAACAAACGCACCCACTACAACCCGGACGGCGATGAAACCTTCCCCATCATCGGGGATGCGGACGGACACGGTGACGCTGACGTCCTTACCGTCACCGAATTCATGCGGTTCGTCCGTGAAGGAGGTAGCACCGATACCAACCCGTTAGGAGCCTGGTACGCCGTCGCTGCCGGCATCCAAGCCACCGAATCACTACGCGATGGCTCCACTCCCCGGAAAGTGGAGGCGCCGCGCACCGAACTGATTGAGTATTTCAACCACAACCAACAACCACTCGAGGGTTAGCTTGGTACCCCGTCGCCGGAGCTGCCGGCAGGTACACAGCAAGAACCTGTGAAACATAGATTGCAAAGGAGCAAAGATGTTGAATCGACGCAATTTCTTGGCGTTCCTGGCGTTTGGGACTACCAGTGCCGTCCTCGCCAGTTGTTCGAAAGGCGACGGCGGCTCCGCCGGTGGGGAGGAAGCAGCAGTAACGCTGAGCCCCGACACCAAGGCGGAACTGACCCTCGCTTACTGGGATAAGAACCAGACACCAACCATCGAAGCGAACTTGGCCAGCTTCAAGGAAAAGTACCCCAACATTACGGTCACCACTAACCTGTCTGGCTACGCGGACTATTGGAAGAAGCTGCGCACCCAGGCGGAAGGTAAGAACCTTCCGGACGTGCTATGGATGAACGGCCCCAACATCCAGCTGTACGCCGGTAACGACATGCTCGAGCCGCTGGACGCTGTGACCGGTTTGGGAATCAAGTGGGAAGACTACCCCAAGGCATTGGTCGACCTCTACACCTTCGACGGCAAGCACTACGGTATCCCGAAGGACTTCGACACCATTGGCGTGTTCTACAACAAGAAGATCTTCAAGGAAGCAGGCGTGGAAGAACCCCAATCGGGCTGGACTTGGGATGACTTCCACCAGAAGGCGAAGGCTATCTCCGACTGGGGCAAAGATAAGGGCATTTGGGGTGCAGCCTGCCCGGTAGCTTCGAACCAGAGCACCTATTACAACACCATCTACCAAGCGGGGGGCTATGTCATTAAGGACGGCAAGTCCGGCTATGACGATCCCAAGACCATCGAAGGTCTCAAGTGCTGGGTTGACTGGATTGCCGATGGAGCGGTGGCTCCGCCGGATGTAGTCGCAGACGTAAAGCCGAACAACATGTTCAACAGCGAGAAATCCGCGATGTTCTGGTCCGGTGACTGGATCGCAGCGGAAATCGCGGAAGCGTTCAAGGGACGTGAAGACGACATCGGCGTGATCGAACTCCCGAAGAAAGAACAGCAAGCCTCCATCATCCACGGCCTGGGTTGGGCAGTGTCCCAACACTCGGCGAATAAGGATGCTGCTAAAGCCTTGGCTGCACACATGGCGAGCAAGGAGAGCCAAGAGACGGAAGCGAAGAACGGCACCGCTATCCCTGCTTTCGCTGGCACCCAAGAGCCCTGGTTGGAGACCTACCCGAAGTGGAACTGCAAGGTCTTCATCGACGCTGCTGACAACTACGCTATCCCCTACCCGGTTTCTAAGAACACCGAGGCGTGGGGTAACGCTGAAGCCGACTACGTGATTCCTGCTTTCAGCGGTAAGAAGCCGGTGGAAGAAGCAGCTAAGGAACTAGCTGCTGTCATGAATGACGCATTAGCTAAGGAGAAGTAATGACGGTCGCCGCTGTGGCGGGCGATAACGCCCGCCACCCCGGCGCAGCGTCACGGAAGTCTCCGTCCGCTCCCAATAAACGCCGGGGGAAACCCACTAGCGTAGGGGCTTGGCCGATCCTGTTCCTTGGGCCTCTGATGCTGGGTGTTGCCATTTTCTACTACTGGCCGATGGTGAAGAACCTAATCGTGTCGTTGCAGCAAACCAACGCCTTCGGGGGTAACCCGGAGTTCGTTGGCTTGGATAACTACCGTGAGGTGCTTTCCGCCCCGGACCTGTCCTCAGCCATTAGCAACACCTTGTTCTACACCGTGATCGTGTTGCTGGGCATACCTTTGTCGGTACTGATCGCATCCATGATCGAACTACCCGGGCTGCGCGGCAAGAGCCTGTACCGCACCATGTATTTCATGCCCTACCTGGCCATGCCGATGGCAGTCGCGCAGGTGTGGAAGCTGGTATACAACGGTAACTTCGGTCTGTTAAATCAAGGCCTGCGGGCGGCCGGCGTGGAAGATCCGCCGTACTGGTTAGTGACCCCCGGGTGGGCGTTGCTAGCCGTGGCGCTGTTTGGGATCTGGGCATCCATTGGCTTTAACGTGATTATCTTGTCAGCCGGGCTGAAGTCCATCCCGCGCGAACTCTACGAAGCTGCCGCGATCGACGGGGCTTCCACCTGGAAACAGTTCCGCTCCATCACCATCCCGCTGCTAACGCCCTCGATATTCTTCCTCACCATCATGACTACCATCAGTGGGTTTCAACTTTTCGACGCGCTATACGCCATGATTGGTCGGGACAACCCAGCGGAACCGTACTCGCGCTCCCTGGTCTACCTGTTCTACCGAGAGACTTTCGTGAACTCGAATCAAGGTGCGGGCGCGGCGATCGCGATGGTGATTTTCGCTTTGGTCGCGGTGGTTACTTTCATCCAGTTCCTGGGACAGAAGAGGTGGGTTAACTATGTCTAGCACCGTGACTGCAGCTAATCCGCAAAACCTCACCCTGAATACCTCCGCGAAGGAAGGTCGGAAGGGTAAGTCCGCGCAGAAGGTACCTTTGAGCCGGGTGATACGTGGTCAGATGCGGTTCCTACCCATCCACATCCTGCTGTTCCTCGGCGGCTTGTTGATGGTGTTCCCGTTCATCTATCAGATCCTGATGAGTCTTTCTTCGAACCCGGAGATCCAGTCGATACCTCCCACCATCATTCCCGAGCATTTCCGGTGGTCGAACTACGCGGCGGTATTCCAGCGGCTACCCTTCATGTCGCAGTTTTGGACTTCGGTGCTAATCACCACCATGCGCACGGTGGCGCAGTTGATACTGTGCTCCATGGCCGGGTACGCCTTCGCCCGCATGGGTTTTCGAGGACGTTCCCTGCTGTTCGGGCTACTGCTGGCGATTTTGATGGTGCCGGGCCAGTCCTACCTGATTGGGCAGTACCAACTGGTGCGTGACATGGGTCTGCTAGAGACGCCTTGGGGTATTGCCCTGCCGGGCTTCTTCTCTGCTTTCGGGGTTTTCCTCATGCGCCAGTCATTCCTAGGGGTACCCCAAGCATTGGAGGAAGCAGCCCGCTTGGATGGGTGCAACCCGTGGCAGACGTTCTGGAAGGTCATGTTCCCGGTGGTTCGTCCCGGCCTATTCGCCGTCATGATTACCACCGTACTGTGGTCGTGGAATGACTTGCTGTGGCCACTAATCGTGACCACTCGCGAAGAAAACATGCCATTGTCGGTCGGTATTGCCACCTTGGCGGGGCAGCATTCGTCGGAGTACGCCCTGATGATGGCTGCTTCGGTAATGGCCATGGCACCGATCTTCCTGATCTTCTTCACTATGCAAAAGCGGGTGATTGAAGGTTTGGCGGCTTCGGGGCTGAAGGGCTGATCCGCCACTCACCGTTCACACACTGACGGAGGATTTAGAATGGTGCTCACCCCTGAGCGCTGGGGGTGAGCACACCTCCGCGGGTCTTATTTGAGAAGGAAGGCGCCGAGCAAATGAAAGCATTGGCGAAGACTGAGCCGGGCGAAGGCCTGGAACTGATTGACGTTCCTGAACCCACTCCCGGCCCTAACGACGTCCTCATCAAGGTTCTTCGCACCGGGATTTGTGGGACCGACGTGCACATCGACCGGTGGGATCCGTGGGCGGTGAAGACGGTACGAACCCCGCTGATCCTGGGGCACGAGTTCTGCGGGGAGATTGTCGAGGTCGGTTCCGAAGTTAGCGACCTCAAGCCCGGTATGTTCGTGTCGGGGGAGGGGCACTTCGTGTGCGGTCGTTGCCGCGCTTGCCTGGCGGGTCGCCGCCACCTGTGCCGCAATACCAAAGGCATCGGCTACCACGTGGACGGGGCTTTCGCCGAGTACTTCGCCATGCCGGCAGCGAATGTGTGGGTTCATCACGTCCCCGGCTTGGACCCGGACGTGGCGGCGATTTTCGACCCCTTCGGCAACGCGGTCCATACGGCGCTGCAGTTTCATACTTTGGCCGAGGACGTCCTCGTCTCTGGTGCTGGTCCGATCGGCATCATGGCGGCCCTGGTGGCGCAGTTCCAAGGGGCGCGGCACGTGGTCTTAACTGACCTTTCCGATGAGCGTTTGGAACTGGCGCGATCCCTGGGTATCCAACACACCGTGAACGTGGGGCGGGAGAAGCTCGAGGACGTGTTCTCGCGTTTCAACATGAAGGAAGGCTTTGACATTGGGCTAGAAATGTCCGGTGCCGCTCCCGCTTTGAAGTCCATGATTGCGAATATGACTCACGGTGGGCGCATCGCGCTGCTGGGGACCCCCACCCGCGAAATCAGCTTGGATCTGTCCACCGTTATCTTCAATATGCTCACAATTCAGGGCGTGACGGGCCGGCAGATTTTCGAAACCTGGTACATGATGACTGCCCTGCTGCAGTCGGGTTTGGACATTTCCGGGGTGATCACCCACCGCATGCACTACACCGATTTTGAGGAAGCCTTCAAGGTGGCTGGTGATGGGCGCAGCGGCAAGGTGGTTATGAACTGGGAGGACTGAGTGCGGTCAGGGTGGTGCGCGAGTGCCGGCCTAACCCAACGCTGCGAGCGCGGGGCGGGCCCGGGGTGTATGTGGACTCGCTCCAAACCAGCACGCCTGCGTGAGCTGCGCTAACTTAAACCGTAACTTGGTGAACTTGAGCTGCAAGCGCCAACTTATTTCTTAACTTGGCGCTTGCAGCTACCTGGCGCCAACTTAAACCTTAACCTGGCGCCGCGGACAGTTCTGCGCTAACTTAAGGCTATACAGCTCATACAACCCTCTCTCCGGCGGAGGTGACGATGGGGAAATACACAGAGCAACTTTGGGAAGGCAACGACAGTGCACCGCTTGAGCGCGACCGGCGGGCGGGTCATTACCGTGCTTTCACACCCGACACCCTGGCTGACATAGCACTCAAAGTCCCGCCAGAACTTTCCCTGCGCGCCGCGACCCTCGAAAGACAAATTCAAGACTTTTCCGCGGACTCCGATGCGGTGGGCATGGAGGCACTCAGTCGGTTACTGCTGCGCAGCGAGGCCATAGCCTCGTCTCATATTGAAGGCCTGCAAGCCTCCGCGAAGAAGGTGGCGCAGGCCGAGCTCCAGCGCGCGCCGCGCTCCCCGCAGAGGCTGTCACATAATGCCGCCCAGCAGGTCGCCGCGAACATTTCGGTCATCGACAAAGCCATGGGCACCCTGGCAGCCGGTGAGGAAATTACGGTCGCCGGGATAGAGACCTTGCAACACCAACTTCTCACGGCGGAGGATGCAAAGGCCAAGGACCTGGGTATCCGCGGGTTTCAAAATTGGCTGGGAGGTAGCAGCTACCACCCTCTAGAGGCCGAATTCGTGCCCCCGCCCGCGCAAGCAGTGCCACGCTTACTACAGGATCTGGCGCACTACGCCTCCGGCGCTACGCACGGCGCGCTCATCCAAGCCGCACTGGTGCACGCCCAGTTCGAGACGATCCACCCTTTCCCCGACGGGAATGGGCGTGTCGGCCGCGCCCTGATCCACACTATTTGGCGCCGCCGCGCCCTCGAAACTACCGCATTTATTCCCGTCTCAGCCGCCTTGGCAACTCGTTCTCAAGAGTATGTGCGTGGCTTAACTGCCTTTCGGACCGCGGCGGATCCGTCCTCGCCAAAATGGAACGAGGACGTGGCGCGCTGGTTGGAAGTGTTTCTCGACGCCACCGAAGCGGCTTTAGAAATTGCGCAGCACTTAGCCACCGACATTGAAAACCTAAAGTCCAGCTGGCGCGAACGACATGAAGCATTCGCTCGAAAGTCCAGCTCCAGGGCGCTGCGTTCGGATTCAACCGCGGTGCGTCTGCGGGAAGCTTTACCGGGAATGCCGATGTTCACCCCCGCCTTATTGCAAGAACACCTCGGGGTGAGCGCGGCCGCGGCCAGGCACGCCTGTGGCAAGTTGAAAGACGTGGGGATCATTGCTCGGCTGTCGATCGAACGCGGAGTGGAGGGTTGGTATGCCCCGGAGATATTCGAAGTGTTGAACATCTACGAACGCCAACTAGGTTCCACCCAATGGGATAATCGCCTCGCCGCCCCCAACCGGGCGACGCCAGGAAGGGTGGGCGGGCCGAAGTGACAGAGTCAAATGACCCAAACAAGGAAGGAAGCCTTAGCGCGGTGGGTTGGACGTAGGATTATCAGTAAATAGATAGTTGGATTGAGCCTGGGGAGGCAGCAATGGATACCAAACTGCGGGAGCGTTTCACCGCCGAACTACAGCAGCTACGCGAAGAGGGTTTGTACAAGGAAGAAGCCGCCCTCACCACCGCCCAAGCCGCCCACGTGGGGGTCGAGGACGGTCGCGAAGTTTTGAATCTATGCGCCAACAACTACTTGGGGTTGGCTAACTCCCCGGTGCTGATTGAAGCAGCGAAGAAAGCCCTCGACGAGTGGGGTTTTGGGATGGCGTCGGTGCGGTTCATTTGCGGCACCCAGACTTTGCACACGCGCTTGGAGCGTGCCCTCACCGAGTTCTTCCACCCCGAGGACGCTGAGGAGTGGGACACCATTTTGTATTCCTCATGTTTCGACGCCAACGGCGGACTGTTTGAAGTGCTCGCCGGCCCAGAAGACGCCATCATTTCCGATGAACTCAACCACGCCTCCATCATTGACGGGGTGCGTCTGACTAAAGCTCAGCGTTTGCGCTACCGTAACCGCGACATGGCTGATCTGGAGGCGAAACTTATCGAAGCCAAGGACGCTCGTACCCGCATTATCGCCACCGACGGGGTGTTCTCCATGGACGGGTACGTGGCCCCGATTGATGAGATCTGTGAATTGGCAGCCCGCTACGATGCGCTAGTGATGGTGGATGATTCCCACGCGGTGGGGTTCACTGGTGCTACCGGAGCTGGAACCCCGGAGTTGTTTGACCGACGCAGCCAGGTCGATGTTCTCACCGGTACGCTCGGCAAAGCCCTGGGTGGGGCCAGCGGTGGTTACACCTGTGCGCGGCGCGAGGTCGTGGAAATGCTGCGGCAACGCTCTCGCCCCTACCTGTTCTCTAATTCGCTGGCGCCCTCGATTGCGGCGGCCGCGTTAGCAACCGTTGAACTGCTGCGCGATTCCAGTGACTTGTTGGAGAAGTTGCGGGAAAATACTGCTTATTTCCGCCGCGAGATGGTGGCCCGAGGGTTTGATATTCCCGAATCTGACCATGCAATCGTGCCGGTGATGATCGGGGACGCGGTGAAGGCTGCGCGCATGGCAGATGCCATCTTAGAGCGCGGCGTTTACGTGCGGGCGTTTTCTTTCCCGGTAGTTCCTAAAGGTAAGGCGCGTATTCGCACGCAGATGTCAGCCTCCCTAACTCGCGCTGATCTGGATAGGGCGATCGAAGCGTTTGAGCAAGCCCGAAATGAGTGGGAAAGCAATAACTCTAGCGGGATTTAGAGGACGGTGACCGCAGTTCTTACTCGGGTGCTCCGTAGTGGTTGAAATCTACCGGGAAACTGTCATTGGGGTGGCCAACTAACACTGCGACCCCATGGTGTGGATGATCGGCAGCTGTCTGGATTGCAGGCTCAGTCCAGTAACGCAAAATCGAGTAGAACAGGTATATTTCGCCATCATTAAATACGCACTTTTGACCACCGGCTTGAACGATTAGATCTTGGGGAAACATCGGTGCGGGTTGTTGTAATTTCCGCAGAATAGGGAATTCACGGCGCCGCGTAATTAGCTGGTCAAAATCTGCCGTTAGGTGCTGGGTTTGGTTCGATGCGAGCGTAAATTCTTGGGCTCTAATTCCGGTACCATCCCAGCTACCGGTTATCCGATAACGGTTCGGAGTGGTCAAGTCAAACGAAGTCTGAGGTGCTGCGTAGATCGGTACCGAACCCGGGTGGTTACGGTTGGCGTGAGGATCACAATAGTTCACCCATCGGGCGTCGCCAGAGCTACAAATAAAGCCCTCTGTGCAGCAAATCTGGCCTTCTTTGAGTGCGTAAAGCTCAGATACGTTCATTGAACGAACCAGGTAGTGGGCCATCAGGTCGAACGGGCAGGTAGAACAGTGTCCACCGGCCTGCCTGGTTGAATCGACAATCGTAGGTAAACGCGATATTCATTCCCATTAACGTTATCCCGCGACTTTCACAGCTTTGCTTGGACTTATACCAGGAACTCTCTTGTCTCCATTCAGCAGCTGCCGCAGAGGCAATAAATTCTGTTGAGGAAAGAGCAGATCCATCGGGTGTAAAAGTGGCCGGAGGAAGCCACGTCCCGCCGGTGATGGTAGTGGCTAAGACTGATATGGCGAGGATTCGCATCGAAATACCCTTCCTGAGAGAGGATGCGGGGAGGGGAAGATTCAACGCTGGAGCAGCCCCTAAGACTCGTCATTATTTTATATGAAGCCTTGTGCGTCCGTCAGCGTTTCGATCGGCGGCACGCATGGCCAATGCTGACCAGTAGGACCCGGAAGCTGGATGGAATAGTTCCGGATTCCCAGAAAAAATTCCGGGTGTGCAAGTTATAACTTGCACACCCGGGAGGGGTTGGTGAAATCGCATTGGAGGGCTGGGGGCACTTAGGGCCGCTGGGTACCCTCCTCCTCACCCGGTTGCTTTCGCCAGCCGTCTACGCGGC
>JAEWEQ010000062.1 GCA_023389315.1 Actinomycetes bacterium | reverse complement strand
TTGCAGGTCCTCAAAGATGCGGTTGATCGCAATATGCTCCCGGGCTTGCGTGGCGTGGTGCCTTTGGAAGCGGCGCTGCTACCGGAAGCCAGTGCCGTCCCCATGGGGGCGGTGCTGTTGGCCGCGCGGAAAGTCTAGTCCTTTCACGAGGGCGTTCACCGCCAAGGTTCGCTCCAACAGTGTGTGCTTTGCTGTCTTCATGACACCGCCTCGGCGATCGCTTGGTGCAGTTTTTGGATTCGGCGTAGCAGCTCGTCCTCGCTAATCCAACCGCTTTGATAATCCAGGTCGCCGGCCGGGTCGATGATGTGCAAAACCGCGTCACGTCCCAGGAGTTTTTCCGCGTACTGGCAGGTAGCTAGATCGCGGAACCCATCACCCAGCATGCGGTGACGTAAAGATTCCTCCACGGTGCCATCAGGCTTGGGGTAGACGATGAAGGAGTCGCCACTAATGAATCCCCCGCCCGCCGAGGTATCACGGTACGGGTCGATCAGGCCGCGCGAGTATTGCGAGTAGTAGAAGTTATAAGACCAGTGGAGGAATCCACGCGCCTGGTTCTTGTACAGTTGCAACCCGAACAGGCGGTGGCGGGCCCCGCGTTGGGCGATGAACTGGTTAGCGACGTCATGGTTTTGTGAAACGCAGTAGTAAACCCAGGCCGGCTCCACGCCAATATCCCTGAACCCTTTCACCGCGTCGACTGCGACCACCGGGTAGGTGACTAGCTCGTTGTAGGCCGGCGCGGAGAGCGCATCCATCACTTGCGCTCCCTCCAGCAGTGGCAGCGCCACGGCTCGGGCCGCCCGGTAGCTGTCGAGCTGATCGTGAGAAGGCTCATCGGAAATGTGGAACCAAACGTGCTCGTGACCCAGTTTCTGGTCCAGGTAATCGCGTAAGAACGGGATCAACTGTTCCAGGAATTTCTGGTACTGCGGATCGGTGGCCGGCGTGTCCCACCCGAAACAGCGCTCAGCTTCGCCGTCCCTTTCGATCCAAAACGCCGGACAAGCCTTCGCCCCCCACTGCGTGAACAGGTGCGGCACTTCAACCGAGGTGATGCCGCATTCGCGCATCAGCTCAATCCAGCGGTCCGCGCGTTCGGTGCCGAACCGATAAACGCCTGGCTCAATTTCCACAATGTCCAGCAGCTGGCTGGTGGTGCGGTAGCTTCCCACTGCGGTGTCCAGCGGCGGGGACCACAGCGGAGTAAGTACCGAGTTAATCCCCATGCGAGCCGCCGAAGCCAAGTGCGCTTCGATCGCCGCCCAGTGTTCCTCGCTCCAAACCTCCATCCCGAGCACGTCGGCCAGCGAATCAACGTGGAACCAGCGGGTGCTGATGAAATCCATGGGGGGCAAAGATTCTTCAATCACGAGGACGGGGAAGTCAAAGTCCGCGATTTTCTCATCGTTAGCGAAGACTTCCACCGTCACGCGCGAGGCTGGCAGCTGCACGTCGAACCAAAAACCGTGCCACCCGACGTGGGTGCGGGTCAGGGTAAACGCGGCCGCGTCGCCCTCGCCAATATTTTCTATTGCGCTCAGGCGGTCGGGTAGCAAGCCGGGGTAGTCGACCAAATATCCGTCCTTATCCAGGTTGAAACCGGGCACGGATACGGGAACTAGCTCGACCTTATAGGCAGCGACGCGGGCCCCGTCAGCGATGATCCGTGCCGTCAGGTGACGCAGCGGACAGTTGGCTCGACCGAAGTTCACCGCCAACTGGAAACTGGCATTTTGCCCACTAAATCCGCTCAACGTGCCGTCCCAGCGGGTGGGAGTGCGATCGGGGAGGATCTTGTCTAACTCTGAAACCGGGTATATTTCTATGTTTTCCATTTTCTTTATCCTTTAACACCGGAGGCGGTTACGCCCTCCACGAAGTGACGCTGCAAAATCACGTAAACCAGGAACGGCACCGCGAAAGCAATGGTGGTTCCGGCCATGACCATCCCGTATTGGGTCTTGAAACTGCCGTGCAGCTGAGCCACCGCCAAGGTGACCGTGCGGTTTTGGTCGGAGGCGATTGACACCAGCGGCCAGAGGAAATCGTTCCAAGTGGTGAGGAAAGTGAAGACCGTCAAACTGATCAGCACCGAGCGGATCAGCGGCAGCACAATCACCAGGAAGATCTTGAAATCACAGGCCCCATCAATCCGTGCCGCTTCCAGCTTTTGCAAGGCAACTGACCGTCCTCGTAGAAAATTAATCGGGGTCGGCGTGCAAAGTCACAACGCCGACCCCGAAACCGTCAATGCTTTTGGTTGGATATCAAATCAGGCAGTTAGCGGGAAAGTGGCACCCCGGCGGCGTCGGTGTTCCAACGCGGTGAGGAACCGACCAGGTAGAGGATGCCTTCGACGAAGCCCCACAGCGCGGAGGCCCAGGCCAAAAGACCAAAGGAGAGCAAGCTGATCAGCAGCTGGGCTACCGCCAGGCCGGTGCGACCCAGGTAGAAGTTATGGATGCCCAGGCCGCCGAGGAAGATCCCCAGCAGGCCCGCAGCCAGCGCTGACTTTTGCGGACGCATGGGGGCTTGCTGGTAGCCGGGTGCTGCATAGTAGTTGGGCGCGCCACCGGCTGCTTGGTTGGGATCGAACGGCGGCGGGGTCTGAGAGTTGTTATAACCCGGCTCGTACGGGCTCTGCGGGCCGTTGGCAGGGGGTTGTTGGCTCATTATATTCTCCTGTGTAAAACCGCTGTGGGATGGTTTGGGTCATCTACAGTCTAATCCAGTTCCGCCGGCCGCTGGTGTCGGTGCAAAGCCAACATACCCAAACCAACGCATACGCCGCTACCGCCAAAGCGCCTACAAAATTTCCGACATAGACCACCATCCAGTGGGGGAAGAGTCGGCGCCAGGGGAGTTTGCCGTCCACCCCGGCCATCAGGGTCATCGAGGTGGAAGTGAAAAGGTCGGTGCCGGTCATAATCACCATCGCCAAGCCGGTGGAGAACACTACCCCGCCGATCAGTTTCGCCAAACCGTAGGGCAGGGCGCCGGCGTCGCGGCATCGGTGGGGTGGGCGTATTTGCAAATCCGGTCATGGCGGTGAACATTGTGGGTCGATTTACTTCCACCTCTTGACTGTTCACAAGCGATCTGGATAAGCTCTAAACATGATCTAAGATGATCTGAAATGCACTTTAATGGGGAAGTGATCACTTTGGAACAGTACGGGTTTGAGGGCGGCGACCGTCCTCGTGATACCCCTGCGCCAGCTGCTTGCCCACCCTGCGAAGACGAACTCACTCGCGCGCAATGGGTGGCCTTCGCTGACCAACTGCTGCTTGCTACCCGCCCCTACTTCACCACCTCCCGCGCCAAAGCACACCTGCCGGGCCTGACCTCCATATCCGGCTACGAATCCGATGGGCTGGAAGGCTACGCCCGCACCTTCTTGCTCGCCGGCATGCGCCTGCGCGGCGCTAACGGCTCCGACCCCCTGGGGCTAATCCCCTGGTACCGCACCGGCCTAATCAACGGCACCACCCCCACCTCTTCCGACCGCTGGCCCAGCCTGGATACCTGCGCACAAGCAAAAGTCGAAGCCGCCGCCATCGCCATCATGCTGGACTTCACGCGCCCCTGGATCTGGGACACCCTCAGCCCCAACCATCAGGCCAACGTCATCGCGTGGCTGGCTCCCGCAGTGGGCGATGACACCTACCACCACAACAACTGGCGCTGGTTCCGCATCGTGGTGCAAACCTTCCTGCGCTCCGTGGGCGCGCCCCACAACCCCGCCGAAATCGAAGCCGACCTGCGTGAGATTGAAAGTTTCTATCGCGAGGACGGGTGGTACGCGGACGGCAACTGGCGCTCCTACGACCACTACGTCGGGTGGGCGATGCACTTGTACCCGGTGCTGTGGGCGAATATGCGTTCGGCTTGCGACTTCTTCGGCGACCCTGAAACCGGTGCGCTGCGCAACTGTTGGCGCGCCGACCAGCAAGCCACCCACCCCACCACCGACTACGGGCAGCGCCGCGACGCGCCACGCCTGGAGCGTTTCCTCGATGACTTCCTCACCTTGGTCGGCAAGCAGGGAGCACCGCTGTACGTGGGTCGATCCTTGATCTACCGCTTCGCCACCATCGCGCCGCTGTGGGCCGGGGCCCTGGCGCAAGTATCGCACCCCCAGCTGGGGCAGCTGCGCCACTGCGCGAACCTGATGCTGAGCTACTTCACCCGCCACGGGGTCCCGAACCAGCGCGGCCTGCTGGACATGGGGTGGCACCGTGAGTGGACCCCCATGCGTCAGACCTACTCCGGCCCCGCCTCCCCCTACTGGGCGTCCAAGGGGCTGCTGGGGATAGCGTTCCCGGACGATCACCCGGTGTGGACCGCGCCGGCAGTGCCCCTACCGGCGGAGCAGGCCGATCAGCTGCGCGTAATAACCGCCCCCGGCTGGATCGTGTCGGCCACTACCGACGGGATCGTGCGCGTCACCAACCATGGCACGGACCGCGCCTACCCGGACCAGTTGGTCGGTGACCTGCCCGAGTATGCGCGCTGGGGTTATTCAAACGTCACCACCCCGTTGCTGGATGAATCCTCGCGCCGCTCGCCCTTGGACCAGGCGGTGGTGCTTTTGGACCGGGATGGAGTGGCCACTCACCGCTCCGGTTTCCACCTCACTGACCTGGGCGTCAGCGCCGAGCGCGTCGCCTACGCCGCTTCGATAGCGCAGCCGCACTGGATGGCTTCAACCGAGGCCGAGAACTTTGGGCTCCCAATGGATCAGGTTCAGGCAATAGCCGGGATTCTCCACACCGTCTCGGTAGTGCACGGGCCGTGGGAGGTGCGGTTGGCACGCTTCGATATCCACGAGGACGGTGCCAGCGCTACCAGCTCAACTTCCTTCCCCAGCACCCTCGGGGGCGCCACCCAAGCGAAATCGACTTCTGCTGCGGGCCTGCTGGAACAGCCCCAGTTGCGTCGCGACCCGGGTCGCGCCTGTCGTCTGCGCTTCGGTGGTTGGGCGCTGAGCGCCGACGCCGCGGCGATGCCCGACGCCGGCGCCCAGCGAAACGCCGCGCTGGAAACCAACGCCAACGCCGGCGCGCCCGGCACCTCCCAACTCGCCAAGGCCGAAACCCACGAAGTTCAGGTAAACGTTGGCGAACTGACCTCCCGGCTTACCGCCCTCGTGACCCCGCAACTGGATGAAGCGCAGCCACCGGCCCTACTGGGAACTGGCGTTGATGTGCGCCAAGATGCCTCCCCGATGGGGGAGAGCAGCCACACTCCCACGATGGAGTTCGAACTACGCCCAGGTTACTGGTACGCGGTAGCCCTGTACCTGGGTAACGACCAGACCCCCGCTAGCGCGGTACCGCAGATCCAGCGCCTCCAAGTCGAGCAGCAGCGCCTAACCATCGACATCCAGTGGCAGGAGTTTTCCTCCTCCACCCCCGTAAACCTCAAACCACCTGCAACGACGCAACCACAGAAGGGAGATGCCTCGTGAGCATCCCACAGTTTAAACGCCGCACCGTCCTCCAAGGTACGGTTTTCGCCAGTGCACTGGCGTACTTCCTCCAGGGGCAGCCGCCCGTTGCCTCCGCCGCGCTGCCAGGCGGAGCCGTTCCCACCGACTTGGCGGGGTTAGACGCCTACCTGGCGAAAGCAGATCCGCCGATCTACATTTTCGAGGGCGAACTGCCCTCCTCCCTGACGGCCACTGCCTCCACCATTGAGATCAGTGATAAGCATGGCAAAGTTGGTCCGCACAGTTTGCAGTGGGACTACCAAGATGGTGCCAAACTTGAACTTAATGCCCCTCTCAAAGTCAACGTCAAGAAATACAATCCGAATGCGCAAACCATCTCCGCGTGGGTGCCCCAGTTCTGCTTCTGGGTCTACAACGAGACCGCGAAGGAAGCGCCGCTGCGCGTTGAGTTCTGCACCGACGATACCGTCGATTGCTGGTTTGATTTCCACCTGAACTTCACCGGTTGGCGTACCTGCTGGGTGCGCTACGGCTACGACACGGAAGGCGTGCCCACCGCGAAGATGAACCGCATCCGCATGACCCCGCCCGCCGGTGAGGGAACTTTGTGGATCGACCAGATCGTCACCAATCTGGATCAGCGCGGCGACCATCCCGCTCCCGACTGGCAGGTACCTCAAGTCCAGCCTTACGTGAAGCAAAACGCCAACTACCACTGGTTGGGTTCCATCCACTACTGGGAGATGCTCAAGGACTTGGACAAGAGTGCTCCCACCGCAGAAGAACGCGAAGCTTTGGAACAGGTACGCCGCTACCTGCTCGAAGACCACCAGGTCAACGCTGACGTCTCCGAGGCAGGGCTGAGTGGGCTGGAGAATCAACTAGCTAAGTTGGGAGTACCCGAACTCGCACCGACGGAAAAGGGACAACCGCTGCGCCCGGCAGTATCTGGCCCCTTCACCAACCACAACCAGATGGATGTGTTCCCCGGTAAAGTCCGCGGACCCCTGATGAACGCCATCGGAGCAGTCAAGACCCGCGACGTGATGGACCTGGCTGGCAAGTGCGCAAAAGCTTGGGATAGCGCTAACCGTGCTGGCAATGCAGACGCCGCCGCCCGCGCAGGCAACTGCTACCTGCGGGTCATGGCCTACCTGTTCGACCAGGGGTGGGCCGCTGGATCTTCCCAGGGCAGCCAACACCACTACGGATATATTTTCCGCGAATGGGTGGTCTCCATGCTGCTGGCGAAAGAGCTGCTGCAGGCGAACAACATGTGGGACGAAGCGTACGCCGCGCTCACCTGGTGGGCTGGCACGGGTCGCCTGACGCAACCGTTCGAAGGCGGGGAAGCCTATTCGGGTCTAGTTGACGTCCTCAACACCTTGCTTAACGCGTTGCTAATTTCCGGCGCTGCCTCCGATGACGACACCGAAGCCGTGGCGCGCCTGCGCGCGTTCGGCAGCTGGATTAACAGCGCTACGCAATACTCTCCCGGCACGTTGGGCGGTTTCAAACCTGGCGGTACCCTGTTCCACCACATGTGGGTGTACCCGGCCTATGGGCGCGACGCCCTGGTGGGAGCGGTGCCGGTGTTCACGCGCGTTAACGGCACTCCCTTCGGTCTGATCGGTGAGCAAGCGCAGATCGTGCGGGAAGCCATCTTCACCCAGTCGCGTCTTTGCAACACCTACGAGTTCCCCATCGCCCTGTCGGGACGGCACCCCACTGGCGAGGACGGTATCTCCTCCGGTCTGCTGGGGTTGCAGAACATCAATATGTACGGGCTGGTCGGTAAGCGTCCCTTCCATAAGGGGGATCAGTACGACCGTGAGATGGCGGCCACCTTCTTGCGCCTGATGCCGCCCAAACCCACGGCGCAGCAAACCGCGTGGGCGGAGGAGTTTAAGGCCGCCGGTATCGCACCCGAGGTCGGGCCGGAAGGCTACTGGCAATACCAGTACGCGCCGGTAGCGCAGTCGCGCCAAAAGCAGTGGAGCGTCACCGTGACCGGACACAACCGCTACGGGTGGACCGCAGAGATTTACAAAGCGCAGAATATCTACGGTCGTTACCTGTCCTACGGGGCCATCGAAATCCAGGCTTTGCCGGATGAGAACGGGATTGTCACCCACAAGGCCAACGGCTGGGCCCAGCCTGGTATTGACTGGCGTCGCGTGCCCGGTGCCACGACCATCCAGATTCCCATCGAGCAGCTGGGTGTGGACATGAGCAACCGCAGTTCGGTGATGCCGATGGTGAGGCCGGCCTTCGGTGGTGGCGGGGTGATGGACACCCATGCATCCATCTTCGGTATGCAACTTGCCGAGCACCCCGGGCTCAATGGCACCCATGGGGCACTTTTGTCCGCCTTCTTGGTAGGCGACAAGGTGGTGGCCCTGGGCTCTGCTGTGCACAATAACGACTCCACTAACCCGACCTACACCACGCTGTTCCAAATGATCCCGTCGGTGATGAACAACCCGAAGCCAGTGGAAAGTGGCAAGAACTGGTTGGTTGATCCCGGTGGGAACGGCTTCGTCGTCCTCGAAGGCACTATGAAGTCCGAATCCATTGAGCAGACCATGCCCGATCAGGGCGACAAATCCAATGCCACTTACACGGTCGAACACGGGTGGATTGATCACGGCACCGCTCCGCAAGACAGTGGCTATGCGTACACCATTTTGGTGCAGGGCGGTAAGGAAGCGACCTCTGCTTACGCTGAGGCCCCCACCGTGAAGGTACTGCAGCGAGACAACACCGCCCACGTGGTCAAGGATGAGCCCTCGCAGATAACTGCGTACACCGTTTTCGATGCTGCCGCCAAGATTGTCGAGGGCGTTCGGGTGCGCTCTGCTTCTCGCCCGATCTTGGTACTGGAGCGGGTTGTTGATGATAAGCAGGTTGCTTTCAGCGTCACTGATCCCGATTTGCACCTTTTCGAAGGCCGGGACGAGGATCAGTGGGATGGCGACACCTACGTTGGTAACAAAGGCCCCTACCAGCGGCCGTGGCGCTTAAACCCCAGTCCGGTTACCAGCACCGAGCTGGTGTTGGATGGCGAGTGGCAGCTCGGCTCTACTGTTGATGTAGGTCGCACCGGGGCAGTGGAGGCATCGGCTGGCAGTGGCTCCACCACGGTTACGGTGTCTGCGGCCGACGCGGAGTCGATTGAGTTCATCCTCGTGCCGGTGGGTACTGAGCCGTCCGAGACTCCCTCACCGACGGAAACCCCGGATCCCACTGAGACCCCAGTACCAACTGAGACTCCGGCACCTACGGAAACCCCGGCACCAACTGAGACTCCGGCACCTACGGAAACCCCGGAGCCCAGTCCCAGCCCGGTTCCCAGCGAAGGCCCGGTTCCGCCCCAGCCTCCGGCACCGGTTCCCACGGAAACGCCGGCGCCGACTAGTGGTCCGGTTCCCCCGCAGCCGCCGGTGAATCCGGTCCCGACCGACGCTCCCGCACCGACCGGCGCTCCCGCACCAACCGGCGCTCCCGCACCGGTTCCTTCCGGCACGGTAGCTCCTACTACCACCGGTGCGCCGGCACCCACCACCTCGCCCAAGCCCGGCATCTCTTTGCCGATCACTGGTGCGTCGGTGGGGGCGACCGCCCTCGGCGCGGGATTGGCTGGCACCGCTGCGGCGGCCGCGTTCCGGTTGCGTAGCCACCTGAACAACGCCCCCGTTAACGAGGACGAACTCGGCGCTGACGAAGAAACCGCTACGCCCGAAGGCGAGCAATAAAACCCCGGGGGTGGGGCGCACTGCAGCGCCCCACCCCCTCGACCCACAACCCGGGGCAAATGAACGTCCCCACACACCCAGAACCTCGCCCAGAAAGAAGACCCTAAGTGAGAACCCCACAGCTTAACCGCCGCAATTTCCTGCAAGGCGCTGTCTTGGCATCCGCCATCGGATTCTTCCTCCAGGACGCACCCCACGCCCTCGCCATTGGCCTACCGGACGAACCGGTACCGACCACCCTGGAAGGCATGGAAGACTACTTGGCGCGCGCCCAGTCACCCATGTACATCCTAGAAACCAAGATCCCCTCCACCTTCTCCACCGAAGGCGCGAACATGGAGCTTTCCGGCAAACACGGAAGAGTTGGAGCCAACTCCTTGCAGTGGGACTTCCAGAAGAAAGCGAAACTGCGCATCGATGCCGAACTCCACGTTGACATCAGCGGATTCGACCTGCAGCAAGCCTACGTAAGTGACGCGGTCGCGCACTTCTCCTTCTGGGTCTACAACGAACAGGCGCACGAGGACGCGCTTCGCGTTGAATTCTGCACCGACGAAAAGGTCGACTGCTGGTTCGATTTCAACTTGAACTTCACCGGTTGGCGTACCTGCTGGGTGCGCTACGGCTTCGACACCGAGGGGATGCCGACCACCACCATGAACCGGGTGGTGATCAACGCTCCCGACCGTGAGGGAACCTTGTGGATCGACCAGATCATCACTAACAATAGTTGGCGCGGGGACCAAACCATGCCCGACGATCAGGTACCGTTCGTACAGCCGCGGGTGGCGCAGAACCAGAACTACCACTGGTTGGGTCTGCGTGACTACTGGGCACGCATGACCGATCCCGGGTTTGACGGGTCGAACCCCACCGCCGAAGAACTCGAAGGCCTCAAGACCATCCGTCAGCGCTTACTGGACGATAACCGCGTCGATAAGCGTTACACGCCAGCGGCCCTGGATAAGTTGGAACAGAAGCTCGCGGAAATCGGCGTTCCCACCTTGGTGGGGCTCACCGCTGGGCAGCCCCCCGTCCTCACCACCTCTGGCCCCTTCACCAACGGTTACCAAGCGGATCTGTGGCCCAAGGAAATCAAGAAACCGCTGATGGATTTGATCGGCGCAGTGCCGGTAAGGAAAGTGATGGACCTATCCCTGGAGGCGGCAAACACCTGGGATAGTGCCAACCGCGCCGGGGACACGGCGGCGGCGGCCCGCGCGGGCGAAATGTTCTTGCGTATCATCGCCTACTTGTTTGACCAAGGCTGGGCGTACGGGTCCGGTCAAGGCAGCGTGCACCACTTCGGGTACCAGTGGAGGAACTGGGCGGTGTCGATGTATTTGGGTGAGGAACTGCTACGTGAATACGGGTTGTGGGATGCTGCCCGCGATGCCATCACCTGGTATGGCGGCACTGGGCGCCTGACCCTGAGCTTCGACAATGAGGTGGCATATTCGGGCCTCATTGACGTACTCAACACCCTCTTGCAAGGCATCCTCATCTCTTGCGTCAGCGCTGAGGAAGAACAAGAATGCATTGGTCGTCTGCGCGCCTTCAGCAAGTGGCTCGAAGACGCCTGCAAACCGGCTCCCGGCCTAGCGGGCGGGTTCAAACCGGACGGCACCATGTACCACCACATGGGTTTCTACATGGCGTACGGGCGTGACGCCTTGAACGGTTCGATCCCGGTTATCGCCACCCTTTCCGGCACCGCGTTCGGTCTTAGCGGCGAGGGCGGTCAGCTAGTTCGCGAAGCCCTGATCATTCAAGGACGCATTTCTAACACGGTGGAGTACCCGATTGCCTTCTCTGGTCGCCACCCCACCGGGAAGCAAGGTCTGTCCCCGGCGAATGTTTCTTTGTTCGGCTTGCTGGCGTTGCGCCCGCTGGATCCAAGCATGGACATTGACCGCGAGCTCGCGGGCCTCTTCCGAGCTTTGTTACCACCCAAACCACGGGCGGACCTGGCCCAGATGAACAAGCAGTTCGCTGATGCCGGCATCGAGCCGATCATTCCGAACGGTTACTGGGCTTACGGGTATGGCGCAGCGGCACAAGCACGCCAAGGTAAGTGGAACGTCACGGTGCGTGGGCATAACCGCTACACCTGGACGGCAGAAACCTACGATGCCAAGAACCTCTACGGCCGCTACCAGACTTACGGCAACATTGAGATCCAGGCTTTGACCGATGCTGACGGCATGGTCACTCACCCCGCTAATGGGTGGGTGCACCCGGGTTGGGACTGGCGTCGCATGCCCGGTGCCACCACCATCCAACTGCCGATCGAGCAGATGGCGATCGACATGACCGGCCTGATCGAAGTGATGCCGATGCCGCGTCCGGCTTTTGGCGGCGGCGGCGCGATGGATGGCTACGCTGCGATCTTCGGTATGGATCTGGAAGAGCACCCCTACTTCAATCCTTCCCACAAGGCCCGAATTTCGGCGCTGTTGGTGGGGGAGCGGGTTTACGCCCTGGGGTCGAATATTTCCAATAACGACAAGGAAAACTCGACTTACACCACCTTGTTCCAGATGGCACCAGCGGTGATGACGAAACCGCAGGAAGTCCAGGCCGCTGATAACTGGATCGTGGATCCGGGCGGAAACGGCTTCGTGGCACATGTGGGCACCATCAGTTCGGAAGTGGTGGAGCAAACCATGCCGACGGAAACCGGGAAGGAAACGGGTACTGCAACCTTCGCTCACGGGTGGATCGACCATGGGAAGGCACCCTCTGACAGTGGGTACGCCTACACCATTTTGGTACAAGGTGGTAAGGACGCTACCGCAGCGTTTGCCACCAGCCCGAAGCTGGAGATCTTGCAGCGTGACGCAGTGGCGCACGTGGTGAAGGACCTCGATAGTTCCATCACCGGTTACGTGGTGTTCGAAGCCGATAACCAGCTGGCCGACAGCTCGGTGGTTCGTTCCGCTTCTCGTCCGGCCCTGGTGATTTCCCGCCCGGTGGATACCACTACTGTCGCGTGGAGCGTAACCGATCCCGACCTGCACCTGTTCGAGGGGGAGGATGAGGAACAGTACGACGCTGAAGGTAACTACGTTGGCAACTTGCTGCCGTATTCGCGCCCCTGGCGTTACAACCCCAGCCCGGAGACTTCCACTTCCGTGACGCTGGCCGGTGTGTGGGAGCTGGTCCCTGACCAGGCGCGTTCGGTTCCCGAGGGCGTGGAGGTAGTTGCCGGGACAGATTCCACGGTGGTGACCACGACTACCGCCCATGCCAAGTCGATGGAGTTCATGTTGCGCCGGGTGGCCCCGCCCACCACTGATCCGACCGAACCGGGCCAACCCACCGAACCGGGACAGCCCACCGAACCGGGTCAACCGACGCAGCCGGGCCAGCCGACTGGGGCGCCCACGGTAGTCCCAACTGCCCACCCGACCTCGACGCCCACCAAACCCTCCAAGCCCGGCGGCATCTCTTTGCCGATCACCGGTGCGTCTGTGGGTGCGACCGCCCTCGGCGCGGGATTGGCTGGCACCGCTGCGGCCGCGGCCTTCCGCCTACGCAGCCGCCTGATGAATGCTCCCGAAGCGGAGGAGCAGGTGGACAGCGCGGAGGAAGCCGAAGTGCCCAACGGCGACAGCGGAAACTAATCTCCCCCAGCAACTCAGCCGGGGCATAGAGTAACCCAGCCAGGGCATAGAGTAACCCAGCCAGAGCACAGGGAAACCCAGCGAGGGCGGAGCCGGACCGATCAGGCCGCAGGCTCCGCCCTCGCGAAATTGGGGGTTGGGAAACTTAATCGGGAATCTCATCCAGGAAGTATCGGCCACCGAACTGCAGGGTGAACCAGGTGGAGAGCACCACTGAAAATAGGATCCCCACCATGATGGACAGCTGGTATCCCACTGCCACCAGTGGTACCGAGCCAGACAAAATCTGTCCGGTCATCATCCCCGGTAGCATCACGATCCCCAGCGAAAGCATGGTGGTGATGGTGGGGGTGAGGGCTGACAGGAACGCTTCCTTCGCAATGGGCGCCACCGCGTAATTCTTCGTCCCACCCAAGTGCAGTACCGTCTCCACCATGGTTTTTTGCGACTTCACTTGGCTGGCCATGTAACGCACCGCCAGGTTAATGGCGGTCATCGAGTTACCAACGATCATCCCCAGCAGGGGTAGTAGGTAGCGCGGGTTCACCAGCGGGTTGATGCCCACCACGGTGGTTACGAACAGCGCGCAGGAGATCACTGACCCCACCACGAGGCCGGCCCCGGCAGTTAGCAGCGCGCGGCGGGAAACGCTCCCGCGGTGTTGGCCCACCACGGTCAGGACCGCGAAGGTTTCCATCACCGCGATCGCTAGTAGCGACACCACTGGGTGAGGATGGTCGAAAATCGCAACCAGGACGAAGCCCATGAGCACTAGTTGCAAGGTCATGCGAATCTGCGCCCAGACTACTTTCAGGCCGTGCGATTTGGCGTAGACCTGCACCATGGCGGCGCTAATCAGCCCCAGGCCGGTCACCGCCGCGTAGCCCCACGGGCTGATGACGATCAGGCTCTCATTCATCGCCCACCACCTGCCCGGCGGCCAACTGTAGTTGGTGGTCGGCCAGTTCCAGTAGGGCTTCGTCGTGGGTGATGAACACCAGGTTCAGGTCACGCTCACGCAAGTAAGCGATGGCCCGTTCCATCACTTCGCGGGCAGCGGCCCGATCTAAGGCGGCGGTGGGTTCATCCCACAGTGCCCACGCCTGCTGTGCCAGCAGACTGCGCCCCATCGCCAGGCGGTCCTTTTCTCCACCCGACAGCTGGGAGGCGTCGGCGTCCAAAGCCTTGTCCAACCCGACCACTTGCAGGGCGATTTGCATCTGCTCGGCGGTGGGCAGCTCACGGCCCTGGGCACGCAGTCCCGCTTTCAGGTTTTCACGCACACTCGCGGGCCAGGTGTAGGACTCTTGTGGGAGCATCAGCACCTGACGGCGCAGCTGCACTGCGTCCCACGCCGCTAGGTCTGTGCCGGAAAATTCCACGTTACCGGTGCTGGGCAGCAGAGTTTTCGTAAGTACCCGAAACAGTGTGGACTTCCCGCAGCCGGAGGGGCCGACGAGGGCGGTCACACCCGGGTTGATCCGCACGGTGACACTGGTCAGGACGCCGGCACTGACCTGGCGCAGGGTGAACATGTTGGCGGCAGTTAGTTGCCGGCGGCGGGGGAGTAGGCGAAGTCAGTGAAGTGTTCGATCACCGGGTCGGCGGCGAAGAACGGGCTGATGGCGGCGCGCCAGGGGGCGAAGCGGTCAGAGTTGCGGAAACCGTTGTGGGCCTCCACGCTTTCCCAGCCGATCAGCAGGATGAACCAGCCGGGGCTTTCCACTCCCGACAGCAGGCGCGCGCCTTGGCAGCCGGGGGTTTGGGTCACCAGTTGGATGTTTTCTTGCAGGACTTGTTGGAACTTTTCCACGTTCTGCGGCTCGGTGCGCAGGTTCGCGATCTCGGTTACCGGGGCAAAAGTAGTTTCACTCATGTGCTCAGTTTAGTTGACCGGCCGCGCGGAGGTAAGGGTACCCTTATGGCTGTCTCACGCGCCGGGCTCCCACCGGTCCCGCGCCCGCGTGTGGCGTGTTCTTCTGTCGCTTTCACGCGTAGGCTCTCATCCGCGCCCGGTCCCGCGCCACTCGAGGGTTGCCGTGGGAAGATGGAGCCATGACTGCCCCTCCCGCCCGACCGTCCGTGCCCGCCGCAGCCGACCCGCCAGCGCCAGAGCTCCCCGCCCCGCCCAATTTGCGCCGCATTTTCAATGATCTGCGAGGACGGCTGGACGCCGGGCACTGGTGGCCTGCCCATACCGACTTCGAGATCATCGCAGGCGCGGTGCTGACCCAGAACACCGCTTGGACCAACGTTGAACGCGCCCTCGCGAATCTGCGTGCCGCCAGCCTGCTCGATCCGGCCACCCTGGTAAAAGCGGACCGCGAGGAGGTCGCCACCGCCATCCGCCCCAGCGGGTTTTTCCGAACCAAGACCGACTACCTACTGGCCGCCACCGCCTGGTTCCTAAATCACGGGCGGGCAGCCGAAGAGCTACCCACCGACCAGCTGCGCACCCAGTTGCTGGCGATCCGCGGAGTGGGGGAGGAAACTGCGGACGACATTTTGCTCTACGTCTACCACCGGCCGGTTTTCATCTACGACGCCTATGCCCGCCGCCTGCTTGAAGCTGAAGGGCTGGGCGCTTTTAAGACCTACCGGCAGGCCAAGCGCGCTCTTGACCCGTTGGTGGCGGAGTCCGATTTCAGCGCCGCGGAGCTGGCGCTCTTCCACGGTTTGATTGTCGAGGACGGTAAGCGCCGCCGCCGTGCCACGCCGGCGAAAAGACCTCGCCCCCGCCGAGCAGTCTCAGCGGGGGCGTCAGCCTAAACGTGGCGCGGTGCTACACCTCTTCGGGGATCATGGAAATAGCGCCACACGGGCACTCTTGCGCACACACCCCGCAGCCCTTGCAGTAGTCGTACTTGAACTCGTACTCCCCAGGCTGGATCTTGGTGATGGCGTTGTCGGGGCACACCCCGAAACAGTTGTCACACCCGAAGCAGTTACCGCACGACATGCACCGGCGCGCCTCAAACAGGGCGGATTCTTCATCCAACCCCTGTACCACCTCATCGAAGGTGGAGGCCCGGCGCGCCCCTTCCAGGCGCGGGCGGATGCGGCGCGGCGCATCGGCGTAGTACCAAGTTTCCATCCGATCAATGGTGGCTTCCTGGTTCTTCGGCGCCGGGTGGTATTCCCCGCCGCGCAGGTAGGCGTCAATGTAGCGCGCTGCCTTCTTCCCATGTCCGATCGCCACCGTCACGGTGCGCTCGGACGGCACCATGTCGCCACCGGCGAACACGCCCTCGATGCCGGTCATCATCTGGGAGGTAACCTTCACCACCCCGTCCTCGATCTCAATGCCATCGGCATCTTCAATCAACGACAGGTCCGCTTCCTGCCCCAGCGCCATCACCAGGGAGTCAGCGCCGAGTTCTTCGAACTCGCCGGTGGGTTGGGGGAAACCGTTTTCGTCCAACTCCATCTTCTCAATGGTGATGGAGTCCGAATCCACGTGCTTAACGGTGGACAGCCACCGCATCATGATGCCTTCTTCTTCCGCCTCCGCGACTTCCGAATCGTGCGCCGGCATGCGGTCGCGGGTACGGCGGTACAGAATGACGGCTTCTTCCGCGCCCAGGCGCTTAGCGGTGCGAGCGGTGTCAATGGCGGTGTTGCCACCACCGTAGACCACTACGCGCCGACCCAGCAGCGGTTTTTCACCCTTTTCAATCCCGCCGAGGACGGACACGGCGTCCATGATTTTAGCTGACTCCGCAGCCGGAACGTAGGCGCGCTTACCGATGTGGGCACCCACTGCCAAGAACACCGCGTCGAACTGGTCGCGCACGTCCTCGATATGTTCTACCTTGCGGTTCAGTTCCAACTTCACCCCCATGTCGAGGATGCGTTGGACTTCGGCGTCCAAAATGTTGCGCGGCAGGCGGTAGGAGGGGATGCCAAAGCGCATCATCCCACCAGCCATGGGGCCGGCCTCGTAAATGGTGACGTCGTGACCCAGGCGGCGCAGGTGGTAGGCGGCGGACAGGCCGGAGGGGCCAGCGCCCACCACGAGGACGTGTTTGCCGGTATCGGGATTGACCGGGTCTACACTCCAACCTTTCTGCAGGGCCTTGTCCCCAAGGAAGCGTTCGACTGCGTTAATACCAACCGCTTCATCGACTTTCGCGCGGTTACAAACCACCTGGCAGGGGTGGTAGCACACTCGGCCCATCACTGCGGGTAGGGGGTTGTTGACCATGATTTCGTTCCAAGCGGAACGGTAGTCGCCTTCTTCCGCGTGGTAGAGCCACTTTTGGATGTTCTCCCCAGCCGGGCAGCCAGCATTACAGGGGGGAAGCAGGTTCACGTAGATGGGGCGTTCGGAACGCCAGGAACCGGTTTCGTTCGCCAGGGAGGAACCAACCTCCAAGGTGATAGCGAAGGGGAGATTGTCGGCCTCTGCCGCGGTGGTGTCTACTTCTGCCCGGGATGCGGCAGATACGTCGGTGGCGTTATTTTCCTTCACCGTAGTTCCTCCTTCGGAGCGGGAGCTTGCTGATTAAGAACCGTCAGCTCCAGGGGTCGACGGAATCCGTAGCGAGCCTCTTCGAACTCCACCGCGTGTTCGGTGGCCAGGTCGTAGTCTTCGTCGTCGATCAGGTTGTAGCGGCGGATATTGCGGTCCGCTTGCGCCTGGATGCGGCGCAGCACCGCCGGGTCGGCACCGGGTTTGAACAGGTGCGCGAAACGTCGCTGTAGTTTCAGGTATTCCTCCACCGGGGTGGGGCGGCGGATCTTCATTACCGAAGTCACTTCCCCGTATTCGGCTTCGAACATGGGGAACAGGCCGGTTTGGATCGCCAGGCGCGCAATCTTAATGGTGGCGTTGGAAGCCGACCCCCATCCCAGCGGGCAGGGGACGAACACGTGGATGTAGCGGGCGCCGCGGAACTCCATGGCGCGCTTCACCTTGTATTCCAAGTCCCGCAGGTCCGCCACCGATGCGGTAGCTACGTAGGGGATTTCGTGGGCCATGGCGATGCGCGGCAGGTCCTTACCTTGCCCCCACTCGTTGCCGGGGTGTTCACCCACCGGCTGAGTGGTGGCGGTGCGGGCGGCCGCGGGGGTGGCGCCGGAGCGCTGCACCCCGGTGTTCATGTAGGCCTCGTTGTCGTAACAGATGTAGAGCACATCGTCGTTGCGTTCGAACATGCCTGACAGCGGGCCAAAGCCGATGTCCACGGTGCCGCCGTCGCCGCCTTGGGCGACCACGCGGGTGGTCTTGCCCTTAGCTTTCATGGCGGCCGCCACGCCGGAGGCCACTGCGGCAGCGTTCCCGAACAGGGAGTGCAGCCACGGGATGGTCCACGACGTTTCCGGATACGGGGTGGAGAAAACTTCCAGGCAGCCGGTGGCGTTGACCGCGACCATGTCCCCGTCGGTGGCGTCCATAGCAGTGTCGAGGGCGTAGCGTGCCCCCAGTGCTTCACCGCAGCCTTGGCAGGCGCGGTGCCCGGAGGTGAGGGAGTTAAAACGGTCCGGGTCGGACTGCACCGAGCGTTGGCTTTCATCAGCCAGGCGGTTACCCACTGCGTAGGAACCTACCTGGTAGAACTTCACCTGCTCGCGGGCGGGAATGACGGTGGCTTGTTGGTGCGCGTAGGAATCTGGTTTGCTCATTGGTTCTCTCCCTGGTTGCGCGTGGGTAGGTTTTTAGCGGCGTTAACGCGGTCTTGCTGGTCGCGCATGATGTTCTCCGCGGGGGCGCCGGAGCGGCGCACCAGGCGTTCGCGTTCCAGCTCTGCCTCCACCAAGGACTTATCCAGGTCCAGGAAGTGGGTATTTTCCACTTCGTCGCGCACCGCTTTATCGAGGTAGCGGTGCAAGGATTCCTTGGTGATGTTGCGCCCGCCCAGGCCGGCGATGAGTTCGTGGCAGATGAACTGCTTGCCGCGCATGGCGGCGCGGCAGTGGGAGGACACGATCCCGCCGATGCCGACGGAAAATGCCTTTTCCAACACGATGAAACGCTTGGCGTTTTCCAACGCGGCGCGCACCGCTTCGGTGGGGAAGGGGCGGAAAGAGGTCAGGCCTAGTACGCCAATCTTCTCCCCGTCCTCGCGACGCTGATCGACCACGTCTTTAATGGTGCCCAGGATGGATCCCAGGGCCACGATGATGATTTCGGCGTCCTCACAACGGTAGGGGCGTACCAGTCCGCCGGAGTCGCGCCCGAAGATCTCCTTGAACTCGGCTTGCACCTGGGGGATCAGTTCCAGGGCCTGCATCTGCTTAGCGTGGGCCAGGTAGCGCACCTCGGTGTAGGCTTCCGGACCCACCATGGCGCCGATCGACAGCGGGTTTTCCGGGTCGAGCATTTGGCGTGGCTCGTAGGGGGGTAGGAACTGTTGGACTTGTTCGAGCTCGGGTACGTCCACTTGCTCCACCGCGTGGGTGAGGATGAACCCATCCATACACACCATCACCGGCAGGGATAGTTCCTCGGCGATTTTGAAGGCCTGCACGTGCAGGTCGGCGGCCTCTTGGTTGTTTTCCGCATATAGTTGCAGCCACCCGGAGTCGCGTTGGCTCATGGCGTCGGTGTGGTCGTTCCAAATGTTAATGGGAGCGCCGATGGCTCGGTTAGCTACCGTCATCACGATCGGCAGGCCCAGGCCGGAAGCGTTATAAATGGCTTCCACCATGAATAGTAGGCCTTGGGAAGCGGTGGCGGTGTAGGCGCGTGCCCCCGCGGCGGAGGCTCCAATGCAGGCGGACATGGCGGAGAATTCCGATTCCACGTTCACGTATTCGCAGTGGGGTAGTTCCCCGGATTTCACGAGGGCGGAGAGGGCCTCCACGATGTGGGTTTGCGGGGAAATCGGGTAGGCACTAATGACTTCGGGGCGGCAGGCAGCGACGGCCTTCGCCATCGCTTGGGAGCCCTCAATTTGCTGCAACATTTTTAGTCTCCATAACTAGGTCGTAGGCGGCGCGGGCAGCGTTTTGGTTTCCTTCGCCGATCTTCCCGCCGAAACGGTGGCCGATGGCGTCGAGCACCGATTCGATCCGCAAAATCCCAGTGAGGGCGGCGGCGCCCCCCAGCAGTACCGCGTTGGGCAAGGGACGTCCCAGGTGTTCGCGGGCGATTTCGCTGGCTGGGATGGTGATGATGTGCCCGTCTAGGTAGCGCTCTTCCAGGTGTCCCAGTCCCAGTTCCTGCAGTGACTTAGAGGAGTTTACGAGGGCGTAACCGTCCTGTTTGAGGCCGGAGAATACGTCGATGATGGGTAGCAGGGTGGGGTCTTGCACCACGATCAGGTCCGGTTCGAGGACGGGTTCGCGGGTGCGAATTTCGTTGTCGCTAATCCGACAGTACGATACGACGGGTGCGCCGGTGCGCTCTGACCCGAAGGAGGGGAAGGCTTGCGCGTGGTGGCCGTCCTCGAATGCCGCCATTGCCATGAGGTCAGCGGCGGTTACCACGCCTTGTCCGCCGCGCCCGTGAATTCTAACTTCGGTCATTCTTTCACGGTAGAGCGGTTTGCCCGGTCTTTCGTGCTAACCGACGCAGCGTTGATTTGGCGCGCAAAAGTCTCGGTTTGCGCAGCAGGTTAGGGGGGACATTACCTCGCTTTTACATTACTCACGTGTGTGGTAATTCAGCGTTATAAGGAAAGCTGCGGAGTTCAACGAAATAATCGTCGAACTCCGCAGCCTCCAAAAGCCGATGGAAAACTTACTTCAGCTTGGCGCCGATCTGCGTTGCGGTGTCGACTACGTCCGCCTCGCTGACCTCGGTACCGGTGAGGTTAACGGCGAAAACTGACACCAGCACATCCCCCTTGTGGGCCTCTAAGTTGAAGCTCTGGCTCTCTTTATCGCCAACGGTGGACTTCATCTTCATCAGTTTAGCGCTGTCGAATCCGGGAATCTGTACGTCTTCCGCCTCGGTGGAGATCTTAACCGCCATATCGCCTTCGCCGAAGGAGTATTCCTTACAGGCCTGCAGATATTTTTCCTGCAGCTGCGGGTCTGTTGCGATCCCGGCTAGGCCTGCCGCATTACCGGTAGCGGAGGCGGAGGCGAAGAAGGCGTCGGTAGCGACCGAAGCGTTGGACATATCGAGCTGGGACAGCTGCTCTGGGGTGAGCTGGTCTGCCAACATTTCCTTCAGTGCCGCAGCGCACTCGGCCGGCTGCACGCTCTCGGCGAAGTCCGCCGCCATCTGCGAGGACGAGTTCTCCTGTAGGGCGACCTTTTCCTCATCGTTTAGGGTTTTAGCCTGCATCGCTTCACCTTTGAAAGTAAGCCCATTCAGCAGCTCTAAGGTTTTGCTAGCGGCGGCGCTCTCGGTGGCGTCCGCGCTGGCGGTGGCGGTGGTGGTCTCGACGCTGGTGGGGGCCGGGTCGGCGCCCTTAGATCCGCAGCCTGCCAGCGTTATGGTGGCAGTGGTGAGCAGGGCGAGGGCGGTTAGCGACTTCTTCATGGCGACTTCCGTTCCTTTTATCGGGGTCACGCGCTGATGTGACTCGAATGCGCAACCGGTGCAAACAAATTCAACCATACGGAATATACGATTCGCGCATCTAGTTGGTAGCAATTTCAAGATTGTGACACCGCCACCGCCCTCGACCTTCGAAAGCGGTGGCCATCGGGAGGGCGAGGGCGGTAGGGAACTTTCGCGCGGCCAGGCGGGCGGGCTGCCGGTGCAGTTGGCCCACCGCCACCGTGGTGCGTAACTTGGTGGGCAGGTCCCAGGCGTGGACCATCCTGATAGGCCTGGGGAACCCCCTGTATTCGGGTGAAGGGCGACCCCTGGCGTCGGTGCCTTTGGGAAGCCTCGGTGGGATCTTGGTCGCCTACGCGGTAATCAACATAAGCCGCGCTTTTCCTCTCGAATCAGGTGGGCCATTCCGTCTCTTCGTGGTACCCCCATCCGTATTTTTAGTCGCTATCGGAGCCGTCGCGCTTGCGGTGATTTTAGGCTGGCTGAGCGGGGGGACGAAGGTGGCTGTTTCCACCCGAAGAATTGAATAGGCGTTCGCTCGGGTGCTAGAGGTCTCATCCCCGGCCGGGGAGATGGAATCGGTGTTGGCCAGATAAACGCGCGCCCCGTCCTCGTAAATAAATTTCACGAGGACGGGGCGCGGCCCAACACGCGGGCCCCAGGCGGGTGGGCGCGTCCCAGCGCCCCAGCGCCGGCTACCAGCCCCGGTTATTTGCTGCCAGGCTCCCGACCGTCCTCGTCAATCTCGCTTGCCGCCGGACCCGCCGGCTGGGCGTCACGCGTGTAACTGAGCACGAAGGCTAACAGCGCACACAGGGTAGACATCATGAAAGTGGGCGGACCCAGGATGTCTTTCAAGTCCACCACCAGTTGCGGTTGGAACCCGGCGACCCCACCCAACTGGGCGAGCACCAGCACTGCTCCCATCACCAGGAACAACAGCAGAGAAACGTAAAACGCGGTGCGAATAAGTTTGTGCATAGCTAACCTACCTGCGGGATCGGGAGGAAACCCATTGCCACTAGCCACGCCAGCAGCGCCATGGGCAGTACGAAGTACATGATGAGGGGCACGAAGGTCTTCACCGGGTCCGTCTCAGCCAGGCCCGAGGCCAGGTAAATCGGTGCGCCCGCGGGTGGGGAGGCGCCCTCGGTGGAGGAGCACAGCAAGATCGCGACCATGGCGACCACTACCGGCACGTCCAGGGCTACCAGCACCGCGAGGGCGGGTACGCCGATGGCGGATACCGTGGCGGTGGACGACAGCGGGGTGGCGACGATGATCACCAGCAGGCAGATCACTGCCACGATCAGCGGCTTGGGCAGGTTCAGGGAGTTGAGGAACCCGGCCAGGTCCTCGCCCACGCCCAGCTCCGACATCACGCCGGTGGCGGCCAGGGCGGCGAACAGTGACACGCCCACGGTGGCGAACTGCGGGATCTCGCGTTTAACGGCGGCCGCCATTTCCTGCGGGGTCTTGGGCAGGCGATTCCAGCCTTCTACCAAGGCAATGAGGGTAATGAGGATGGGCACCCACACGATGATGGAGATGGCTTTGAGGGCAGCTTCACCTACCCGGTCTTCGTGCACCAGCCAGTCATACAGCGGGCCGAAAGACAATAGCACGGGCAGCAAGATACCAATGAAAATCAGGGTTGAGGTCCAACCCTCGCGCCAGGCTTTGGGGAAGGGTTCTAGGAACTTCGGGTCGGTCTTGGGGATGTTGTCGGTGCGGGTCCAGATGAACACCAGTACCAGGCGGTAGATGGTGGCGTAGGTGCCGGCCACCAGCAAGCTGATGTAGATGGAGGCTTGACTCACCTGCGAGGCGATCGGCAGGGCCAGCAGGATGAACATGGTGGAGTTCGGTGGCAGTGACACGCCCAGGCCGGAGTTGCCGGCCACCAGGGTGGCGGCGCGCGGCGCAGACCAGCCGGAGCGTTTCATCCATGGGATGGTCACGGTGCCGACGGTGGCGGTGTTACCCGCGGTGGACCCTGCCACCAGGCCGATGGCTGCCGACCCCAGGGTGGAGACGTAGGCCGAGCCGCCGCGCAGGCGCCCGAAGATGGAATCCAAAATGGTGATCAGGCGGGTAATCAGGCCGGTTTCGTTGACCACTACCCCCATGAACACGAACGCCATACCGGCGAAAGTGATGTCGGACTGGGCGGCCTTGTACATGCTTTGCCACAGCAGTCGCGGAGCGTCGAGCCCAGCGACCAGCGAGCAGGCGACCAGTGCCACCAGCAGTGCCTCGGAAATCTGGCGTTTAGCGAATGCATTCAGCCCTACCGTCACGGCAATGAAGATAACTAGGGAAATTACGCCCACGTTCTGCCCTCCTTGGTAGTCGTTGGTTTTTAATTGGCTGCGGCAGCGACAGCAGCGTCGCTACATTTTTTGTTCAGATATTAGAACGGGGTGTGCCCGATCGTATAGCATTTACCATATTTCGGACATTTTTATGGACGAGGACGTTCCGCGCCCGACCCGGGATCGGCGCCCTGTCCGCGCGTCGCTGGTGGCGGGTCGCCGGGGGAGTGTCCCTCGCTGTACTGGCCGCCGGAGGTGTGGCGCTGGCGGGAACGGATGTGAATAGCCTATGGTATCGGCGCCTGCCTAAGCCCCCGTTCCAGCCGCCGGACTGGGCTTTCCCGGTGGTGTGGAACGTCATTTACCCCACGCTAGCGGCTACCACCGCACTCAGTATCGCGGATCTGGGTGACGATGAAACCGGGTCGGATAATCCCGCGCAGAGGCGGACCTACACCGCGTTATTGGGAGCCAACCTGGCACTAAACGCCGCCTGGCCGTGGGTGTTCCACCACCGCCGATCCCTAGTGGGGGCAACAGTGGTCAGTGCTGGGATGACGGTTACGGCTGCGGATTTGGTGCGGCGCACCGCGCAAGCAAACCCTAGGCGAGCCGGGGCGCTCGCGCTCTACCCGGCGTGGGGCGTGCTCGCTACCGCTATTAACGGGTGGATTGCCGCTAAACGCGCCTAGTTTTCGCGAGGACGGTTGGGCGCGTTGGCAGGGCGCGCACGGCCAACCGCGTTCCCAGCCCACCGCGCCGACGTGTCCAACGCCACCACCGCCCTCGTGCTGACACGCTTTGAGACGAATCGCCTCACTATTCAATAACTGGTTAGGCTAATCCCAAGCTAACCCCAAGGAGTTGAAATGGTAACGGCTTATCCGGTGCTCTCGATTGTGCCCCCGCTCATCGCCATCACCCTGGCGATCCTCACCCGCAAGGTCCTGCTCAGCTTGGGCCTGGGTATCGTAGCGGCCGCGGCCCTGGTCGCTGACTTCGGCATCGGGGGCACGCTGCTGAATATATGGAATGCTTTCGCCGGGAACTTCTACGACGACGAAGGCATTAATACCGGCTCCATCTTCATCATGCTGTTCTTGGTGTTGTTGGGGATCATTACCGCGCTGATCCTCATGAGCGGTGGTTCGGCGGCCTTCTCCACCTGGGCGGCGAAGAAAATCCGCGGACGCCGAGGCGCCCAAGGCCTGGCGCTGCTGCTGGGTATCGTGATCTTCATTGACGACTACTTCAACGCCCTCGCGGTGGGGCAGATCGCCAAGCCGGTCACCGACAAATACCGAGTGTCGCGCGCCAAACTGGCTTACATCATTGACTCCACTTCCGCGCCGGTAGCGGTGCTGGCACCGTTTTCTTCCTGGGGAGCCTCCATCATCGGCCTGCTGGCCCCGGTGGTAGTGGCCACTGCTTACACCGGCAGTCCCATGCAAGCGTTTCTCGGGGCGGCGGCGGCCAACTACTACGCCATTGCTGCGGTCCTGCTGGTCCTCATCGTGGTGGTTTTTCACACGAATATCGGTCCCATGCGGCGCGAAGAAGAGCGCGCCATTAAGTTGAATCAGACTTTCTCCGCCGAGGACGAAATCCCCGGTGAGCTGTCAGAGGACCTTCCCGTCCATGACCCGGGCAAGATGCGCGCCATGATTATTCCTTTCGTGGTCTTGGTCGTGGGCGTGGTTGGCTCCATGATGATCACCGGTGGCCTAGAGGGTGGGTCCTGGACGCTGCTGGACATGTTTGCCAACACCAAGGTGAATGAGTCGCTGATTATCGGCGGCACCCTCGGCTTCCTAGCGGCCCTCTTCGCCTACCTGGGGGTGACCGCCAAGAACCCGGACTTCAACACCGGCGTGCTAGTTAACGGCATCATTTCGGGTGCCAAATCCATGCTGCCGGCCATCGCGATTTTGCTGCTGGCTTGGACCCTGGGGTCTTTGATTTCCGACCTTGGCACCGGTAACTACCTGGCTTCTTTGATTGAAAGTGCCAACGTTGGGGTTAATTGGCTGCTTCCGCTGATGTTCCTGGCCGCCGGCTTCATGGCGTTCGCTACCGGAACCTCCTGGGGATCTTTCGGCCTACTCATTCCGATCGCTGGGGAAATCATGGCCTCCCTACAGGCCCCAGAATACCTGGTTCCAGCCATTGGGGCGGTACTGGCGGGCGCGGTGCTGGGCGACCACTGTTCGCCGATTTCAGACACCACCATCTTGTCCTCTACCGGGGCAGGGTGTTCACACATCGTACACGTGTCCACCCAGCTGCCGTACGCCGGTGTGGGAGGCGGCGCGGCTCTGATCGGCTACATGCTGCTGGCACTGACGGGCTCCACCCTGATCGGATTGGCAGCCACCCTTGTGGCGCTGCTGGCTTTCGCCTTCGTGGCTAATACCTTCACCACTACTTTGGATGAATCTGAAAAGGCTGAGGCTGCGCAAGGGATCTAGTCGAAGTCCAATATTTCTCTGCGGCCGGGTCATTAACCATGACCCGGTCGCTTCGTGTTCCCCTTTTTCACCGTGTCTCTATCTCACCATTTGGGATATTGCTGAGGGGGGCGGAGCCTGGCAATGGTGTTGACAATCAAGTGATATCTAAATGCTATCCGGGTCGTCAGCGCCTGGGTGGTTCTGATATTTGGTTGCTCAGCTATTATCTAGTTGCGAAGATCCGTGCAAATTCAAGGAAAATGGCGATCAAGCACCTTCGCGGCAGCGATGGGGTCTGCTGCGTGGGTGGGTGACAATTGGTTTGGCTGGTATGTGGGGTGCTGGTCGGGGAAGGGGTTGTGTAGCCTGCGCAGACGCAACCGGCTGCTTGAGCAGGAAAACGAGGTGTTACGGCGGGCGGCGGCGTATTTGTCGCAGGCGAATCTGCCGGGAAAAGGGTTTTCCCGCTCGTCAAACAGCTAGCGTTGGAAGGAATTCCTGTGACGCTAACGCGAAAGGGTGTGTGAGGCTGTGTCGGGCCCAGTATTACCGGTGGCTTGCCCAACCGGTAACGACTCAGGAAGCACAACGTGATCGGCGGGTAGCAGCCTTACTTGAGTAGTTTGCGTTCGATGGGTTTGAGGTAGTTTTTCTTCAAATTCCTCACACCCTTAAAGAAGGCAGTCTCAGATTCACTAAGTGTTGCTGAGCAGACTTTCTCGTTCAACAAAGTTAAGGTGCACAGCATATCTGCTGCTTGAA
>JAEWEQ010000054.1 GCA_023389315.1 Actinomycetes bacterium | reverse complement strand
AGTCCTATCTGCCAGGCGGAGTAGACGCGGCCACGCACCCCTTCACGCTTTGGGCCCGCAGGCTAGGCTGGCGCTTTAACGAACTCGATCACACCCTTCGGCTTACTTGGCCAGCTGATCGGCGCCGCCTACTCGACCTACGTCCGCCAATCCCCCCGGGGTATCGGATCGAAACTTACGTAGACGGAGTGCCTGAAGCGTTGCAAGAATCCCTCGGTGTGGTTGTCGGAGAAATGGACGCACAAGCCCCTACTGGGGAGGTTGAGTTTTCTACTGCCGCTGTTACGCCAGAGCAATACCGAACTGAACTAGCGAATGTAACTGCCATTGGAGCACACCTGGTGGAGACTATCGCTATTTTTGCTGATCGCGTCGTTGGTTTCACGCGCATCCAAATACCAGCGGAAACCGAGCGAGTGATGCGAGTACGCGGCACCGGCGTGCTACGCCAACATCGCGGTAAACGTCTGGGACTGCTATTAAAGGCGCAGATCGAACTGGAGCTGTTTGATCGTGGATTTGTGCACCACCCAGCTATCGAGACCGAGACCGCAATCAACAACCCCTGGATGCTCGAAATACAACGCAATCTGGGATTCACCGAGTTCTCCCAACTGGCTGGCTACGTCCGCGAGCGGCCCTGACCTGGCGACATTTCCCCAAAATTCGTTTGTTCGATCGCGCAAGCGAAAGCCGGTGATCCTGTCACCTTAGACTATCTCCACTTGCGCGCCGTCTGCTTCCAGAGCTTCGACGGCTTCCTCAGGCACGTGTGAGTCGGTGATAACCAAATCAAAGTCCCGATTCGCGCAAACCTGGTGAAGTGCAGATTTTGAGAATTTACTGGAATCGACCAGCAGTATCTTCTCTCTCGATACCTCTAGCATTTGCCGCTTCAGGCGCGCAACGCGCTCATTTGGGTGGTAACAGTGCGTCGCTGTTAAAGCGGTGCTAGACATAATGCAGGTGTCGATCTGCAAGCGGCTTATCGTCATTTCCGCTAAGTCTCCGAAATAGGCATCAGCCCAGGACTCGTACTCGCCACCGGTGAGAAGTAGCTTCACTCCGTCCAGATGCCGTGCCCTGTTAGCAACGAACTCGGCGTTAGTTATCAAAGTTATTGGACGATAGTTCGTCAGCATCGGGATTAGAGGAAGAGTGGACGATGAGTCGTCAAACATCAGCGATTGGCCCCGACGTAGATATTCAGCGGCCTTTTGTGCGAGCTTTTGCTTGATCTCTGCGTTCACACTCATTCGTAGGTGCGAGGAGGCTTCAGTCAAAGACGATTCTGCCGCACTGATTATCCCGCGTTTGCGTGAAAGTAACTCTGCTTGTTCTAACTCTGCGGTATCGCGATAAATCGTCATCGTCGATACGCCGAGTAGTTTAGCCAGTTCATCCACGCTAGCCGCGCCAACTTGGAGGATATGGTCCATGATGGCGCGGCGGCGTGAATCTGGATCGAGAAATTTCGTTTGCTCAGTCAGTGGCACGAGGAAGTACTGCTTTCGCTATTAGATCTTTCACGGGAGTAGCACCTCCTAGAATATCGTTCACAGCAGCGAGAAGCGGCAGTTCCTTTTCCAACTCTGGGGTCTTTTGTTGAACTAGCTGCTGAGCCAGCCCGGCAGCTGGAATACCTTCCACGGTTTGCTCAAGGCGCTCCATCTCAGCGTGGGCTGCTTTTGGATCTTCGCCGCGGCCCAAGCGAACGCCATACACCTTGTTCCGCCCCGACAAGCCGGTCACTTCCAGGTCTCCAACACCAGCTAAGCCGAATGCTGTTTGTGGATCGGCACCCAGCGCCGTTGAGAGGACCGACATCTCTTTCACGGCTTGGCTAAATGTCGCAGCCTTCAAGTTGTGGTGCGGAATGGAGGTTGCCTCTTCCAATCCGTCAGAGATTCCGAGGGCGATGGCGTAGACGTTCTTCATCGGTGCGCACAGTTCCACCCCCACTTCGTCATTGCTGGGTTCAATTCCGTAATTGGGTGTCGCGGCCGAGCGTGAGTAGGAGGAAGCTGCTCGGAAGTCGCGCGACCCAAAGATCGTTGCCGTGGGTTTACGATTGGCACACTCGTTGGCTTTCACGGGCCCGGCAATCGCAACGATGGGGGGTGGAGTGCATCGAATGTGACTATTGGTGTAAATAGATTCCACCGCATCGGGGTGTAATGGCATAGATCTGCGCTTAGGCAGTCACATCCAGCTGCCATACTCGTGTAAAAGTTCAGGGGCTCCATCACCTCCGCGAGAAAACCCAGTACGGTACTACTGAGCACGGTAATATTGCCGAGGGTTGCAATAGGTTGGAGGTTTGGGGATCTAATGGGAACTGACCAGGGTGAAGTTGATGCGTACGAAGAACTGCCGGGAATCGTGGGTACGCCAACGGTTGACGGTTTGCCAGACGGGTACACATATGGGGTCACGAGATATTCGGACGTCATACTGAGCCAAGCATTCCCTGATCTGTTCGCTGATATTGTTGAGAATCTTGAAGGTTTTTCAATAGAGATAGAAGAGATAACAGCAGGTGGTGGGAGCCGCGCTGAACACACGAAGCGGCACGATAACGGCTTAGAGGCGAGAGGCTGGGGAACACATCGAGTCAGCATCGAGAAGAGGATCGATGGCCAGCCCGTATATAGAGTACGCAACCATGAGATCGACGTCTTTTCTATGGGGCCAGGCAACTCCTACCCTGGGATCGCAGTAGAGATGGAATGGAATAATAAGGATCCTTTCTTCCATCGTGACCTTGCAAACTTTGCCACGTTACACAATGAGGGCGTGATTGCAGCTGGCGTTATTGTCACGCGAGGGCCGAACCTACAACGATGGCTGGAGTGTCTGGCTGCCGTAGGCATGGTCCAGAAGACGAAGTATGGCAAAGCGACGACGCACTGGGACAAACTGTTGCCGATGGTGAACGTTGGAGGTGGAGGGCAGTGCCCTCTGCTATTGGTGGGGATTGATCCGCCGCGTATTCACGGCTGGCCAGCTGAAGTGGTGAATATAATGTCCTAGGCTCGTGTTAAGATCTAGATTGTCTTAAAAGATCTTTAGCTCGGAGGCTTAGATGGATATCTCCTTGCCGCAAACCGAGGGTGGTTTTCGGACCATTCTTGCTGATCCCCCGTGGCGTTTTCAGAATCGCACCGGGAAAGTTGCTCCGGAGCATAAGCGCTTGGGGCGGTATGGCACCATGTCTTTGGAAGACATAAAGCAGATGCCGGTACGCGAATGTGCAGCTGAGAATGCGCACTTGTATTTGTGGGTGCCGAATGCTCTTCTTCCTGAGGGGGTCGAGGTCATGAAATGCTGGGGATTTCGATATGTCTCTAATATAGTGTGGGCTAAGCGGCGGAAAGACGGCGGGCCGGATGGGCGGGGCGTTGGATTCTACTTCAGAAACACAACTGAACTAATACTTTTTGGTGTTAAAGGAAGTATGCGAACTCTGGCTCCCGCTCGCAGTCAAGTTAATATTATCGAGACCCGTAAACGAGAACATTCTCGAAAACCAGATGAGCAATACCCTCTTATAGAGTCATGTAGTCCTGGCCCTCGGCTGGAACTATTCGCCCGCTATCGTCGACCGGGATGGCATGTTTGGGGCGATGAGAGTGGCGACGAAGTGACTCCGCGGGGAATTGTGCACAAGGGCTACGCTGGAGGGCCGTTGGAAGTGACGTTCATGGAACCGCATCAGCGCCTAGCAAGTGACGTAGAACAGGATCTCATTGCGCGTGTAGCTTCCCGGTACCGACAGGGCGCATCTATCCGCCAAATTAGTGCTGAAACTAGTTTTTCAATAAGCAGAGTTCGGCGTCTTTTGGAGCTCTCTGGAGAGCCTTTGCGTCCGAGGGGTGCGAAGATTTCAAGCTGACCGCGACCGCCAACTGGGCACCACCGCCCTCGTAAATCTGGCTTCGCTAGGCTAGAAGAAACTCAACCAACTCGCCTGCGGAAAGAGAACCATGGACCGGGTCATTCACAACATCGCCGATCACACCAGCTTGAAGAACTACCAACTGCTGATGTCCCTGGTGGTGCCGCGCCCCATCGCTTGGGTGTCGACCTATAACGAGGACGGGTCGGTGAACTTGGCACCTTACGCGCTGTTCGCCGTGGTCTCCACCGAACCCCCGATCGTGCAGTTCGCCTCCCGCCAACCCAAGGACTCCTACCGCAACGCCACCCAGCGCGGCGCGTTCGTGGTGAACTTCGCCCACACCGGGCAGCAGCCCGCGGTAGCCCTGACCTCCCAGCCCCTTGCCTACGGTGAATCCGAAGCCGAGGCCGCCGGGCTGGAATGCTTGAAAGCGCCAAACGTGGATGCCCCCATGGTGGTGGGCTGCCGCGCCGCCCTCGAATGTTCCACTTACGACACCGCCACCGTGGGCGGGTCAGTGGTGACCTACGGGCTGGTGGAAACCGTCCACATCGACCCGTCGATTATTGCCGAGGACGGTTTAGCTGACTTCGCGCGCTTGGACCCCCTTTCTAAGTTGGGGCGCAATGAGTGGGGTCGCACCGAAGCGTTCCGTCAGCAAAGCTAACGGGCAGCCCACTTAGGTGGGCCTCACTGGTAGCATTTTCGATATGGAGAATAATCCCCCCACGCCCACGGCGACTCGCCTGGCAGTCCTACTAGCCCCGGCTGTTTTAATCCCCGTGTGCTTTGCGCTGATCACCAATACGGGGATGGCCATCATCATGTTGCTCTTTGTTTTGCCGGTAGTTCTGGTTGCCATCGGCGCGGTTGCCGGTTACCAGCGTCAACGCTGGTGGCTGCATGCCCTGGTCGTTGCTGCCACCACGGCCATTTCCGCCCTGGTCTTACTGAACTCCTCGGCGCTGATTTACGCCGCCTTCTACGCGGTGGCCGACCTGGTGGGTTACCTGATCGGCTGGCTGGCGGTGCGTACCCTGAATGCGCGTGAGAAAAGCGTCGCGAATCCGGCTGACCCAGGCCCGGCTGACCCAGGCCCGGCTGAAACACGCCCGGGCGAGGGGGATCCGACAGTGGAAGACCTGCGCCGGCCTTAACGCACCATCGCGAACAGCGGTGCCGATGCGCGGTGCCTACGAAACCGTTGCCGGCACGCGGATGCGCCGCGACGCCGGGGCCTGCCGCGCGGGCGCAGGCTAGCTTAACTGCCCGCGGTCGCAGGCTAGTCTAAGCGCGCGCGGTGCGCCTTGCGCCACCGGTTCAAACCGCTAACCAGCCCCATGGCGGCGAGCACCGCCAGCACCATTAGCCCGGCGAACGTCGACCAAATCGCGGCGACCGAGGCCACGATAACCGCGCCTACTGTCCCGGTCCCCAAGCGGCTCAGGATCCCCGTGGGCATCACCAACCCGTCAGGGGTCACCATGAAACCCCCGTCACTATCGGTGGTGGCCGTCTCGATGGAAATGTCGGCCAATACCCACGCGGGCAGCAGCGTCGCCAACACATAAGCGCCAGCCCCCGCCGCCGCGCCGTGCCCAGCCGGGAAACTGACGCAAGCGTATGTAGCGAGGACGGTCGCCAAGATGGGCGGCAAAAGCGTGCCTGCCAGCAGTGCCAGGGAGTCCCACCACCGGGCATTAAACATGCGTCGCAGTGCGGGCGCGGTGATCCAGTCGGTCCATACCGGAGCCGAGTGCTGGGTGATTAATGACCCACCCACTAAGCTCAACCACATTCCCATCGTTGGGGTGGTGGTGCGCGCAAAGAACGCCGCAGTGATGACCACGACCACTCCGGGCAGCAGGTAGCTAACCAGCAAGCGCACCCCGGTGCGGGAAGCTAAATGCCGCGCCGGAAGCAGTAAGCGACGTCTCCTCACTACCGAGTAAGTATCTTGATACACCAATGCGGAGGTGGAATCGAAAAGCTGGGTCACCCCGGTTAGCGCATCACGGAACGCGGCGGCGCGCAGTAAGCTCCAGCGCGGAATCATTTTTGCGGGAGCGCGCAAACGTCGCGCCTGCCCGCTCATCTGTAATCCGGTGACGACAACCGCGGCCGCTACCGCAAAGGCCACCGGCATCCAGCTACCGGGGAACATAGCCTGGCCGCCCATAGCTGCTACCAACGCGGCCCCCAGACCGGTCAGGATCGCCCTCGCCCACGGCTCCCAACCCAAACGCTGCGCCCCGGCCAGCACGGGAATCGCCACCATAATAGTCAGCGGCGCCAGCAGCACCCACAGCCAGCGGCCCCCGGTGGGAACCAGGGTTACCGAAGTGATGACCACCAGCAAAGCCACGGCGGTCAGGGCCAGCCACGTCATCGCTAGCTGCCAGTTGCGCTGACGCGCAGAGGGTAGCCAAATCAGTTCGGCAGCATTTTCAGAAACCGGCCCCAGGCGGCTGGCCAACACCCACAGCGCCCAAGCGCTGCTGCCCGCCAGGACCGCCACCAGTACCTGCGAATCCGCGCTACCCAAGCTCAGGTAATCCACCAACGACGGGCGCAACTGCAGCAGTATCCCCACCCACAGGGCGATCCCAATCACCAGGTAGCTGAGAACCCCGCTGACGTCCAGCCCAACTTGGCGCCAATCCCAATCCCGCTGGGACGCTCCGGCCGCCATCTAAAGCACCGCCCCGCCTTCGGAATCGGGCTCGCGGGAAGGGAGCGGATCTGGGCCCGGCGCACCGGACGCGGGCGGATCCAGGTCCACCAAGTCGGTGGCCACCTCATCGCGCAACATCGGGGAGTGAGTCGCCATCACCACGGTGCGGTCAGCCAGCTCCTCCACCAACACCTCGGCCAGGATCTCCTGGGAAACCGCGTCCAGACGCTGCTCGGGCTCATCTAAGAAAAGCACTTTCCAAGGTCGCAGCAACATGGTCACCAAACTGGCGCGCTGAGCCTGCCCAGTCGATAGCGAATACGGCATCCGATCGGCGTAAGCGTCAATATTGAACCGCTCCATCGCCGCCACGATCCGCTCTTGCGGCAGGTGTTTACCCAGCAGGCAGTAGTGGTCCCACAGCGTGAGGCCCCGCATCCACGCGAAGTTATCCATGATGGCGAAAGTGTCGCGCCGATGAATGGGTGAGGACGGGACGCACGGTTGGCCATCCAGGGTGAAGCTGGAACACTGCATCGGAATGAAACCGGCTAGGCCCTTGAGGAAGGTTGACTTCCCGGCGCCGTTAGATCCGACGAACGCCACCACGGACGCGGGCTCTACCGTGAGATCGCGGCCGTCGATGACGGTGTGGGTTCCGTAAGAAACGGTGGCGCCGGTGACAGTTAGCATAGGTTCCTTCCGTTTTTCGCGGTTGTCCTAATTCTGCCACAGCCGCAGGCCGAGCCCGATTGCCGCCCTAAATCTGTCGCCAGCGGCCCGCAGATAGAGGACAATAGAAAGACGATAGTTAAGCGTCAGTAGGGGAGTGAAAGATGAGTAACCGCGCCGTGCCGCGCCGCCCAGCCATGCTCAGTTTCGAGGATGCGGAAAAGATCGAAGGCGACGACGATCCGGCCGCTGCCGCCCAGGTGGCGATGACGTCGGCGCGCGCCCTACTGGGACTGTGCGATGAGGAGTTCGGGCCCGGCGCGGTGGACAACCTGGTTAACGCCATCCACGCTGAAGGTGTCGACATTGTCGCCGACCTTTGGGAACGCAGCCCCGCTTTCACCTTGCCCGGAGCGTTTTGGCGCCTGTACCTGTTCAACGAGTGGTTCAACCGCGACCCGCAGGTAGTGCACCAGCGTTTCCGCGAAGGCCTGGCCGCGCCCTTCACCGCGGGCATCGATGACGGTGAGGACGGGGCACAAGCTCCCGATTTGGATGACGTTGCCCGGCGCGTGCACGCCCTCCTCAACGGCGATGAGTTCGCAGACTTGACCACGCTGCTGCGCGACACCGCGTTGACCATGAAGATTTTGGCGTCGGGCGCCACCTTCGGAAGTACCTGGATCCGTTCCAACCGCGACCGCTTGGCGACCATGGTTACGCGCCGCGCGGGGGCGTTGATGGAAACCGCCGCGGAGTTGGATTTAGCGGCCGACCGCAGTGCCGCGGGGCGTTTGATTTAGTTTTACGAGGACGGATAACCACCATGAGTGAGGACAACAAAGTAAGCGGTGCCGCCGACTCCAAGGCAGCTGATTCGAACGTATCCGTGGCCGACGGCAACGTGGCCAGCGGTGACGGCAAGGCCTCCGAGATGGGCACCGACGCCACCGCCACCGCCACCGGCACAGGAGTAGACACCGACCCCGCCGCCGCCACCACTGCCCAGCCTGACGCCGCTACCAGCGTCGCTGACGACGCGGCCGCAGCGGACGCCCTCGCCAATCAAATCGAAGCCGAGGACGCCTCCCCCTTCACTTCCCCCGAACAAATCGACCGCTTCATCCTGGACCGAACCTCCCCGCGCGCAGACGACGGCCTGCCCGAGGGGCGCTTCGCGGACCGCGAACTGTCATGGATGCGATTCAACCAGCGGGTCTTGGAACAAAGCGAGGACCAGGATTTGCCGCTGCTGGAACGCTGCTGGTTCTCCACCATTTTCTCGTCCAACCTCGATGAGTTCTACATGGTGCGCGTCGCCGGCTTGAAGCGGCGCATCGCCGCCGGCATCGCCAAAGTCGCCGCCTCCGGCCTCACTCCCCGCCAAGTCCTGGACGGTATCACCGCGCAAGCGCGTGAACTCACCGCCCGTCAGGTACGCGCCTACCGCGACGAACTCCTACCCGCCCTGCACGCCGAAGGATTGCACCTGCGCAACTGGACGGACCTGACCGACTACCAGCGCGAACACTTGGGCGGCTACTTCCAACACCGCATCTTCCCCGTCCTCACTCCACTGGCAGTGGACCCCTCCCACCCCTTCCCCTACATTTCCGGCCTGTCGCTAAACCTGGCGGTGGTGGTGCGCAACCAATCCACCGGGAAGGTCCATTTCGCGCGCGTCAAAGTCCCCCAGTCCCTGCCGCGCCTGATCGCGGTCGACACGGTGCTTCCCGAGGGCGGGGACCGCGCGGTAGAGGACATTGCCGCCACCAAACGCGGCGCCACGTTTGTGCCCATCGAACAGGTCATCGCCGCCCACCTGGGGTCCCTATTCCCCGGCATGGAGATCCTGGAGTCCTACACTTTCCGCGTAACCCGTAACGAGGACCTGGAAGTGGAAGAAGACGACGCGGAGAACCTCCTCACCGCCATGGAGGCGGAGCTGTTGCGGCGTCGATTCGGCCCGGCGGTGCGTCTAGAGATTGCCGAGGACGTGTCCGACTCGGTCCTGCAGTTCCTGGTCCAGCGCCTAGAAATCACCGAAGCGGACGTCTTCCGCCTGCCAGAACCGCTGGACCTGACGGCGTTGAATGACTTGCACGAGTTGGATTTGCCGCACTTGAAGTACCCCAAGTACGTGCCCGTCACCCCGCACGGGTTGGCCGAGTACGAGTCGGCCAGGGCGGGAGATGTTTTCGCCTCCATCCGCGCCCACGACGTGCTGCTGCACCACCCGTATGATTCTTTCGCCACCTCGGTGCAGCATTTCATCGCCACCGCCGCGAAAGACCCCCACGTCCTCGCCATTAAACAAACGCTGTACCGCACCTCGGGGGACTCTCCCATCGTGTCGGCACTGATTGAGGCAGCCCAAAGCGGTAAGCAAGTGGTAGCGATTGTGGAAATCAAAGCCCGTTTCGATGAGGAAGCCAATATTTCGTGGGCGCGTAAACTCGAACGCGCCGGAGTGCACGTGGTCTACGGCATGGTGGGGCTGAAAACCCACTGCAAACTGTCCCTGGTGGTGCGCCAAGAAGCCGACGGGCTGCGCCGCTACTGCCACGTGGGGACCGGTAACTACCATCCGAAGACGGCGCGCGGCTACGAGGACCTGGGGTTGCTCACCTGTGACCGCGATGTCGCCCAGGACCTCACTCGCCTGTTCAACCAACTGTCCGGGTACGCGCCGCGCACCACCTTCCACCGCCTGCTGGTGGCACCGGTTTCGATCCGCAACGGTTTGATTGAGCGCATTGAAGCCCAGATTGAACGCAAACGTAACGGGTTGGACGCTTACGTGGGTATCAAGGTGAACTCCATTGTGGATGAAGCCATCATTGATGCCCTCTACCGCGCTTCTCAAGCGGGCGTGCAAGTGGATGTGGTGGTGCGCGGCATCTGTGCGCTGCGGGCCGGAGTGAAAGATCTGTCCGATAACATCAACGTGCGTTCTATTTTGGGACGCTACCTGGAGCACTCGCGGATCTACTGTTTCGGCCCGGTGGGTGAAGAGGAAGTGTGGATCGGGTCGGCAGACTTGATGCACCGTAACTTGGATCGCCGGGTGGAGGCGTTGGTGCGGATCGTGGCGCCCGAACAGGTGCGCTACCTGTCGAAGCTGCTGCGGTTCGAAGCTAGTGACGAGGTCACTTCGTGGCGGTCCCGCCCCGGGGGCAAGTGGGTGCGCCACACGCATGGTAAGAAAGGCAAAGTCCTGGTCGACGTGCAATCCCTGCTGATGAAGAATGCCTCCTCGCGGGTGAGTGGTCGCACGGTGTTCTAACCGCGGGGCGCCTAACGCGATAGACTGAGGACAGTTCTTGTCCTTGTCCGCCATAACCCTCACGTTTTCGGACCTCGTGTTGCCTGGTGAGGGAGAGAGTTGTACCGTGCCTAAACTCCGTCCCAGCCCTATCCCCAGCCGTATCGTTCGTTCGGCTGGGGCCGTGGTGTGGCGCCCCCGCAAAGGTAACCCGATGCCCGCGGTGGGGGAGGCCATCGCACCGCAGGACATGGAAGTGTTGGTGGTGCACCGCCCTCGTTATGATGACTGGTCGTGGCCGAAGGGGAAAGCTGAAGTTAACGAACCTCTCATCGTTGCGGGCGTGCGCGAAGTGGAAGAAGAAACCGGGGTGCTGGTGGCTATGGGAGCGCCCCTGACTACGCAGCGCTACCGCCTGGGGTCGGGCCACACCAAGGAAGTGCACTATTGGGTGGGGACCGTGGTGTCCCATCCGGCGGTGCAACGAGGACGGGCCCCGGTGGTCCCAGCATCGCAAAAGGAAATCGATAACGCCAGTTGGGTGAGCGTTGAACGCGCCCACGAGTTACTTACCCGCCGCGGGGATCGTCGCCTGCTAGACGAGGTCACCGCCCGCGCCCTGTCCGGGGACCTGCGGACCGTGACGTTGGCTTTGGTGCGTCACGGCAGTTCCGTCTCGCGCAGCCAGTGGCCCGAGGACGAAGGCTCCCGCCCGTTGGCGCGCGCCGGTGGGCGGCAAGCGGTGGTAGCAGCACAGGTGCTTTCCGCGCTGGGAGTGGAGCGGGTACTCAGTAGTTCTTGGGCGCGGTGCCGACGCACTTTGGAAGTGTATTCTTCCCTCACCGGATTGCCGCTGGTGGAAACTGATGATCTGACCGAGGACGCGGTGGCCGCTGAACCGAAGGTCGCCAGCCGCGTGGTGAAGCAGGTGCTGCGCCGCCCGGGCGCGCCCATCGCGGTGTGTTCTCACCGGCCGGTTTTCCCCGCCCTTCTTAAACCCTTGTTGAAGGCCTCTTCCAACCAGATGCGCCGCCAGTTCCCGGCTGAGGATCCTTATTTGCGGCCCGGCCAGATTTTGGTGGCGCACCTAGCTTACGGCGAGGGCGATCCGCGGGTTTTCGCGTTGCAAGCCCACCAGCCGTTCTTTTCTTCGATGTCCTAGCTGCGCTCCGGGAGGATTGAACGCCAGGGCTGGACGGTTCGCTTGGGTTAGTGCGCGGGCGCACTCCCTGGCGAGTGCGCCCGCGCCACCACAGCCGCGCAGCGGGCGCGGCGCGCGGCTACTTGAAGTTCTTGAACGTGGTGGAAACTTTGCCTTCCGATAGGTAGGCAACGCACAGGCCGGTGTGGTCTGCGTTTTGCTTCCAGCTTTCCTCCGACGGCAGCATCGGCATCAACTCCAGGGTGGAGTTTTCTAAGGTAGATCCCACGTAGTTTTCGAACTGGGTGGTACAAACTTCCTGGGCGCGTTCCCACAGGGTGTCCACCCCGGGGAAGTCTTCGTCCTCGCTGGTGGCAACGTCAAAACTGTGGATCACTTCGGCCTGGTGCGGCTCGTCGCATTCGGTGCGCTCCACCGCGGAGAGGGAGAACTCGGCGCCGTGCTTGAGGTCCAGTTCGGACGGTAGGTTCAGGCAGTCGCCGGGTTTGAGGTCCATAACGGTGGTGGAGCATCCGCTTACAGCGGCCACCATGATGGTGCCGGCTAGGGCCAGGAAGATCTGGCGGGGAGTGCGGGAGAAGTCTCGCATCGGGGGAGTCCCTCCTTTATCCGTTGAATTTAGTCACCCCGCCGGATAGTGATGCTTGTGGCCGCTGTCCGGCGGGGATGTGGGTTTTGAGATGGCCCTAGTAGGGCAATATCAGGTGCGTTATGAAGTAGCAGATCGCAGCCACCAGGCCCGCCGCGGGGAGCGTGAGGAACCAGGCGATCACGATGTTTCCAGCTACGCCCCAACGAACTGCGGACAGCCGCTTAGTGGCGCCCACACCCATGATGGCCGAAGTAATGGTGTGGGTGGTAGAGATGGGCGCGTGGATCACGGTGGCGGTCAGGTACAGCACCGAAGCGGCCACCGATTCTGCCACGAATCCGCGTGCTGGATCCAACTCAATGACTTTGCGTCCCAAGGTGCGCATAATGCGCCAGCCACCGGCGTAAGTACCGGCAGAGATCGCAATGGCGGCAGCAAGTTTTACCCAAGTCGGGATAGTCATTTCACCGTCGACAAAGATCTGATGAGTTTCCCCGTATCCTCCTGCCAGTAGCGCCATGACGATGATACCCATAGTTTTTTGGGCATCTTGGAGGCCGTGTCCCAGCGCCATTAGAGCAGCGGAAATGGTTTGCAGGATCCGGAACTTCCTCATGGTGCGATGGTAGGGCATCCGCGAAAGCGACTTAAGTAGGATCTGCATGAGGACGTAGGCCAAGGTGAAGCCTACTAGGGGGGACAGGAACATGGGGATTACGACTTGCATGCCGATGCCGCCCCACATCACTGCGGTTGAGGATGCCAGTCCAGCTCCTACCAGGCCGCCGATTAAGGCGTGTGAGGACGAGGACGGCAAGCCAAACCACCAGGTGATGAGGTTCCACACGATGGCGCCGATGAGAGCTGCCAGGATGATCCCGAGGCCGTGTAACTGCATGTCCACTTCGGTTGAGTTAGTGAAGTGGGAAATGTCGATGATGCCGTTGCCAATGGTTTTGGCGACGCCGGTGCCCAGCAGGGCCCCAATGATGTTCATAATTGCCGCCATCGCGAGTGCGGTGCGCGGAGCTAGGGCGCGAGTGGAAACGGAAGTGGCGATGGCATTCGCGGCGTCGTGGAAACCGTTAGTGTAGTCAAACGCGAGGGCGATAACGATAACGAGGACTACCAGGAAAAGCGCGAGGTCCAACGTTTACGACTCCTTGATGGCGATGGTTTCAACCCCATTGGCAAGTCCTTCGAAAGAATCGATTGCCTTTTCCAGGGCTTCGACGACGTCTTTAATTTTTATAACTTCAAGCGCGTCGAGGCCGGAGTCGAACATTTCTGAAAGCGTTCGACGGTAAGCTTGGTCGCCTTGGTTTTCCAGGCGGTTAATCTCTACCCAGTAGTCTTTAAGTCCGCCCAGACTCTTAAGTTTGGGCATGGCCTGGGCGGTCAGGTCACAGCAACGCTGGATGACGTTGAGTTGCTCTACCACTCCGCGGGGGAGGTCGGAGATTTTGTACAGCACGATTAAATCTCCGGCTTCGTCAATGTAATCCATGCAGTCATCTAGCCGACTGGCGATGAAGCTGATGTCATCGCGGTCAAAAGGGGTAACGAAGGTTGAGTTCAGCTTGGAAGAAACTTGATGCGTAACTTCATCGCATTGATGTTCAATTTGATGTAGCTGGTCGCGAAGTTCTGCCCTGCGTTCGGTATTCGCACCGTGGATTTGTGCGAGAACTTCAGCGCCACGCACCAGGTGGTTCGCTTGCTGGGTCAGTAGCTCAAAGAAAGCGTTACCGGAATCTGACTTGGAGAATCGCACTGCGGGTACTCCCTATCTCGTTGCTGAGCACATGCAAGTTAAGAGTAATGCACAAACGCCGCGGCACCTAATAGTTTCTAGCGTTGGAACTAGTGTCTGCGGTGCGCATTTTCTTCGCGTTGTTATTGTCGAGGGCGATCTGGGTAGTTGGTCCCGAACAAACCCAGCCTGCGAGTGGTGAAGGTCACACTTATTGGCTTGTTTAGATTAGGATTACCTAAGTAATATTGGGGGTGTGGTTGATGAGCTTTTGAATCAACCCGTTGCGCTTGCGTGTGAGGGATGGCGCGCAAGCGGCACGCATAGGCGTGCAAGAGCCCGGCGATGTGTGTCCGATCGCCGGGCTCTAGCTATATTTTCACCCCTGTCTTTGTTTGCTTTGGCGGCTACTTTCCTGGCATCAGCAATGCTTGTGAGTTGTCGGTGGTTTTGGTGGCAAGTTCAACTGCGTAGCTGGTGATTTTTTCGATTAATCCAATTCGCAATGAATGATCTATTGGCGCTGCATTCACGGCAGCGATGGCTTGAGCTACCCCCACGGTTCCAGTGTCATTGCAGTCGCATAAGGTTCGGTAGAGTTCATTTTTAATTGTGATCTCAATTTCTGCTTCTTCGATAAGGGGGTAACAACGCTTAGCAAGCAAATCCTGGTGGAGTTCCACTTCCCTCACCGTGACACTGAAATCATCGAGTTCCACGGTTCCGATTGGGATGCGCACACCAGGGATTTCTTCAGGAATGGATCCGTTGGCTCCGGCTGCGGCAGTGGCACCTAAGATATCGACTACCAGATTTACTTTGCGCCCAGTTGGGGCTTTCGCCGCGCTGGTGAGAGTCAGTTCCCACTTACGCCCAGTTTGTTCCCAGTGGGAAGTGATCATCCAGGTGCTGGGGGTGGGGTCGGCGCCGCCGTCATCTTCGATGAGCTCAGTAGAGCCGGGGGTGTTCGAATGTACGCAAAGTAACGCCAGCTCGTCTGGATTTGCAGCTATATCTATGTTTCGCCCTTGCGCATCTACGGTTTGAGTGAGCATTGGTATTATTGCGCCAGCTCTGGCCAAGACCACGATGTTGTCTAGGGGGCGGGCAAAAGACCACCGGCTACCGCCTTGGTACCAGGCGGCGGAGAAAATATCGCACCATTGTCCTTGCGGGAGCCAACTAGATTCGGTAGCTAAATGGGTGTGAGGATCTGTCTTGGTAGTGATAGGTACGACGATTAAGTCAGGGCCGAAGGCAAAGGTAGTGGCATCGGTGTAGGCTTCATATTCATTTGGGTAGTCGTGGTAGAGCGGACGTATTGGCGCTATCGCGTTGGTATGGGACTGCCACATTGCGGTGTATAGATAAGGTATTAGACGGTGCCGCAGTTGCAGGTAGCGCGTCTGTATAGCTGCCGCTACCGGACCAAAACGCCAGGGCTCCTTCGAGCTGAACATGTCACTAGATGAGTGCAGCCGATTAATGGGGGAGAACACCCCTAGTTGGACCCAGCGCGTAGCCAGCTCATTGTCCTTGATGCCGAGCATGTGCCCGCCAATGTCATGGGACCACCAGAAATAACCGATATTGGCGGCGGTCGCGGTGAAGTAGGGCTGGAATCGCAAGGAATCCCAAGAGATCACAGTATCGCCTGAAAACCCAATCGGATAACGGTGCGAGCCGGGGCCCGCATATCTTGAAAATGTGAGCCTGCGGTCTGCGTTGCGCCCAGAATCAAGATAGTGGCAGTGGTTAAGCATCCATAAGGGGTCGAGGTTACGAATCCGCGAATGTGTTCCCTGCTGCCAGTCAATCCACCAAAAGTCCACTCCGTCAGCTTCATGTGGGTGATGTCCGTAAACGAAATAGGAATGCACAAAGGTGGGGGCGGTAATGTCGAAAGCAATCGGTTCTTTCGAATCCGGATCAATTCCGAGTGAGCGCGCGATCTGGGCGTAGGCGTCCTCGAAATGACGGAACCCATCCGCGGGGTGCACATTTAACGTGACCTTCAAGTTGCGCTGGTGGAGGGCAGCGAGGAACCGCGGCGGGTTGGGAAATAGTTCGCGATTCCAGGTATAGCCAGTCCACCCCACGCCATCTTCCGGGTCGATATCTACTAAATGCCAGTCCATGTCTATGACCGCAACTGAAAATGGAATCTGTTCTTGGGTAAAACGATCCATTAGCTCAAGATAGGTTTGTTCGCTGTATGGAAAATACCTCGACCACCAGTTGCCCAGCGCCCAGCGTGGTATCAAGGGGCTGGGGCCCGATAGTGTGAAGTAGTCTTTCAGCACGCCCCTATAGTCTTGGCCAGCTCCGAAATAGTACATATCAATATGGTCATCGGGGGTAGGTTGCGGCCAGTCCTTAATTGTCACGGTGCTGGAATCGTCGAGGACGGCGTAGCCCTGGCGGGACAGTAGCCCGGGGTCCAACGGGCAGGATCCGTCGACCTCGTCCAGTGTGCGCGCGGTGCCACCAAGATTTTTTGAACCCAACCCCAGCCCGGTAACGGGCTTATCCCCGTAGTGCCAGGTCGTTGGGTGGGGATCAAGGGCGTGGCAACTTAGTTGCACACTAAGTGATGCTGGGGTGAAGGGGCCACCGTTGTAGGTTAGTCGAAATAGCCTGGTGGTGATTATGAGGGGGTTTTCAACGCTCAGCGCACCTTCTACTCGGTATCCGTCCTGGTGCAAAAGACCGGGGGCGGATACCGAGTAGTCGACCGCACCGGCATTGCGATTTATCGCTAGCCAGGTGGGGGCGTCTACGAACTGTCCAGCACGCTGGTATTCCATTCGCACCAGTCGTTCGGTGATGACGGTGAAACGGAAGTCAGGACCAATCACCACGTTGCCCGGATGAGGGCTAGCGTTGGTTGGAAGGAAGTAGTCCATGGGGGCGGTTCCTCTCAATTTGGGGTTAGCCTTTCACTGATGCTGCGGCCGCGCCAGCAATGAATCGCTTCTGGAAGATAAGGTATATGACCAATACTGGGATGATAGAAATGGTTGTGGCTGCGAACAGTCCACCATAGTCCGTTCCGTAGCGCCCGTTGAAAGTGGTCAAACCTACTGCCAGCACTTGTTTGTTGGGAGTATCGATCATCAGGTACGGCCACAGGTAGTCCTCCCACGCCCAAAGAAACTGGAAGATCGCGAGGGCGGATATGGAGTTACCGCACATCGGCAAGATGATCTTGTGGAAGATATAGAACTCACTCGCCCCGTCCACGCGCGCCGCTTCGAGCATTTCATTGGGGATGGTGTCCATGGTTTGCACCATCATGAAGATCCCAAATCCTGATAGGGCAGCGGGAATGATGATAGAAGCGTAGCTGTCCGAAAGGTGGGCGGCGTTGAAGAGGGTGTAACGCGGAATGATGGTCACCGCCCACGGAATCATCATGGTGGAGAGGATGAAAGAGAAAAGCGCTACGCGACCTTTGAAACGGTACTTGCCGATCACGAATCCGATCAGACACGAAGTGTAGATCACGATAGCGGTGATGGCCAGAGCCAGGAACAAGGAGTTAGCGAAGAGTCGGAGAAAGTTGAACTTATCTTGAATGTTAGTGAAGTTAGCTAAGGTCCAGGCGTGTGGAAGCAGGTTCTGATCGAGGGAACGGATTTCCGAATTCGGTTTGAAGGCGGAAAACAGCATCCACACGAAGGGGAATACGGTGGTCAAACCGATTAGGAGTAGACCGACGTTGAGGATAATCGCGGAGACTTTACGTTGCATTTTTATGCTCCTTCGCCTCGTGTCTTAGCGACCGCGCGTTTGGGAGAGCGGCCGGCGAATACGGAAGTTTCCCCCATATTGCCGAGCTTGAAAGAGATCATTGTCAACAGGGCAGTGAAGATGAGGAGGACGAAAGCGATGGCCGAGGCGAAACCGAAGTTGTATTTCACGAAGGCCTCGTCGTAGAGCAGGTAGGAAATGATGTAGGTGGAGTGTCCGGGGCCGCCCTTGGTTAGTACCATCACCTGAATGAAGGTTTGGAGGTAGGAAATCAAGGATGTGATTACCACGAAGATAGTCATTGGTTTCAGGAGTGGTAAGACGATCCAACGGAAACGTTGCATGCCGGTAGCGCCGTCCACTTCCGCTGCTTCGAGGGCGTCCTCGGGCAGAGAATACAGGCCCGCAAGGAAGAGGATCACCGCGTAACCGAAGTCTTTCCAGATGGTTAGCATCAAAATGGCGGGCATGGCGAAGCGCGTGTCGAACAACCAGTTAATGTCCAACCCCATGAAAGTGTTCAAGGCGCCCACTTGCGGGTTGTACATGATCTTCCAGACATAAGCGACCGCAACCATGGGGGTGACGGTTGGCATGTAGAAGATGGTTCGGAACAGGCTCTTGTATTTGATGAGCTTGGAGTAGATAGCCACCGCTAACGCCAGGCCGATAACTACCCGGGCGATGATTGCCACTACGCCGAAGACGACAGTGTTTACCGCCGTGGTTACGAAGGTGGGGGAAGTGAACAGATCTATGTAGTTCTTAAGTCCGAGGAACTCAAAAGTACCGTTTAGCGGGTTCCACCGGTGGAATGAACCGACGAAGGCCATGCCAACTGGGATCACTAAGAGGACTAGGTTGAAAACGACGACGAAAGCAACGACCACGTTACGCAGGCGTCGTTCTCCGGGCGGGGTGATGCGCACTCGTTGTTCGCCACTTGTGCGCAGAGGGGTTGATGCTGCCATGATTGCGCGAATAACGCAGTGAGGGCGCCTATCAGGATCCGTTTGTTTCATCTAGATGGCATCCCGAAGGCGCCCTCACTACGGTTGTCGCCTCACCTCATTTCGACGCTTTATAGTGCGGATAGAGTTTCTCCACAGACACGAATGAGGTCTGGGAAAGGTCGGTTGCGATTGCTTGTTGTGCTGCTTCCAGGCCCGCTTGGGCAGAGACCCCGTTGTGGAGGATGTCTTCCCACATCTTTGACAGATTCTTCTCGATGGTGGCTGGCATAGGTCCGGGCCAAATGTAGCGGTCAATGCTACCGAGGGCGGCGAGGACGGGGTGGGCTTTGATGTCGGTGTCGTCCGACAGCTCCTTATACATGGGGAAGACGGAGTATTCCAAGCAGATCTGCTTTAGGTGCTCTTTATCGGTGAGGAAGAAGCGGAGGAAGTCCTGTGCTACTTCTTTTTCGGCAGCGCTGGCTTTGGCGTTGATACCGGGGGTGGACTCACCGTTGTAGCGGTCGTAGGCGTACGGCTCGGTCTTGGCGTCGTGAATGGGGGTTCTGAATACTCCGAAGTTGATGTCGGGGTAATCGGTGTGCAGGGTGTTATTGAAATGGCCCCACGAATAGACCATAGCGGCCATACCTTGCCCGAAAGCCTCATTCGCCACTGGGCCGAAGTCCTTAGAGCCGACTTTGTCGACGTCATAGAAGTCGCGGAACATCTTAACGTCTTCCAGCATGGCTTGGTTGTTAATATCAGGCGTCTTCATATCTGCCTGCATGAGGTTCTGCCCGCGTTGATAGTGCAGGCCCGGCATGAAAGCGGAGAAACTGTCGTTGAAATTGAAACCGGCGCGCTGGAAGTTATCACCGTCTCGAACCGTGAGTTTCTTCGCGACTTCCCGGAATTGATCCCAAGTTTGGGGAATGTCGGCGTCGGTGAGTCCGGCCTCTGCCCACATGTCTTTGTTGTAGAAAATGGCTCCTGACATCAGTCCGAAGTCGGTGTAGTAGATCTTGCCGTCAATGACGTGGGCGCCCGCTCCCTGGTAGTCGGCTTCCAGTTCCTCTACCGGAATGTCGTATGGCTCGAGGTAGTTGATGATGTTGTCGTGGTAGGAGTTGTGGATGTTGAATAGGACCGGGTTAGCTCCTTCTTTGAGGGCTAGCGGCAGTTTGGTCCAGTAGTCATCCCACGGGTGGGTGACGATTTTGATATCAACATTTGGATGAATCTTTCGGTATGCGTCCACGAAGCCTTTGAACTGGTCTTCGCCGCCCCACATCCACCATTCCAAAGTGATGGGCTTGCCATCATTTACTAGTTTGTTGGGGTCGTACTTTAGGGTGCTGCCAACCACGGGTAGTCCTTTGTCGGCATTCGTGTCCTCAACTGCGGAGCTGCTGGAACCACCGGAGCAGCCAGTTAGGGAAACGGATAATACGGCAGCCGCTGCAACTGCCATGAATTTGCTGAGTCGCATGGGACTATCTCTCCTTTGAGTGTGGGATCTATCCGCCAGAGGTTTAGCGGTAAACCTCGTAACTGAAGTTTACCGCTAAACCTAGGTGGCGTCAACGGCTATACTGAAATGACTTAACTCGGTAGAGGAGTTCCCATGGCAACCCTGCGCGACGTGGCTAGAGCCGCCAATGTATCCACCATGACGGTGTCGAACGTACTCAATAACCGCCACGGAAAAGTCTCACAGACCACGGCTGAGCGCGTCCAAGCTGCCATTGAGGAACTAGGGTACGTTCCCAATGCCACTGCCCGCTCACTGTCATCGAAGTCCTCAGATCTAATAGCCATCGTTATCCAAACCCGAGCTGACGATCCGCCCTTCCAAAGCTCGCCCTACGAAGCTCAATTCGTTGGACACCTACTTCAAGAAGTGGAACGGTGTGGGCGTTATGTCCAACTGGTACAAGCTCGAGACATAGAATCTACTGCCGCTACCATGCGTTCATGGAAAGTTGATGGAGCTATCTTCATTAATACCCTCGGTTATGAGATTGAGCGTCTGCAGATGGTTACTGGCATACCGATGGTGTTCATGGATAACTACGGCACCAGCTCCGACCTGCTGACGGTGCGGGTACCTGACGCTAACGCCACGCAAGAGATTACCGAGTATTTGATATCGCTGGGGCATCGTCGGCTGGCTTTCGTGGGAGAAATAATTCCCCATATCAGTGTGGTGGCAGAGCGCTTGCGTGGGTTCAAAGCTGCCTTGCAAGACGCTGGCATTGAGAGCGAAAACGCTGCAATCATCTCTACCACTACAGACGTGGTAGGAGGCGTGCGCGCCGCCGATCAGATTCTGGCACTCCCTGCCACTCCCACAGCGGTAGTCACCTGCGCTGATATTTTGGCAGCAAGCGTTTGCACGCGCCTGACGGAAAAACAGTTGCGCGTACCGGAAGACATATCTGTGACCGGATTCGACGGCCTATTTCTAAGTACACTCAACAACCCGCGACTGACCGTGATAGAACAAGATCTACACGCCAAAGCCAAAGCCGCAGTAGAACTCCTCTTCGACGCCATTAGCGGCCAGGCGCGCACCGGTATCCATATGTGTGAGTGCTTGAGCCTGCGGGTTGAGGCGTCCACCGCCCCGCCCTCGGGACTCAATTAACGAGGGCTCGCCCCGACCTACCAGCCCCGGAACTTCCGGCGCTGAGATTTCCCAGCTGGGTATTGCCGGCACGGGCTGCTTATCTTTGGTCTGTCTGACCTTGATAAGCGCCCCATCTTCGGTGAAGTCGAAAGCGGTGGCCAGGCAGTCATGGCATTATTTCTAGGCACGATGGTGTGCAGGGGAGGGCTGTTTTGAAAGCAGCGCTATTGCGCTTGGCTTTCGTTTGGGGTGACTTCAGCCAACTGTTCCAAGCCGGTCTTAGTACCCAGATCCAGTTTCGGCATAGCCAGGGAAACTACCCCAGCCATCACCATCACCGGAGCCATCCATGCGAACAGTGGGGTGAGGGCGTGCACGTAAGCATCCACGATGCCTTCGCGAATTAGGTCTGGAAATTGCCGGATCATCCCCGGAGTTAGGGAATCAACGCTGAGCCCCGCTTTTTTGGCGGCCACTAGCGCTCCCTGCACCTGCACCTCAGTTGAAGCCATCCACCCGCTCACAGTTTCCTGCACCCGGTCAGCAAGGCGGGTGGTAAACATGGTGCCGATTCCCGCTGAGCCGAGGCAGACGCCGATCTCGCGGAAGAAGTTATTGCCCGAGGTAGCTGTCCCCACGATGCGGGCCGGTACAGCGTTTTGCACCAGTAGTACCAGTAGTTGGAAGAACAAGCCTAAGCCGCCCCCCAGAATGAAAGTGTAGGCGCACACATTCCAAACCGGCGTGGAGGCATCCACACTCGACATTCCCCACATGCCGGCAGCGGCGACACAGGACCCCACAACGGGATAGCCGCGGTAATGTCCGGTGCGGGAAACGTAGTATCCAGAAAGAGTGGAACCAATGATCATGCCTGCCGTCATGGGGATCAGAAGCAGGCCGGACTGGGTGGCTGAGACTTGGTAGGCGGCCTGCAAGTAGGTCGGCACGTAACCAATCGAGCCGAACATTGCTCCCATAGCTAAAATGCCCACCAGAGTGGAAACGACGAACGTGCGGTTAAGGAGCAGCGACACCGGCAAGATAGGTTCCACCGCGCGTCGCTCAACTGGCCACAACAGCAGCCAGCACACCAGGGCGGTCCCCAACAGGACAGCGGACTGCCAGGAAATCCAATGGAACTGTTGGCCGGCCCAAGAAGCCCACACAACGATGGCGATGGCGCCGCCGTCAAGCAGGCTCAGTCCTAGCCAGTCAATACGCGGGCGTCCTGCTGGTTTGGGTAGCCGCATTAGTGCCCACACGCCAACCCAAGCGGCGATCGCTAAGGGCAGGTTGATGAAGAACACCCAGTGCCAGGATACGGAGTCAGTGAGCCACCCACCCAAAAACGGTCCCAATACCGAAGCGATGCCGAATATCGCTCCCATGGGTGCCATGTAGATGGAACGCAGGCGGGCGGGCAAAATGTCAGCGGTGATGGCTTGCGAAGTAATCATGAGGCCCCCGCCGCCTAGTCCTTGTAGGAACCGGAAGGCAATGAATGGCACCATGGTGGTGGCCATGCCGCACAGCGCGGATCCGGCCACGAAGATCGCGATGGCGGCAAGGAAGGTGGGTTTGCGTCCCACCAAATCACCGAGTTTTCCGTATATCGGCATCGACACGGTAATCGCTAAGGTGTAGGCGGTGATGGTCCAAGCCATGTGCTCTACCCCGCCCAGGTCACCTACAATCGTAGGTAACGCGGTACCAACGATGGTTTGGTCCAAGGCTGACAGGAACATTACGACCATCAAACACACGTAGATAACCCAAAAGTCGCGGTCGGGTTTGAAGGTTGTCGATTCGGTGGTGAGTTGGTCGTCAGTAGTCACAGTGTTTCCCTGATCGTGTTGGTGGTAAGAGCTTGCGCGAGGGCGTGCGTGAGATTGCGGGTCTTGCGATTGGTCTGCGCAGTGGCGGCTTCGGCCGCCGGAATCTTATGTAATATTTCGTGTTCGATAATGAACGCAAGGTGCGACAAGACGTTAATGAGCGAGTCGTCCTCGTCGCAGTGGAAACGACGGGCGAGGGCGTAACGAAGGTTAGCGTCGAGCCGGTAGCGTTCATGTAGCAGCAGTTCGCGCATATGGGGCGCGGCCACGATGGCTTCGAAATACCCCGGGTATTCTTCGCACAGTTGAGCTAGCACTTGGGCGCGAGCTGTTATGACGTCCGCCAAGCAGTCAGCCAGGTGGTCGGGTTCCCCCTGTGCTAAACGTTCCAGCAGATCCGGATCGTTACCGATATTGAGCAGGAACGCTTCACTGGTGGTAGGAAAATAGTTAAAGAAAGTACGCCGGGAAACCCCGGCGGCAGCAGCGATATCTTCGGCGCTGATTTGGTCGATGGGGCGAGTAGTGGCGAGCACTCTAGCGGCATGCCTGAGATCAGCCAGGGTGCGTTTGCTACGGTTGTTCTTTTGTGTCATCAACACATATTTTGCACTCAGTGCACTTATTGCACCATGTGCAAAAAGCGTGGGATTTACCACTTGCGCCCGCCGCGCCCGCCGCGCCGCGAAATCTGCGCCCCGGATGAGCCAAGGTCTGCGGCAAGCGCTAGCATGAAACTATGGCACAAATGATTTACAACCGTCTGGGCACTAGCGGCTTACAAGTCTCACAGTTCAGCTTCGGCTCTTGGGTCACCTTCGGTAACCAAGTTGATACCGGCCTAGCCAAGGAACAACTTGCACTAGCCAAAGAACGAGGCGTGAACTTCTTCGATAACGCCGAGGTTTACGCCAACGGCGAATCAGAACGCATCATGGGGCAAGCAATTGCCGAGCTCGGGTGGAAACGCCACGAATTCGTCATCTCCACCAAACTCTTCTGGGGGATTAATGGGGAGATGGTGAACATGAAGAACACCTTGAACCGCAAATACCTCATGCAAGCCATCGACGGCAGCCTTGAGCGTCTGGGCATGGACTTCGTGGATCTAGTATTCTGCCACCGTCCCGATCCCCATACTCCCATCGAAGAAACCGTATGGGCCATGAGCGACATGATCTCGCAAGGCAAGGCCCTGTACTGGGGTACATCCGAGTGGAGCGCAGATGAGATCCGCGCCGCGTGGGAGATTGCCGAGCGTCACCATCTGCGCAAGCCGGTGATGGAACAGCCCGAATACAACCTCCTGCGGCGAGACAAAGTGGAACGCGAATTCGCTCGTCTCTACGACGACATTGGGCTAGGACTGACTACTTGGAGCCCACTAGCTTCAGGGATCCTGACTGGCAAATATGCCGACGGGATTCCGGAAAACTCCCGTGCTGCCCTCGCCGGGTATGAATTCATCCGCGATGCGGCTAGCGACGAGGACGTGCGTGCCCAGATCCGTCACTTCGTGGATGTGGCCCGCGATCTCCAAGTAAGCCCGGCGCAGTTGGCCTTAGCGTGGACAGCTTCCAACCCGCATGTGTCGACGGTGATTGTGGGAGCTTCGTCGGTGGCGCAGCTAGAGGAAAACCTCGATGCGATTGCAGTGTTGGAAGAACTCACGCAGGCAGATAAGGCGCGCATCGAAGCAATTTTCAATTCAGCGAATTAGTCGCAAACGCTTCTGTTGATATCGTAGCGGGTGTGAAGCCTAGAGGGGGTCTTTCGGTTTGGAAAGACCCCCTCTATAAGGAAAAGACACCGGATCAAAAGCGCCAGTCGGCGCTATGGCCGCTCGTAGCGGCTTTTGGTGGAGCCCGGGGCTTTGTAACCCGATGTCTAACTACAGTATAACCTGAACGACAGTGGTGTGCGCCACTTTAGCGTGCTCGATATTGTGCACGTGTGTTCCTTTTGGGCGGGAGCTAGCGGGTAAATGTCAAAGCGGTTTCAGATTTAACTACTTTTGCGGAAAACCACTTCCTATTCGGTCTTTACCTGGTCGCGACTTTCCACTATCGCAGGCATCTAGTGGAGAGAGTGGAAGGAAGTATGCCACTATGCAAGGGTGATTGAAAAAGACCAGGTAGATGCTCGACCCGCGATCACGCAAGCCTCAACCGCGGGAGCGGCCAGACCATCGAGCTGGCGCGCCCAGCAGCTTTCTCGCCGTCGACGCACCGATCCATCCTCGGGCACCGCGACCCGTAAGCGCCCGCGCAGCATAAAACGCTTGATCGTGATTCCTTTCAACTATTTGTCCGCGTCCACGGTGGTGACATTAGCCACCGCCATGTCGGCGCTGTATTTGGCAACGCAATGGCGTGACGTGGTAACGGTGACGGTAATCATTGCCATCATCATCCTGGCGAATGGCTGGTCTGGTCTGGTCCACAGTCCCACGCGTTACGCCCCGGCCGCAACTGCCTTGATAGTTGGCGTAGGATCTACCTTAGCTGTGCGAGCCACGGGTGACCTGGCTTGGGCGACCGTGGGAATTGGGGTGGCCGTAGTGGTGGCGGCTATCGCAGAAATGGCTCGCCCCCTGCCACGCGAGGATCTGCTGCGTTCCATTGCAGCTTCAACCTCGGCAGCTTTCGTGGCGATCTTAGGATCAGCTTGGGTGGGATTATCATCATCACCCGTTTGGTCGATCGTCATGGTGGGAGCAGCCCTGATTGTTATTTGCGCGGTGATTGGCAACCAGTTTGGAGTGCGGGTGCGTGCCCGCGCACTCGGCGCCCTGCTCGGTGGGCTCCTGGGTGGGGTAGTGGTAGCGGCAATTGCCTACGCCCTGAAGCCGCGCGCCAGCCTCATCAACCTGCTCACGCCTTTCAATGACCCGCAAAACCCGCTGCTTTCGCTAGCGGTCGCCAGCTTGGCGATGGGCATGGCGATTGGCATTGTGATCGCGCTAGTGGACATGGTCTTTGGGGAGCGGATCCGCCGCTGCACCGAAGCGGGAGCCTTCGCGCGCGGCGCCATGAAGTTCCTGCTGGTGGTAATGCCGATCTATATGTTGGTTCGCATCGGGGCCTTGTAAGTGGATCAGCTAAAAGTTCAAGCCACGCCTGACCCTGCGTTAAGCAACTAGGCTCGTAGATGTCACTCGCCGCCAGCTCGCAGATAGGAACACTATGACTGCCCTGCCCAACCCCTTCACTACCCGCCCCGGTGCGGTGAAACTGCCAGACCAGAACGTGGTTGCTCGGTTTCGCGATCCGGCCGCAGAACAATGGGCGCTCGAAGCCGCAAACGCCCTTGCTGACCTTACGCATTTCGAAGTGGTATGCATCAGTGGACCTGATCGTCATCAACTCTTGACCACTCTCAGCAGTCAGATCATCACCGGTCTGAGGCCAGCCGATAGCCGAGAATTTTTGCTGTTCGATCCCCACGGACACATTATTGCGGCAGCAGGTGTGATTGACGATGGTGAGGTTACCTGGGCCATCACCGATCCGGGATGCGGGCAGGCGCTGGCCGATCACATCATGAAAATGCGGTTTGCTTCCCGTGTGGAAGCAACTTTAGCTTCTGAGCTAGTGGTGGTTGGACAAGTGGCGGCAAGGACGGTAAATCACCAGGACGGGCACTCACCCCTACCGGATAACCGCGATCTGGCGAAGTTGTTAGCGAACTTTCAACGGGGTGTAACAGCGCATAAGCACTTGTCTAACGGGAAGGAAGAGGAGAAGGCGGGCCACGCTGGCCGGATCATCGGTCAGTGGTTCGATCCATGGCCAGGTATAACTGCTGGCGGAGCATCCTACACTCCCGCTGATTTCCATCATCCGGCGTCTGCTCGGGTGCGAGTGCTCACTATTTTGGAGCGATCCACTTTGGAGATTGCATTATCAGCTTGGGAAGCTGGAGGAGGTCAGCTCGCTGGGTTTGAAGCCTGGGAAGCGTTGCGGGTGGAGGATCTACGGCCACGATTCTCCACGGAATGCGATGACCGAACTGTGGCGGCCGAATTAGATTGGCTCCGCACGGCGGTGCATCTGAATAAGGGCTGTTACTGCGGGCAAGAGGCTGTAGCACGCATAATTAACCTGGGTAAGCCTGCGCGCCGGCTGGTGCTACTGCAGCTGGACGGATCCCAAGCCCGCTTGCCGCATCCTGGGGATCAGGTACTGGCTGGGAATAAGGAAGTGGGGTTCTTGACTACCACCGTTCGCCACGCAGACTTGGGCTTGATGGCATTGGCACTGGTTCGTCGTGGTCTGCGCACAGATCTCGAACTAGAGGTGATGACCTCCGCTGGGCCGATTAGTGCAAAACAAGAAGTAATCGTTGATCCGCGAGGGAAATCGAATGTATCTCCGTCACAACGGCCTGGTGTGGGATTACGGCGCGACCTGCGCGGACCGGTGATCGGCAACGCTCCCGCCAAAGCCGCCACCGCGAACCAAGGAGGTAACCGATGAGGGCAGTTATCCAGCGCGTCACTCGCGCCCAGGTCAGCATCGATGGGGAAGTGGTGGGCAAAATTGGCCCCGGCCTGTGCGTCCTGGTGGGCGTCACCCATGAAGACGGGTCCGCACAGGTGGCGACGGTGGCGCGCAAAATCGCGCAACTACGCATCATGGATGAAGAACAGTCGGTGCAGGAAACCGGGGGTAGTGTCCTGGTGATCTCCCAGTTCACGCTGTATGGGAAAACCAAAAAAGGTAGGCGCCCGTCCTGGGTGGAGGCAGCGCCCGGCCCGGTGGCTGAACCCCTGGTGGACGCGGTGGTGCAGACTCTGCGCAGCGAGTACGATTTGCCGGTGGAAACCGGCCGGTTCGGGGCCAATATGCAAGTGGAGCTGGTCAACGACGGGCCGGTGACCGTCCTCGTGGAAGCGTGAGCGGCCCGCATTTATCGCTAGTGGTGAACACGGGCGACAGCGGCACCTCACACCCCCTAGGCTGGTAACAGTTCATATACTAGGAGGACGCATGTTCGAACGCTTTACCGACCGGGCCCGCCGCGTGGTGGTGCTCGCCCAGAACGAAGCGCGCAGCTTGAACCACACCTACATGGGTACCGAGCACCTGCTGCTGGGCCTGATTGTGGAAGGTGAAGGCATCGCCGCGAAGGCGCTGGAGATGTCGTCGATAACGTACGAACCTGTCCGCAAAACCGTGGTCGACATGCTGGGGGAGGGCAAACAATCCAACCCTGGGCGCATCCCCTTCACCCCGCGGGCGAAGAGCATCCTGGAACTGTCCCTGCGGGAAGCCCTGCAGCTGGGCCACAACTACATTGGCACCGAACACCTGCTTTTGGGTTTGATTCGCGAGGGCGAAGGCACCGCCGCGAAAGTCCTCACCGACCTGGGGGCGGACCTGGGGCAGATCCGCCAAACCGTGATCCAACTTTTGCAAGGCTACCAACAGTCCTCCGGTGGCGGGCGCGAAGCCGTGGGAGCGGGCGCCCCGATGCGTGGGCAGCACCCGGCGAACTCCGCGATCTTGGAGCAATTTGGCCGCTCCCTAACGAACGCCGCCCGCGACGGGCAACTAGACCCGGTGGTGGGGCGTTCGCAAGAAATGGAACGCGTCATGCAGATCCTTTCGCGCCGCACCAAGAATAACCCGGTGCTGATCGGGGAACCCGGGGTTGGTAAGACCGCCGTGGTGGAGGGCCTGGCGCAGGCGATTGTGCGCGGCGAAGTGCCCGAGACGCTGCACGAAAAACAGATCTACAGCCTGGATATGGGCTCGCTGGTGGCGGGTTCGCGTTACCGCGGTGACTTCGAGGAACGCTTGAAGAAGGTCCTTAAAGAGATCCGCACTCGTGGGGACATCATCTTGTTCATTGACGAGATCCACACCCTGGTGGGGGCAGGCGCCGCGGAAGGTGCGATTGATGCGGCGCAGATCCTCAAACCCATGTTGGCGCGTGGCGAACTGCAGACCATCGGGGCCACCACCTTGGAGGAATACCGCAAGTACATTGAGAAGGACGCTGCCCTGGAGCGTCGCTTCCAGCCGGTGAAGGTCGATGAGCCGTCGGTGGAAGAAACCATTCAGATCCTCAAGGGTTTGCGAGACCGCTACGAGAACCACCACCGCATTGTGATTACCGATGCGGCGCTGGCGGCAGCTGCGCAGATGGCGGACCGTTACATCACTGACCGCTACATGCCCGATAAAGCCATCGACTTGGTCGATGAAGCAGGCGCGCGACTGCGGATCCACCGCATGACGCTGCCGCCGGAACTGCGCCAGTTGGATGAACAGCTCGCCGCCGTGCGCCGCGAAAAAGAGTCCGCCATCGATAAACAGGATTTCGAGGGCGCCGCGTCGCTGCGCGACAAGGAAAAGCAGTTGGTGGAAGAACGTGCCGAGAAGGAGAAATCCTGGAAGGCCAGCGACAAGACCACCATTGGACAGATCGGTGAGGACGAGATCGCCGAAGTCCTGGCCATGTCCACCGGCATCCCGGTGTTCAAGCTGACGGAGACTGAGTCCAAGCGTTTGCTGAACATGGAAGCCGAACTGCACAAGCGCATCATCGGTCAAGATGACGCGGTGCGGGCCTTGGCGCAGTCCATTCGCCGCACTCGTTCCGGTTTGAAAGACCCCAAGCGTCCGGGTGGTTCCTTCATCTTCGCCGGTCCCACCGGCGTTGGTAAGACCGAGCTTGCCAAGGCGTTGGCGGAGTTCCTATTCGATGACGAGGACGCCCTGATCCAGTTGGATATGTCGGAGTTCTCTGAAAAGCACACCGCTTCGCGCCTGTTCGGTGCCCCTCCCGGGTACGTCGGTTACGACGAGGCCGGTCAGCTGACGGAGAAGGTGCGCCGCCGCCCATTCTCGGTGGTGCTGTTCGACGAGGTGGAGAAGGCTCACGCCGACATCTTCAACTCCTTGCTGCAGATCCTGGAGGACGGTCGCCTCACCGACTCCCAGGGCCGCATGGTGGACTTTAAGAACACCATCATCATCATGACCACGAACCTGGGTACCCGGGACATCAACAAGGGGATTCTCACCGGGTTCCAAGCTGCTGACGCGATGCATAACGACTATGACCGCATGAAGCAGAAGGTCAATGAAGAACTCAAGCAGCATTTCCGTCCCGAGTTCCTAAACCGTGTGGATGAAACCATCGTGTTCCCGCCGCTGACTAAGGAACAGATCGTACAGATCGTGGATCTGATGCTGGACAAGCTCAGCCAGCGCGTGCAGGATCAGGGGATGACCATGGAAGTTACCCCCGCTGCCAAGGCTTTGTTGGCCGACAAGGGATTCGACCCGGTCCTGGGGGCGCGCCCGTTGCGTCGCGCCATCCAGCGTGACGTGGAAGATGCCCTGTCGGAGAAGATTTTGTTCTCCGAAATCGGCTCCGGTGACCACATCGTCATTGATGTGGAGGGCGAGGGCGGTGAACGTCGTTTGACATTCACCCCGCAGCGTCAGGAAGTCAGTGCCGAAGACGCAGTAGTTCAGCAGTGACGTAACGGCCCGCGGCATCGCCGCGGGCCGTTAAAAAGTGGTCCCAATCTGCGCTTGGAACACTACAATGTAAGACAACTCCCGGGCACCGTCAACTGAGTTCGAGGCGCCCGCGAGCTGGTTGCAAGATTGGCAGGTTATGTTATCTGGAGCGCTACGTCACCGGGAAATGCGGGGACACAATATCCAATTCGTGTTGGCTCTAATCCAACACTACGGCCCCATTTCCCGCCCCTGGTTAGCGCAAAGATCGGGATTAACTAAAGCCAGCATCACCCGCATCGTGCAGTTGCTAAGCGACATTGGCTTAGTGGAACTGGACCCGTGCGTGGATGCCGATACCGGGGGCCGCCCCGCGGAACTGATCCGCATGAAATCTGGACAGTTCCTCTCGGTCGGAGTGGACCTGCGCATCGATCGGTGGACCATTTTGGTGCGGGACCTGTCGGGAGTGGAGCTCGCCCGAGAGAGCTTCCTGCCAGACCCTAACGCGGAAGCGCTACCGGTACTAGAAAACATCGCCGAAACCATTAAACGGCTGCTTCAGCCCTTACCGCATTCCCTAATGGGAGTTGGAGTTGCCATCGGTGGTAGCCCGTACCCCGACCATAAGGGCATACTGGACTCCCCCTACCTGGGGTGGCGTGACGTTGATGTAGAAGCAATCTTGCGGCGAAAGCTGGGAGCCGCGGACCTGCATTGTTTCGTCCACGACGTAGCCTCCTGCGCCGCCGAAGCCAATGCTGCGGTGGTCAGTGCTGACGAAAGAGCTGATCTGCTGCACGTCCAATGTGGTATTGGTTTGGGTGCGGGCAGACCCACCCCGCTGAACACTGCACTTCCCGACGCATTCACTACCAGCTATATTGGTCACCTTCCTTTCAGCGCCACCGAAACCGCCTGCCCGATGTGCGGTTGGCAAGGATGCGTGGACGCGGTGCTGGGGTTCCAAGCGCTGGCGCAGCGAACGTCCTCGCTGGAGATCGAAGTGCTACCGCAGCCGGATTTCATTATCCGCTACTGTGAAGCGCTGGCGGCGAAGTGGCACGCCGGTGATGAGGTGGCAACCGCCATGGTACGCGACCTCGCCCACGACCTGGCGCGCCTAATAGTTTTGCTGATCATGATGCAAAAAGCCTCGGTAGTGACGCTGGGGGGTTGGTCCTCCCACTTAGGGCAGGAATTCGTGGCCTTAGTGGAGTCAATCATCCGCTCAAACCCCCTAGTTGCGGACGTGCGCGTCGATATCTCTCAGTTAGGGGACGACGCTTCCGCGGTGGGGGCGGCGATTCTAGGCGCCATGGAGGGCGTGACCCGCGCGGTGGGGAGGAATGGGTAAAACCGGTGAGGTTTTGGGTCAGCTATTGCGGTCGAGCGCATGTTCGAGTGGGGCAGTGGCGTCTTTAATTTAGTGGTAGGTAACTGTTGGGTATCAGTTCCATAAAGCCCATTGACACTCCTTCCAGCCTTTAGTTACAGTTTGTAACGAAGTGGCGATTTGCGTCACTAGCTGATGAAAGGACCTTCAATGGGGAAGACGAAATTCAGGAGAGTAGCTGCCGCCGTGATGGCGGGGGCACTGGCTGCAACCTCCCTGGCAGCCTGCTCCGGATCCGACAAGGATAAAGCTAGCTCTGATGGCACCGCCGGTTCGGGGGATGCCAAATCCATTACCTTCATGGTGCTAGGCGCCAGCCAAGACGCCAACGACTACCTAGCAAAAGAAGCGATCCCGAAGTTCAAGGAAGAAACCGGAATCGATGTAACCTTGCAGTCCTCTGACTGGGGTTCCGCCTTCCAGAAGATCACCACCGCGGCAGCTTCCAAGCAGATGCCCGACGTAATGATCCTGGGTGCTATTTGGACCGCTCCGCTGGCGGAAAAGAACGCGCTGCTCCCGCTGGATGACTACGTGGCAAACTGGGCTGAGAAGGATCAGATCTTCCCCAAGATGCTAGAAGACGGCCAGTGGAAAGATAAGCAATACTCCATGCCCTTCGGCGGTGACCTGCGCGCCCCCATCTACCGCAAAGACTTGCTAGAGAAGGCCGGGGTTGACACTGCCAAGCTGCCCACCACCTGGGCCGAACTGGAAGCCGTGGCGCAAAAGGTGAAGGACGCTAATATCTGTGACTCGCCGATCTGGTGGGGCATCGACAAGTCCATCGGCCTGCAGCAGGGCTTCGCGCAGCTGATGCTGCAAAACGGTGCTAACTACTGGAAGGAAGATGGCAAGGCCAACTTCAACGACAAGCCCGGTAAGGAAGCCCTGGAGTTCCTAGTATCGACCTTCGATAAGGGCCTATCTGACTACAACCTGGTTTACTCCGGTAACGGCCCGCGTCCGCTGGTCGCCGGACAGGCAGCGATCGGCCTCGGCGGTATGGTCGAGTTCGCCAACGCCGATGAGAACGCTCCCGAAGTGAAGGAAAACCTCCTGGTCGGCCCGCCGATCGCCGGCCCCTCCGCCAGCGAAGGCTCGGTAGCTGCTTGGATCAACAAGCTCGCTATCTCCAAGGACTCCAAGAACCCCGACGAAGCGTGGAAGTTCATTGAGTTCATGCTCGGTAAGGAAGCCATGAGCGGCTTCGACAAGGTTTACGGCCAGCTGCCCGCACGCGCGGACCTGGAGACGGAAGAGTGGCTCGGTGATCCGGGTAAGGACCTGATGGAGGTAGCGAAGAACGCTCAGACCCAGCCTCCGCACCCCGGCATGATGCAGTTCGGTAAGGAAATCACCCAGCTACTGGAACCGGCAGTTCGTGGCACGCAAAGTGTTGACGACACCTTGGTAGCGATCGACGCGAAGCTGGATTCGTTCAAGGGATAACACATGTCATCCCAAACCGCAGCACTATCTGCGGCCCACCACCATCGCCGGCGCATGGGAAACCTCCTCGCTGCACCGGCGTTGGCGGTTATCGGGCTGATGATAGTTATCCCTCTAATAGTCGCCTTTTTCCTCTCATTCACGCGCTATGACTTGATCAACCCGCCCACCTGGGTGGGGTTTGAAAACTACGTCGATCTGTTCACTGACCCGATCTTCTTCAAGGTCGTAGGCAACACCTTCTTCTTCGCCATCGGTCAAGTGCTCATCGGCATCGTGGTGGCGTTCTTCGTGGCCATGCTGTTCAACCAGGCCCTGCACGGCAACGCCTTGATGCGTACCACCATCTACTTGCCGCAAGCCATGTCTTACGTGATTGTGGCCCTGCTGTGGAGCTTCCTGTATGACCCCTTCAACGGGCCGCTGAACGGGGTTTTGCAAGCCATGGGGATGGAGCGGATAAACTTCCTCACCGACACTTCCCTGGCGATGCCCTCCATCATGGCGATGTCGTTGTGGCGCAACATGGGTTACTTCATGATCATCTTGCTGGCAGGGTTCAAAGCCATTCCGCCGGAGCTGCTGGAAGCGGCGCAGATTGATGGCGCGGGGGCTTTCCGTCGCCTCATCCACGTCACCATTCCGCAAATGCGCAACCCCTTGCTCTTCGTTGGTGTCACCTGGTTCATGGGCGGTCTGCAGATGTTCACCCAGGCCTACGTGATGACTTCCGGCGGTCCCGACAACGCCACCCGCACCTTGGTTTACGAAATGTATGAGTCGGCTTTCACCAACCTAGACATTGGTCGTGCCAGTGCCGTTGCCATGTTCTTGCTGCTGATCGTGGTGCTATTTGGCCTGCCAGCGAAGATCGTGCAGACCGTTAAAGACCGCAAGGCCGCGGCAGGCGCGAGCGTAGCGCAAAAGGAGGCCGTGAAATGAAGCAACAATTCTCCGCTCGAAAATTCGCGCGCTCCTCAACCTTGCACCTGTTGGCCCTGGTTGTCACCGCGTTGTACTTGATTCCGATGCTCTACATCATCCTGGTGGCTCTCACACCTAAGGGTGAGAACACGGCTACCGGAATGCCTTCGTACCTAGCGTGGTCGAACTTCGCGGAGTCAATGCAAGCATCTGACTTCCCGCTGTTCTTCCTAAACTCCACCATCGTGACCTTGATATCCACCGTTTGCCAGGTGATCTTGTCATGTATGGCTGGGTACGCCCTCGCGAAAATGCCGATCCGCGGCAGTCAGTACATCATGTTCGGGCTCATCGCGCTGCTGGTGATCCCCCCGGAAGTGATCATGGTTCCCCTGTTCGTTATCCTCACCCACATTCCATTGGTGGGGGGAAACGACATCTTCGGGTCCGGTGGAGCGGGTCTGCTGGACACTTACACCGCGATGATCTTGCCGCACTTGGCATCCGCCCTGGGGATTTTCCTCATGCGGCAGTTCTACCTGGATCTGCCCGATGAGTTGGGGCAATCGGCGCGCGTGGATGGGGCCGGTGAGTTCCGCATCTTCGCTCAGATTTACACCCCCCTAGCGTTGCCGGCAGTTTCCGTGGTCACGGTCTTGGCGTTCCAAAGTGCGTGGAACGACTTCCTGTGGCCGTTGGTGACCGTTAAATCCAACGAGATGCGTACCTTGCAGCTTGGTTTGGCAGTGTTCTATCAGGAGAACTCCACGCAGTGGAACCTGCTGATGGCGGCGGTACTGCTCATGACCATCCCCATCGTGCTGATCTTCCTGTACGGTCAGCGGTTCTTTACCGACGGGATCTCCGCTGGGGCGGTGAAGCAATGAGTGGAAAACTACCAAACTTCGTCTTCATCCTCACCGATGACCAGGGCCCGTGGGCGGTGCCGTGGAAAATGCCGGAACTGGTCATGCCGAACCTGGGTGAACTGGCGGCGCAGGGAACTATCTTCGATAACTTCTACTGCGCTTCGCCGGTTTGCTCCCCGGCACGCGGATCCCTGCTTACGGGGCGGATGCCGTCCGCCCACGGTATCCACGACTGGTTAGTGGGTACTCGCGCCCCGCAGGCCTACCCCGACCGGTACTTAGATGAAGTCCTCACCCTGCCCGCAGCCCTCGCCGGCAGTGGATACCGCTGTGGGCTGAGTGGCAAGTGGCATGTGGGGGACGCTCGGGAACCAGCTCCCGGATTTTCCTACTGGTACGCCCACCGGTACGGGGGTGGCCCGTACTACGATGCGCCGATTTGGGAGGACGGGGAGGAAACAGACGAACCGCAGTACTTCACCGACGCGGTGAGTGACCACGCGGTGGAGTTCATCAACCAGCAGGACCCGGACACACCGTTCTACTTGCAGGTGGCGACCACCGCTCCACACGACCCGTGGGGGAGTGAAGAACACCCTGACGATCTTCTGGCCCTCTATGAGGACTGCCAGTTCCCCTCCGTGCCGCGCGAACCTCGCCATCCTTGGACGCAACCGCGCAAAGCTGACTTCGAACATGCCTTCGCTGATCCGGAGACGAGTTTGCGCGGGTACTGTGCCTCCCTCACCGGGGTGGATCGTTTAATCGGGAAGGTCAGGGACGCCCTCGAGCAGAAGAACTTGGCGGACAACACCATTATCTTTTTTATGGCTGACAACGGGTTTTCCTGCGGACACCACGGAGTGTGGGGCAAGGGAAACGGGACTTTCCCGCTCAACTTCTGGGAAAACTCCATTAAGGTTCCCTTCGTGGTCTACCTGCCGCCAAAGCTTGCGCAGCAGGCGTCGCCACGTAAAGTTTACGATCACATCTCCGCGGTTTCCTTCTTCCCCACGGTGTGCGAGTTGGCGGGCGTGCCGCTGCCAGCTGACCCGTTGCGCGCCGGGAAGTCGTTCGCGCCCTTGTTGCGTGACGGGCAGTGGGAATCTGGGCCAGTAGTGGTCTATGACGAGTACGGTGGCGGGCGGATGGTGCGCACGGAAGAGTGGAAATACGTGGAGCGCTTCGACGGCCCCACCGAACTTTACAACCTGGTGCAAGACCCGCAGGAGAGGGAGAACTTAGCTCAGGTAGAGGAGTTAGCAAGTGTGCGGGCAGAGCTTTGCGCCACCTTGCGGGAGTGGTTCGAGGCGCACGAAACCAAGCAGCACCGCGGCTACGACCAGCCGGTCACCGGGTTCGGGCAGCTGCATCCCACTTGGAGGCGCGATGAACCGCAACGCTACGTTGACTCTGGTGAAAATCTCGATGGCGTGAGGTGAGAGTAAGCCCAGAAGCGACATATGGGCGATTGGCCGTTGGGATGTTCTCCTCCCAACGGCCAATCTCTTGTTTGCGCCGCGGGGTTGCCGGCGCTTGCTGGGGTTGGCGCGGGTCGCGCGCGATTTGGTCGCCAACCACCGGAAAGCTGTTCGCGCTCGCAGCTAGTTTGTGTTTGGAGCTTTAACGTTGGCGACGGAAGTACGGTAGCCGCGCAAGTGGGGTATCTACCTCGATCCATTCGCCGCTGTCAGCCATGCCACCTTGGTTAGAGCCGGAAACCTCCACGGTTTCGTCGCTGTCACTAACCCAGCTGCCAGCCGGTAAGAAAACCCGACGAGAGGTGGCTCCCGGTTTGACCTGGGGGGCTACAACTACATCAGGACCGAGGAAAAACTGGTCGTTGACCGGGGCTGCTTGCGGGTCGGTGCAGTGGAACGCCATGGGGCGTATGATCGGCTCGCCGGTCTGTGACGCTTGCTTAGCTAGATCCAAGATGAGCGGCGTGAACTGGGCGCGTAGCTTTAGTAGGTCGCGCACTATCTGCAGATGTTCAGCATCGAGAATGCGTGCGGGGTTCATGGAGAACTGCATCATCGGCATCAAAGCAGCCACCTGGGCGTAGCGCACCACGAACTCCTGATCAATACTGGACTGGGCGGAGCAGGAAGAGACTTCGCCCCCACCGATCATGTCGGGGCAGGTATAGAAATGGCCGATCATGGCCTGTCCCAATACCTCCGGCACCAGGGATTCAATGCCAACTGGCCCCCACTCGGCGGGCTTGTCGCGCAGCCGCTGACCCAATGCTTGGCCACCGAGTTTCCAACAAGCTCGGTACTCATTAAAGGGTGTGGCTAGGCCAAACTCGGCCCACGCCTGGCAGTGCTCCACCGGGCTGGCACCCGCGTAGCTTTGGTCCCCCGGACGGTAGAAACCAACGTCGCCGGCATCGTACTTGAAACCGTCAACACCGAGTTCCATCAAGGCATCGAGCCGATCGCGCAGCCACTTGGCGGCTTGCGGGTTGGTGATGTCTAGGACGGCGGAGAATCCGTTCCACCAGCGGCGGATAGCGGTGTCACCGTCCTCGTTGCGCAGCAGGAAGCCGGCACGTTCAAGCTCGCGGAACTGCGCGGAGTCAGGGCTGATGAAGGGAACCAGCCACAGCACCACACAGAATCCACGCTCATGCAGTTGGGCCAGCATCTGCTTGGGATCGGGGAAACGACGGGAGTCAAAAACCCAATCCCCGTAATCGGGTGCCCAGTTATCGTCAATGAACAGCACGCCCGGTGGCAGACCGGCCTCGAGGATCGAATCCACGTATGCCAGCACGTTTTCCTGGGTGGGGACGTAGGGCATCTCAATCCAGGTGTTGTACTGCGGATTTTCCATCAAATCCAACGCCGGGTGAGAACCCGAAGGAGGGAAGTGCTCGCGCATAGCGGCTCGGTACGCCTGCGCCAAGTTGTCACCGGGATGCGCTAACTCAGCGATATCTTCTACCTCCATACCTGCGGAGTTGAATGAATACGCGAATGGTTCGGCGCTAGTTACAGTCCGTCCCTGCGTTGATACCAAGATCGGGGCACTTTGGCTGGAACTGAACGGTTGCCCGTCGGCGAGTTTTCCTGGGTCAGCCAGGTTCCTTCGGAATGCCGTATCACGATAGGGGGCAATTGCACCCACATCGATGGTTCCTCCCCACCAATATTCTTCTTCTTTCAAGGGAAAAGTGCCCATGGTCTTCCTTAACGCCGGGGTGAAATGGGGTACAACGACAACTATTGTATTTCCCGCTATTCACACGCGTTAGTTCTAGTGAAAGCTAATACCGCGGGCAGGGATGGAATAGGTAGATAGGCTCAGGCATTCAACCAAACGTGGTTTTCATCGTCACCGATGACCAAGGACCGTGGGCAGTACCGATGACCAAGGACCGTGGGCAGTTCCGTGGAACATGCCTAAGCTACACATGCCGCAGCTGGCGAAACTCGCACAAGAAGGAACCCGTTTCGACTCCTTCTACTGTGCCTCCCCGGTGTGTTCCCCGGCGAAGGCGTCCCTGCTGACCGGAAGGATGCCCTCCGCCCACGGGGTACACGACTTCCTCACCGGCACCAACCATCCGCGCGCCTACCCAGACACTTTCCTTGAATCGCAACTAACCTTCCCCCAAGTGCTCGCCAGCGGAGGATACGACTGCGCCATGATCGGCAAGTGGCACGTGGGGGACTCACAAACTCTCGCCCCCGGTTTCAACCACTGGTTCGCGCACCGTTTCGGTGGTGGCCCCTACTACCACGCCCCCATTTGGGACGAGGACGGTAACCCCACCACCGAACCACGCTACTTCACCGAAGCGATCGCCGAAGAAGCCGAAGCCTACCTGGATGGGCACGCCCCGCCCTCGCCGAAGAAGATACCGACTACTCCGGGCAGTACTGGTGGCGGGGGAGTAAGTAACCTGCTGCGGGTGACTACTTCGCCAGCTCAGATAAGGCAGACCCGCTGTGCATCCCCTCCTCCCGGATTTGCCCAAAGCTCACTTCGCTACCAGTTGAGGTGGTCCATCTAATTTCAAGTAAGTTCCCGCCCGGAGCTTGCTCGACTGGAACCTCATTGATAGTGGAAGTGAAACGACCTGAGTCCTCAGCGTAGGTGAACTCTTCCATTAGTGCGCCGCTGCCGCCAGAGCCAATCATCTCCGTGTAAACCAGGTGTCCGTCAATGATGGCAGGATCGGTCATGCTCACGCGCAACATGTAAGGTTTCTTAGCTTCCCGGTCAATGGCGAACCAGGCTTGGAGAGGATGCCCGGCACCGGCCCCGTAATTGCTGGCTTCGGAAATATTTTCAGGGAAAGTAATGATCAGAACCTTTTGCTCCTCCGGACCGGGCTCAACCCAGTGGTAGGTCATCAGCTGCCCCCATTGCTCCTTGGGGGCGTCACGCCAAAACCGCCAGGTACCGGCGCCCGATCGCGTCGAGACGATTGGATAAGCGTAGCCCCCACCGTCCGATGTGCTGCCATCCAGACGGTACTCTTTGCCCTCGCGCTGCTGGTAGTAGGCGGCGTAATAGGTGTATAGCTGCTCGGGGTTTTCGATTAGCTCGCGCGCCAAATCCGCGTAGATTCCATCCACGTCGAGTGCCTCGAGAGTGGGCGTCGGTGCGGCAGTGGGGGAGGCCTCGGCAGTGACTTGCGAGGACGTGGGGGCCGTTGTCGCGGCCGGCTCGTTTTGGCTGGCACATCCTGTGAGCGCGAGGGCGGCGGTAACTGCCGCTACCGGAATGAGTCGTTTGCGAAGCGAAATTGAAGCGCAGGAGAGGGGAGAGGAGAACATCGTAATTCCCTAAAACTACGTTGTTAGCGGGCAAACTCCGTGACCCCGAGGACCTGGAAAGTATAGGTGCCCGCAAGTGGATTCTGTTTCACCATACACCAAGCTAAGGAGGTGAAAAGTTCATCTGCTGAAACGTCCTCGGCAAGGCCAGCTTTAACATTTTCTAAGGATTCCAAAACTGGCTCATCGGGACCGCTGGATACTCCATACGCTAGGGTCAGGTGCGAAGTGTAGGGGCGGGGGTAGCACACTGCGTCCGCTCCCAGTACCCGCTTCGCAGCTCGCTCGGAAGCCTCGCACAGTTGAGCGAAACCGGGCAGAGTACAGCGCATAATGACCGAGGAATTCTCACAAATCGGTGCCTGCCAAGTGCCGCGCAAAGCTGGCAGAGCGGTGATTTCTGCAGCTGAGGTCAACTGCTCAATGGCTGCAGGTAACGAGTCCGTCGAAGCCTGTTTGAAGCGCGTGACAGTTAGATGGAGAGCCTCCCTCGGCTGAGGAGCTAAATAGTCGAACTGGCCAAGCGGCGCCAGATAAGCAGCCAATGCGGTTTTGGTCTGCAAACTTGGCAGGAGATACGAATGCAGCTGGCCAGCTTGAACCGCGGCATCGTCGGTGGTGGTGGCGAAGAAATTATCCACAGAAGACTCCCGAGGGTATCGATGAAACTAATGGATGGAATGGCGGTGGAGGGCGAAATGACTGGGGGTGAGGAACCTAGAACCTCACCCCCAGACCGTTAGACTCGAGCATTCGGATCGTCGTAGGTCCCGTAGAACACGCGATTTCCGAACTTATCGCGCCAACCGTTATCGGCCAGCTGATCGACCTCGGCGATGGAACGCCCCTTGGTTTCAGGCGCCAAGAGGTAGGAAACGATGATGCCTACGATAGCTACGCCGGCGAACAACCAAGTTGCGTTGTTCATTCCCCAACGATCAACAAGCAGCGGGAAGACTAGCACGCCCAGGATCGAGCCGATGCGCGAGAACGAACCGGCAAATCCAACGCCGGTGCCGCGTAGGCGGGTGGGGAACATTTCATTGGGATAGACCATGTTCAAGACGCCCGGACCCAGGTTAGCCGCCAGAATCGTGAGGGAAAGCAGTGCGATTAGTGGAACGAGTGGGGGATTAACCCACAGTGCCAGGGTCACCAGCGCGGCGATCATGATGGCAAAGCAAACAATGATTTGTTTGCGGCGTCCAAACTTCTCAACCGTCACCATGCCCAAGCCAGCGCCAACCACGCCAAGGAACGCGATCAGAGCAGCACCTAGGAACGCCAAGTGTGGGCGACCCTCGGTAAAGGGGCCCAGAATGGTGGGTGTATACATCTGGATGCCATAGAAGGAGACACCGAAGGCAAACCAGAACATCGAACAGAAGATGGTGGCGCGTAGCGATTGGGGAGAGAACAAATCAATCCAGCGGCCTTTCGCCTGCGCTTTGGTGTCAGAGGTGGCCATCTCGAAGTCGTAGTTGCGACGCACCTCGTCCTCGATCGCGTCAGCTTCTTTGCCGCGACCTTGCGCGCGAAGCCAGCGGGGAGATTCCGGAACTGAGTGGCGAAGTACGATCACAACAGCGGCGATGATGGCGCCCAGGAAAAGCATCCAGCGCCAGGCGTTATCGCCAGCATCAAAAAGCGCAATGCCAGACAGGTAGGCGGTGAAGGAACCCAACTGCCACAGCAGGGACATGAAGATGATCATGCGTCCACGCCGCCACGGGGCAGTGAACTCAGCCGTCATGGAAGACGAAATCGGATAGTCTGCGCCGATAAATAGACCCAGGGCGAAGCGGGTGAAGATAAGCTGCCACACGTTTTGCGTCAGTGCCGCCAGGACTGCGAAAACGACGAAGCCGACCAGGTCGAACATGTACATTTTTCGGCGTCCGAACTTATCTACCAGCAGGCCCCCGTACATCATTCCGAAGAACATGCCCACTACGACGGACGAAGCGATGATGCCTGAGATCAGTGGGGAAGTGATGCCCCACGCGTGTTTCAAGCCCGGCAGTGCCACCGCAATGACCGACACGTCGAAGCCGTCAATAAACATGCCAGCCCCGGCCAGAGTTGAGATCTTATGTTGGTAGCGGCGAGAGGTTGCCGACTCTTGATGCTGTATTTGTGCTGTCATATTCCAATCGTAGGACCGTTAAGAACGTGAAACAAGTCACTTGTTATTCATGTGGTACGAGGACGGTGCTCCGGTCAATGACTGGACGGCGCGTTGGCGATTTTGCACCCGGTGGTAGGCTTTCTAGTAAAAGCACAAACACCGCAAATAGGGAACAGGATCACCATGACTGAAACGACTTCTCCCGCCGACCGCGTAGCCCTCAACCGCCAACTGGCGCAAATGCTCAAGGGCGGCGTCATCATGGACGTCACCACCCCCGAACAGGCTGAGATCGCCCAAGAAGCTGGCGCCTGCGCCGTCATGGCCCTAGAACGCATCCCCGCGGACATTCGCGCCGCCGGAGGGATCTCCCGTATGTCAGACCCGGGCATGATCAAAGGCATTCAAGAGGCCGTATCCATCCCGGTGATGGCCAAGTGCCGCATCGGCCACTTCGTGGAAGCCCAGCTGCTGGAAGCCATCGAGATCGACTACATCGACGAATCCGAAGTACTCAGCCCCGCCGACGACGTCTACCACATCGACAAAACCAAGTTCAACGTGCCGTTCGTGTGCGGCGCCAAAGACCTGGGTGAAGCCCTGCGCCGCATCCAAGAAGGCGCCACCATGATTCGCACCAAGGGTGAGCCCGGCACCGGGGACGTGGTCCAAGCCGTCACCCACATGCGTAAAATGCAGGCCCAGATCCAAAGCCTGGTTTCCATGCGCGAGGACGAACTGTTCGAAGCCGCCAAGCAACTGCAGGTGCCCTACGAACTGGTGTTGGAAGTTCACCGCGAAGGTAAACTCCCGGTGGTTAACTTCGCTGCCGGCGGCGTTGCCACTCCCGCTGACGCTGCCCTCATGATGCAGTTGGGGGCCGAGGGCGTATTCGTCGGCTCCGGTATCTTCAAGTCCGGTGACCCCGCTAAACGCGCCAAGGCTATCGTCGCGGCCGTCACCAACTACACCGACGCCAAGCTGCTGGCGGAAGTTTCTACCGGCCTGGGTGAAGCGATGGTGGGTATCAACCCCAGCGAAATCGCGGTCCTGATGGCTGAACGCGGCCAGTAATGATCCACCTCGAGCAGGCTCCGCCGACCTCCGCGCCCAGCGGAACGGATGGGCCTGCTCGAACTTTTAGCCCCCCGCTTTAGGAACCCCCGCTTTAGGAACCTCGGCTTTATAAGCCACCGCTTTAGGAACCCCCACTTTAGGAACCACCTGACTGACTATGACGCAAACCAACCAACCCACCGTCGGCGTCCTCGCCGTGCAAGGTGCCTTCGCTGAACACACCCGCCTGCTGCGCGACCTGGGATGCGAAGTAATCGAAATCCGCCAAGCCAGCAACCTGGAGGACTTCGATGCCCTGGTGCTGCCCGGCGGCGAATCCACCGCGCAACGCAAACTTCTGCACGACTTAGGGGTTTACCAGCCGCTGCGCGAACAAATCGAAGCTGGCACTCCCGTCCTCGCGACCTGTGCGGGCATGATTTTGCTGGCCGAGGACGTGCGCGAAGGACAAGGCTCCGGGGTGCCCGCGCGCCACGCGCAGTTCACCGCCCAGTACCCGACCTTCGCCACCATGCCGGTGACGGTGGAGCGCAACGCCTACGGGCGCCAACTGGGTAGCTTCAAAACTCATACCGAGTTCGCGGGGCTGGGCAGCGTCGAAGCCACCTTCATCCGCGCCCCCTACGCTGCCGAAATTGGCGAGGGCGTGGACGTCCTCGCGACGGTGGACGGCAAGGACGTGGCGGTACGCTATGGCAACCAAGTGGCACTGGCGTTCCACCCCGAACTGGACGGGGACACCATTCACCGCTGGTTCCTAGAAAACGTCGTAGCTTAAGCGCGGCGACGGGTATATCGTGGAAGAGGACAGTGCCGCCGCGACAACCCCAACGGTGCGGGCACTTGGCACCCCAATTAAGGAGGCAACGGTGAAACACAGCCGCCCGAACATTGTTTTCATACTCACCGACGATCAAGGCCCCTGGGCGGTGCCCTGGCTGATGCCGGAGTTGCAGATGCCGCAACTGCAGCAGATGGCTGACCACGGCACCGTGTTTAACAACTTCTACTGCGCCTCCCCGGTGTGTTCACCGGCGCGGGCTTCGCTGCTGACCGGGCGGATGCCCTCAGCTCACGGCGTGCAAGACTGGCTGATCGGCACTCGCCACCCGCAGGCCAAACCCGACATTTACCTGGACGACGTCACTACTTTGCCGGCGGTGCTGGCGGGGGCTGGCTACCAGTGTGCCCTGACCGGGAAATGGCACGTGGGTGACTCCAGTGAGCCCGCCCCCGGTTACGTGTCCTGGTACGCCCACCAGTACGGGGGAGGGCCCTACTACAACGCACCCATTTGGGACGAGGACGGTCAACCCACCACCGAACCGGAGTACTTCACCGACGCGGTGGCCTCCCGCGCAGTGGATTTCATCCGCAACTACGTCAGTGACGCCCCCTTCTTCCTCCACGTCGCCACAACCGCGCCTCACGACCCGTGGGACGCGGACAACCACCCCGATGACCTGCTAGAGGTCTACGCCGACTGTGACTTCCCCTCCGTGCCACGCGAGGAACCCCACCCGTGGGTGGAGCCCCGCTCGAAGCACTTCGCTTACGCTTTCGCTGATCCCATCACTCCGCTGACCGGTTACTGCGCCTCTCTTACCGGCGTGGACCGCCTAATTGGTCGCGTGCGGGAAGCCTTGGAAGAGCGAGGCATGAGCGATAACACCGTGTTGATTTACATGGCTGATAACGGTTTTTCCTGCGGCCACCACGGGATTTGGGGTAAAGGTAACGGCACTTGGCCGCTGAACTTCTTTGAAAACTCCGTCCGCGTGCCCTTCGTCATTGATGTGCCCGACGCACTGCGCGACCAAATCGACTTGCCCGCACAAGTCGATGACCACATTTCGGCCACCAGTTTCTTCCCCACCATTTGCGACATCGCCGGAGCCACGCCCCCGGCCGATCCTAAACGCGCCGGCCATTCCCTGCTGGAAGCGGGCAAATACCGTGGCAGTGACGACCCGGTGGGGGTGTTTGACGAGTACGGTGGGGGCCGCATGATTCGTTCCGGCCAGTGGAAACTGGTGCAGCGTTTCGAAGGTCCGACCGAACTGTACGACCTGGAAAACGACCCCGAGGAGCGGCAGAACTTGGCGGGCGATGAGGGTTATGCCCAAGTGCAAGAGGAGTTGAGTGAAACCCTGCGCACCTGGTTCACCGCGCACGCCACCGCCCAGCATGACGGGTGGGAGTTGCCGGTGCGTGGCTTGGGGCAGATCCACCCGAACTGGCGCGCACGCGGCGAGGACGGTTTCAAACAGGGTGGGGCCTGTAACGACGGCAATCACTGAGGTAGCGCCGCGGCAGCGGCCCTGCCGCTTGGGAAGGCGGCGCTGCCAGCAATGGCGCGGTGCCGATGGCGCCGCGCTGGGACCGGCCAGGTTCGGACCTGGCCTGGCTGCTGCCAACGCTGCGCACCGTCCTCGTGAAACTGCGGGAAGCTCCCTGTGAAACCGGCGGGTTTTGCACAACCCAGAATCGTATATGGGTAGGTCATAGGGCCTACTTTTGGTAAGATGGGCCACAGTGTGCGCGCAGTCGCCGCACTGACGCGGAACGAATCCGAACAACAGAAAGTAGAGGCCAACGAATGGTCAAGTACGTCTACGATTTCTCCGAGGGCGACAAGGAAATGAAAGACCTCCTTGGTGGTAAAGGCGCCAACCTCGCGGAAATGACGAAACTAGGTCTGCCCGTCCCCCCGGGGTTCACCATCACCACCGACGCTTGCCGCGAATACCTCAAGCGCGGTGAAGTACCCGAGGAACTGGCAACCGAAGTCACCAAGCACCTGCGGGGTGTGGAAGACGTCATTGGTCGTCGCCTTGGCGACGCGGAAAACCCGCTGCTGGTATCGGTACGTTCGGGCGCGAAGTTCTCCATGCCCGGCATGATGGAAACCGTCCTCAACATTGGCCTGAACGACGAATCCGTCCAGGGCCTCGCGAAGATCGCCGAGGACGAACGCTTCGCTTGGGACTCCTACCGCCGCCTCATCCAAATGTTCGGCAAGACCGTCCTCGGCATCGAAGGTGACGGCTTCTCCGACGCCCTCGACGCCCTGAAAGAAGAAAAGGGCGTTCACTACGACTACGAACTCACCGCCGAGGACCTCAAGGGCCTGGTAGAGACCTTCAAGCAGATCGTGAAGGAAGAAACCGGCCGCGACTTCCCCCAGGACCCGCGCGAACAGCTGGACCTGGGCGTGGAGGCCGTGTTCCGCTCCTGGAACACCGAGCGCGCTAAGATCTACCGCCGCCGCGAACGCATCAGCGAATCCCTGGGCACCGCGGTGAACGTACAGACCATGGTGTTCGGCAACATGGGGGATACCTCCGGCACCGGCGTGTGCTTCACCCGCGACCCCTCCACCGGGCACTCGGGCGTCTACGGCGACTACCTGATGAACGCTCAGGGCGAGGACGTGGTAGCCGGTATCCGCAACACCGAAGCCCTGGCGACCCTGGGGGACCACGACGAGAAGTCCTACGAAGAACTGCTCGGCATCATGCGTAAGCTGGAGACCCACTACCAGGACCTGTGTGACATTGAGTTCACCATCGAGCGCGGCAAACTGTGGATGCTGCAAACCCGCGTGGGTAAGCGCACCGCGGCGGCGGCCTTCCGCGTCGCCACCCAGCTGGTGGACGAAAAGCTCATCACCAAGGATGAAGCTCTGGAGCGCGTCACCGGTGCGCAGCTGACCCAGCTGATGTTCCCCCAGTTCGACGACTCCGCGCAGAAGGAACTGTTCACCCGCGCCATGGCTGCCTCCCCGGGCGCCGCGGTAGGTGAGATCGTGTTCAACAACGAGGACGCCGAAGGCGCCGCTGCCGCTGGCCGCAAGTGCATCCTGGTGCGCCGTGAAACCAACCCCGAAGACCTGCCTGGCATGGTTGCCGCCGAGGGCGTGCTGACCGCTCGCGGTGGTAAGACCTCCCACGCGGCGGTAGTAGCACGCGGCATGGGTAAGACCTGCGTGGTGGGAGCTGAGCAGTTGCGCGTGGATGCGGACGCCAAGACCGTGGCATGCGCAGATCGCGTCCTCAAGGCCGGCGACATTATCGCCATCGACGGCACTACCGGTGAAGTCTTCATCGGTGACGTGCCGGTAGTGGACTCCGTGGTCACCACCTACCTGTCGAAGGGCCTGGAAGCGGGCCTCACGGCTGCTGGTGACGACGATCAGATGCGTGAACTGGTGGAATCCGTGGACCGTATTTTGCAGCATGCGGACGCTAAACGTCGTCTGCAGGTACGCGCCAATGCGGACACCCCGGAGGACTCTGAACGCGCCCTTGAGTTCGGTGCTGAGGGCATTGGGCTGTGTCGTACCGAGCACATGTTCCTGGGGTCGCGCCGCGCCCTAATTGAGCGTGTGATCCTATCGGAGCCGGGCTCCGATGAGCGCCAGAGCGCCTTCGACGCCCTCGAAGAACTACAGAAGGGCGACTTCGCGCAGATGCTGCGCGTGCTCGACGGCAAGCCCATGACGGTGCGCTTGATCGACCCGCCGCTGCACGAGTTCCTGCCCAGCCTCACCGACCTGGAGGTGAAGGTCGCGGTCGCGAAGGCCACCGACGGTAAGGTTGATGAGGCTGACGAAGCCATGCTGGAAGCGGTGCGCCGTATTCACGAAGCCAACCCGATGCTGGGGTTGCGCGGCGTGCGCCTGGGCATTTACCTGCCGGGCTTGTTCGATCTGCAGATACGCGCCCTGGTGCAGGCAGCTTGCGACCTGAAGAAGGAAGGCCTGGATCCGCAGCCGGAGATCATGGTTCCCCTGGTTGGGTCGGTGCGTGAACTCGCCTTGATCCGTGCGGAAGCTGAGAAGATCGTGGCGGAGGAACTGGAGAAGGCCGGGGTGGAAATCGACATCCACATTGGCGCCATGATCGAGTTGCCGCGCGCCGCCATGACCGCGGAGGACTTGGCTCGCGAATCAGACTTCTTCTCCTTCGGCACTAACGACCTGACCCAAACGGTGTGGGGCTTCTCCCGCGACGACGTCGAGGGCGTGTTCTTCCCCAAGTACATCGAAGAATCCGTCTTCGGTGTGTCTCCGTTCGAGACCATCGACCAGCACGGCGTGGGCCGCGTGGTGGAGGAAGGCGTGCAGCGTTCTCGCTCCACCAAGCCCGAAATCAAGCTGGGTGTGTGCGGTGAGCACGGTGGCGACCCGGACTCCATCCACTTCTTCCACAAGACCGGACTGGACTACGTTTCCTGCTCCCCGTTCCGTGTGCCGGTTGCCCGTCTGGAGGCTGGTCGCGCAGTGGTGATGGAAGACGCCGAGTAGTTGGTGGTCGTACCTTAGCGGCGAGGACGTTCGTGTCCTTAGCTGCGTAGGCTAACCGAGGCGCCTGGCTGGCATGAGAATGCTGGCCAGGCGCCTTTGTTATTTCGGTCGGCACCCATACGATCTGTCCGATAACCTTGTTACAAAAGTGAAGGAGAGGAATCATGCGCACTCGGCATTCGGTGATTTTGCTGGGAGCCTGCCCCGCCGCGGTTCTCATCGCCTACTTTGTTTTCGCCGGCCTGCTGTCGGGCTTCGTGTCTGATCGCGCGGTGATGGTGTACCTCGTGCTGTACGCGGTCGCTGGCGTCCTCGCACTGGTATCGGTGGTGGCTGTCTGGCTGCAGCGAGTTCATATAGTGGCGCGCATACTTCACACCTTGGCCGGCATCGCGTTCGCCGTCGGAATGTTTATGTGGATCGTTTTGCCTACTCTGTCTGCATCCAGTCTCGACCTGAGCGCGGAAGAAACCCAAAAATTCAACGAGACTGCCTATTCTCTGGGGATCCTAGGGGCCGTCGGTACTGTGCTGACGGGGGGCGTGCTCCTCATAACCTCCATTGCTTGTTACGCCTTAGCAAGCCGCCGGTTCGATAGCCCGCTGCCCTGAACTTACCGCCCCCGATAGCGGGCGGAGCCACCGGCGCCGAATCTGAACGCAAACCACCAAATGGGGATACTTCCACAACGTGGTGAGTGTCCCCCGCTCTCGCCAGCGCGTGGCAAACTATCGTTATGACGAACCATCCCCGGGCGACCAACGACGACCAACCTGACTCCTGCAGCTTCGCCAGCCTATACACAGGAAACCCCGACAATAACACCCCCACCGACCCGGTGATGGCACAGTTAGCGGCGAAATTGCGTGGAAAAGTCCGCGGGGAACTGGACTTCACCACTTTGGCGCGCGGAATATACTCCACCGATGCCGGAAACTACCGGGTAGTACCGCAAGCGGTATTCGCGCCCATTGATAAGGACGACGCGCTGACCGCCCTCG
>JAEWEQ010000085.1 GCA_023389315.1 Actinomycetes bacterium | reverse complement strand
ACCGGAGCGCGCGTAATCACCTTCACCCCGAACAGCTCCGGGTTGTGGTCCGAAGACCGGTACGGATCAGCACCGTACAAGTTCGTCACGTTGGCGTTGTAACGGGAGTACTCCAAGGCCACTGGCTCGAAAGCGTTGATCTCCCACACCGTCAACCCGGTCAGCAGCTCCTCACCGGCCGCATTCGCAACCACGTGGTCCAGCGAACCAACCCGCCCCGAATACATGTAGGAGTACTCGCCCGGGGTTTCCTGCGTCACGTACCCAGCATCAGCCAACGCACGCATCGGGTCTTCCTTGGTGTAGGAGTTGAAATCACCAACCATGAACACCGGCAGCTCCGCGAAGTTCTCACTCGCGAACGCCGCCAACGCCTGGGCTTGAGCAACCCGCGCCGCGTTGTTGCGCCCCTGCCCGTCGAAAGCATCCTCGTTACCGGCGCCGTCCAGCTGTGAGCCCTTCGACTTGAAGTGGTTCACGATCACCACGAAATCGGTGCCGGTTTCCCCTTCACCCACCACCGGGGTGAAGCGCTGCGCCAACGGGGAGCGAGCCACGCCCTCGTAAACCGGGTCAGCGGAAATCAGGGACTCACCGACCGCGGTGACGGTCGCGGGTTTGTAAATGAACGCGGTGCGGATGGCGTCCCCATTGTTGGGGACGCTAGCGGGGGAGGGGACGAACGCCCACACGTCCTCGCCCAGATCCGCATTCAGGGCCTTCACCAGGGCGGCGAGGGCGGTGTCGCGGTCTTGGCCGTAACGGGCGGAGTTTTCGATCTCTTCCAAGGAAACTACGTCCGCGCCCAGGGCGTTAATGGCGGCCACAATCTTGGCTTCTTGGCGGGCGAAGTCCTCCGCCCGGTAGGCGCCGCGCACGTCGCAGCGGTTAGTGGTGATGGGGTTGCCTTCGCGGTCGGGGTAGCCCTTGCAGCCTTCCTCGTTCTCCCCCAGGGAAGTGAAGTAGTTAAGGACGTTGAAGGTGGCGATCCGCAGGTCAGCATCACCCACCGAAGCGGGCGCCGCAGTGCGAGTGTTGGCGAACTGTGCGGGAGCACCTTCCAGGCCCACCACCTGGCTTTGCGGCTGGAAGTTCCAACCATCGAAACGGTACTCAAAAATCACCGGCGCGGTGAAGGAAACCGGCGCCCCCACTCGCACCGGGGTGTCCAAAGTCAGGTACGGCAGGGGAGAGTTCTGCGCTTCCTTGCGTTTGGAGTAATCCCAGTTCGACCCATCATCGAGGGTCACGGCGCGCAGCAGGTTCTGCGCTTCATACGCGGCGGCTTCCTCCCCGGGTGCCACCACGTCGGTGGGTTGGATCAGCGCGGTGTCACCAAAGGCCAACCCCAAGGATCCGTAGCGCCCCAGCGAGTAGTTGTCGGTCACCGTGTAAGCACCCTGGGGTGCCACCAGCATCCCTTCGAAAAGTTCACGCTCAGCGTCAGTGCCGGGCAGCGCCGCCAGTTCGAACGGGGTCACCGCCTCACAGTCAGCTTCCTCCACCGTTTGGGTGACTTTAGAAAGCTGGGTCAGACCCTTGTATTCCCCGGCTGTCGCCGTGATGGTCACGCACGTGCCGACCTGGGGGATCGGCTGTCCTTTACCGGGGTATACGAAAACCGCGTCGGAGGCGTCCGCCGTTTTAACCGTCCCACCCGTGCCCGGGGTTTGCAGGTAGTAGCCGTTGAAACCGCCCTCGGGATACGCGGCGGTCACCACCCCACGAGTGGTGACTTCCTTACCATCGAGCGGGGTGGCGTCCCCGGTGCCTTGAATGGCGGCGATGGGTGTGATTTCCACTTCGGCGGCACTGGCGTTGGGTAGTGCCAGGGGCGTGAGGGCGAGGGCGAACGCTGCCCCCGTAGCGAGCCGGCGCGCGCGGCGCGGTGTAACCATGATCCTCCCTTGGAATTGGTTGCGAGGACGGGGCGCGGGCAACGTCGTTGGTTCCCTGACCGCGCCGATCGTCCTCGTTTTTGAAACAATATCCACTTTGCCACATGGTGGGGACAATTTTTAAGGATTTGCTGCGCGCCGGATCGGGTAGGGCGCGTTTCGCTAACAACTGCGTCAGTCGCCCCCAATGGGAGGGTAAAAACCGATAGCCTGGAGGGGCGTTATTTATGTCAGTGTGCACGCAGGTGTGAACGTGACAAGGAGGCCCAAGTGGGTTGGTTAAGTTCGATTGAACACAATCGGTGGCTCAGCCACCAAATGCAAGCGTTGGTGCACGCCGAACGGCGAGCCATGGTGGAAACCGGGTTCGGCTACGTCCTGCCCGACGGGACGGTAGACACCTCCCGGTCGGTGGACTTGGCGACCACGGGACGCATCACGCACGCTTTTTGTTTAGCTACTTTGATGGGGATCCCCGGGTCCCGCAAGTACGCCGACCACGGGTTGCGGTGCTTGCGTAAATACTTCATGGACCCCGAATACGGGGGTTGGTACCAGGCCATTGAGCATCATCCTGACGAGGACGGTCACGGCGTCCCAGCGGGAGCGACCGGGGATGAGAAGTGGCAGTATGCGACCGCGTTCGTGGTGCTGGCGGCCGCGTCGGGGACGGCGGCGAACCGGCCGGGCGCGCACGAGCTGTTGCAGGAAGTGATCCACGACCAGGAGCGCCACTGGTGGGATGAGAAGGTCGACCGGGTGCGGGACCGGTACTCACGCGACTATTCGGAGTGCCAGCCGTACCGGGGTATGAACTCCAACATGCACACCACGGAAGCGTACCTGGCGGTCGCGGAAGTGATGAACGATCCGATTTGGATTGACCGGGCCACTTCGATCCTGCGTTTCGTCTACGACGAGGCGAGTAAACGCAACTGGCGTTTAGGGGAGCATTACGACGAGAACTGGCGCCCCATGCCCGAGCACTACCAGCATTCGCGCGATGACCACCACTACCCGTTTGGCGTGGTGATCGGGCACCAGATGGAGTGGGCGCGCCTGGCGTTGCATGCGCGCGCGGCGAACCGCACTTTGGGCCGCACCAGCCCGGACTGGATGCTGGAGATGGCGCAGGAAATGTTTGAGCGCGCCCGCGTAGACGGGTGGCGCCGCAACGGGAACCCCGGGTTTGTTTACACCGTGGACTTCGATGGGGAACCGGTAGCAGCTAAACACATGGCGTGGGTGGCGGCGGAAGCGGTGGCGGCGACGGTGGCGCTGCGCCGCGCCGGCCTGGACGATGGGGCCAGTGAAGGGGAAGTGGAACACTACGACCACTGCTACCGCTCCTGGATTGACTTCATCGAGGAGTACATCATCGCGGAGCCGGGCGCGTGGAACCGTTCCTTGAGTGAGAACAATGAGCTGATTGAGTCCTCGCTGCCTGGTTTGCAGGACTACTACCACGCGTTGCAGGCACTGCTGATGCCGCGTTTGCCGCTGTGGCCGCC
>JAEWEQ010000021.1 GCA_023389315.1 Actinomycetes bacterium | reverse complement strand
TTGGCAGCAGTGCTACGGAAACTGGGGCCGAGCAAGTGGTTGACCCCGAACCGGTGGCTCCCCCGCAGAGTGCTCAGGACGCCACCTACGACACTCCAACCAGCTACCCCACGCAAGAATTCACCCCAGCTGAACCCCCTACTGAACCTATTAGTGAAGCAGGTGGGCAATACTACTACCAAGCCGCGCCATCTTCGCAGCAACCAGCCGAAGAACACCCCACCGTCCTGGCCACCCCAGCTACCTACCAAAGCGCGCCCCTACAGGAAAAGCCCGCCACGTCCTCGGGAAATAAACACGCCCTGGTGATCGCAGTCCTGGTCGCAATCGCATTGCTTTTAGGTGCAGGCATAGGGTATTCCACGCTCTGGAAAGGGCGAGAAAAACCAGCTGCGCCAACCCCGGTTGCCACCGCCACCTCTGCTCCCACACCCAGCGCCACGCCCTCGGCCACCGCCACTCATACGCCCACACCCGCACACCCCGACGGGTGGGACGACATCGAAAAATGGGACTTCGCGAACTCGCCACTGGACGTCGCCTGGATCTTCCAACGAGGACGCACCAAAGCTGAAAACGTGCAACTACAAAACGGGCGCGGCACCGGAGAAAACTCCACCATTCAACTGTCCGGCACCCCCGTGTTCGCCGACGCCAACGGCGACGGCTACCTAGACGCCTTCATCAACATCAGTAGCGACGCCCCCAGCCGCGGCGGCCTAGAAACCCGCTCCTACCTGATGATCTGGGACCCCGCCACCAAACAACCCAAACAACTACCCTGGTACGTCGCCGAACAAGGCAAATGCATGGGCACCATCACCAGTGTGGAACCAGCCGAACAAGGCTTCAAAATCACCGGCACCCTCCCATCACGCATAGACCCGTGCTCCAGCGCCCAAAACATCGACTTCACTCGCGTCATCGGAGCCGAAGGAAATTACCCCATGCGGCTCGACAAGCGCGGATGGGGTGGCATGTGCGCCGCCGACCTGAACTCCACCACCAACCTGCTGAACTCCGGATTGAAACCCGAAACCATCCAACTCGCCCCCCAAGCCGGGTCCCCCAACGCCACCAGTTTCCTCAGCGGACAACCACTAAACGCCGCCTACGAAGCCGTGTGGTACGACGGGAACACCGTACGCATCGACGGATTCAAACAAGTCCTCATCGCCAGCGGGAACGAAACCGGCACCAGCGACCTAGCGTGCGCCTTCATCCCCGAATGAACCGGACCCACCGTAATTGTTGAGGCCGGACCGATAAGGTACAATAAGACGGCAGCTTTTGCGTAGCCGCGCGAAAGCAAGCCTGGTAGCGTGTCCGAGCGGCCGAAGGTGCAGCACTCGAAATGCTGTGTGGTTCATAGCCACCGTGGGTTCAAATCCCACCGCTACCGCTCTGTGTTGTCCCAGGGCATCGTTCCTTCGATGTCCTGGGATTTTTCGTTGTTTTGGCGCGGGTATGTTTCAAGACATCGTTCCGCTTTTATGGGTTGTTTCGGAGCCTTGCGTGGTCTTACGTGGCATCTGTGCAGTCCAGTTCGCATTAGCAATGAGCTTGTCCTGCCTGTCATTATCGCCAGTTCCATTGGGATGTCTGGGTAATCATCTTGCGTTGTGGGGGCTGATTTTGCTTCTTGGAGGCCGGGATTAGGGCGTTTGACGCTGAGCAGCACCAGGGTCTGGAGCATGTCAGTAGGCGGTGTTTCGACGGGCTGTAGCGGTGTGCGCCCGACGCAAGCAGCTCACTGGTTGTGGTTGGCTGCCGTGTCGCAAAAAGGGTCTGGATCGGGTGCGACCCAGGTGGAGGGAGCGATGTCTTGGGACATGGCGGAACGATGTCCTGAAACCACCCACCACCGCTACCGCTCACTGAATCCCCGGAAACTCAACGAAAAGTCGAGGTCCGGGGATTCGTCTATGTAGCGCGTGGGAGAGACGTGGGAGGTGGAAAACACCTGAGTGAGCCCAGCGCCTAAGCTACCTCCCGCGAGAGCCACGCAACCCGCGTTAACGCACTAGCGCAACACGCCCTCCCACGCGGGAGCCTCAGCCAAGGCTGGTTAGTGGCGACCCCAAAGCCTCAAGCTCCCCCATCCACCTCCCCACCCACGCGGGAGACTCAGCAATTCGAATCCGAATCCACGCGCATGGGGGCCTTAGCCCCCACCCAGGCGGGAAGCTCAGCAATGGCACCGGGCGTAGGAAACCGCCCCCGCCGCGGTCGCAAGCCGGGCGCACCGTCCTCGGAAAAACACGGGTGCGACCGATCTCACCCCCAAAAAACCGGTCTAATGCAGCCCAATATTCGAGTCCCTAGCCAAAACCACCTAAACTAAATTCGGTTTAGTGCGCCCCCGCGAGAACTCGCTGGGAGCGCGCAAAGAAGGAACGTGGAGAAGGACAAACGAATGACCGAAGAATTCCAACGGGCAACTGAATCCCAGATCCGAGCTGTATCCGGCCGCCCCCCACAGGCAGCCACCCGTATGGAACTATGGCAAGGCCTATCTGCCGCCGTGGTGGATCGCATCGCCGACAACTGGCACGCCACCACCAGCAAATACCAAAAAGGACGGCGCCAACACTACTTCTCCGCCGAGTTCCTAATGGGCCGCGCCCTGCTGAACAACCTCCTCAACCTCAACCTCATCGACGAAGCCAAAGCCGCCGCCAAAAACGCCGGCGTTGAACTAGCCGACATCCTCGAACAAGAACCCGACGCCGCCCTCGGCAACGGCGGCCTCGGCCGCCTGGCAGCGTGCTTCCTCGACTCCTGCGCCACCCAAGACCTACCCGTCGTCGGCTACGGCATCCTCTACCGCTACGGCCTGTTCAAACAAGAATTCAGCAACGGATTCCAAACCGAACACCCCGACTCCTGGATGGAAGAAGGCTACCCCTTCGTCATCCGCCACGAAGAAGAACAACGCCACGTGCACTACGCCGACCTCACCGTGCGCGCCGTCCCCTACGACATCGCCATCACCGGGTATCGCACCGACAACGTCGGCACCCTACGCCTGTGGAAAGCCGAACCCATGGAAGAGTTCGACTACGACGCGTTCAACTCCCAACGCTTCACCGACGCCATCGTCGACCGCGAACGCACCATGGACATCTCCCGCGTCCTCTACCCCAACGACACCACCTACGAAGGTAAAGTCCTGCGGGTCCGCCAACAATACTTCTTCGTCTCCGCCTCCCTCCAAGAAATCGTCGAAAACCATGTGGCCCAACACGGCACTTTGGACAACTTCGCCGAATACAACTGCGTGCAACTAAACGACACCCACCCCGTCCTCGCCATCCCCGAGCTGATGCGCCTCCTACTGGACGAACACGGCCTCGGATGGGAAGAAGCCTGGGAAATCGTCGCCGCCACCTTCGCCTACACCAACCACACCGTCCTCGCCGAAGCCCTCGAAACTTGGGAAATCTCCATCTTTGACCGGCTCTTCCCCCGCGTGATGGAAATCGTGTGGGAAATCGACCGTCGCTTCCGCGCCGAAATGGCCGAAAAAGGCCTCGACGAAGGACGCATCAACTACATGGCGCCCGTCTCCAACGGCATGGTTCACATGGCGTGGATCGCCTGCTACGCGGCCTACTCCATCAACGGCGTCGCCGCCCTGCACACCGAAATCATCAAACGTGAAACCCTCGGTGAGTGGCACGAGATCTGGCCCCAAAAATTCAACAACAAAACTAACGGCGTCACCCCGCGCCGCTGGCTCAACCAGTGCAACCCGCGCCTGTCCGCCCTCCTCACCGAAGTCACCGGCTCTGACGCGTGGGTTAAGGACCTAGACGTCCTCGCCCGCTTCGAAAACGCCGGCAACGAGGACGTGTACCGTCGCCTCAACGACATCAAACACGCCAACAAAGTTGACTTCGCCAAGTGGATCAAAGACCGTCAAGGCATCGAAATCGACCCCGACGCGATCTTCGACGTGCAAATCAAACGACTGCACGAATACAAACGCCAACTGCTGAACATCATGTACGTGCTGGATCTGTACTTCCGGTTGAAAGAAAACCCGAAACTGGATGTCCCCGCCCGCGTGTTCATCTTCGGCGCCAAAGCCGCCCCCGGCTACGTGCGTGCCAAAGCCATCATCAAACTCATTAACGAAGTGGCGCGCGTAGTCAACAACGACGAAAGCATTCGCGGCCTGCTGAAGGTCGTATTCGTTGAGAACTACAACGTATCGCCCGCCGAAAAGATCATCCCCGCGGCTGACGTGTCCGAACAGATTTCCACCGCCGGTAAGGAAGCTTCCGGTACTTCCAACATGAAGTTCATGATGAACGGCGCCCTCACGCTGGGCACCCTGGATGGTGCGAATGTGGAAATCCTCGACGCCGTGGGCGATGACAACGCCTACATTTTCGGCGCGAAGGAAGAAGAACTACCGCAGCTGCGCCAAGGCTACGACCCGCGCCACCAGTACGAAACCGTCCCCGGCCTCAAGCGCGTCCTGGATGCTTTCATTGACGGCACCTTGGATGACAACGGCTCGGGCATGTTCCACGACCTGCGCTGGTCGCTACTGAACTCCAACGGCTACGAAGACGCCGACGTGTACTACGTCCTAGGCGACTTCGCGGCCTACCGCGAGGCCCGGGATCGGATGGCCGAAGACTACGCCAACCGCGAGGACTGGGCCCGCAAGTGCTGGATCAACATCGTGCGTTCTGGTCGCTTCTCTTCTGACCGCACCATCCGCGACTACGCGCGCGAGGTGTGGAAGATTGAAGCTTCCGCGATCTAATCGTCGCTAACCTTTGTTTGGCCCGCTTCGGCGGGCCAAACTTTTTGTCCGAACGAGGGCGGGGCGGGGGCCTATAGGCCATTTGGTGTTGCTTTTAGGGCTGATGTTGCCTGGTGTGGCGCGGAAAAGTCATGGTTTAAGTTAATTGGCTGGCGGCCGGCGGACTAGAGGACAAATTTTATTGATGTGACTGTGCCTTTTCCTTGTGCTGGCGCGGGAAAGTGGGTGCGGAAAGTGGGCGTGTAGCACAGGGGCGGGCAAGCACTGGAAAGCCTGCCGAATATACGGTGACCAGAGGGTCAAAAGTTCATACTGCAGCTGGAGCGCAACGCTGGCGGTCGCGGGAAGCTCGGCAAAGTACCCCCGGTGGCCTTCGCGGGAGGCCCGGAAAAGCTAACTCGGTGGCCTTCGCGGGAGGCCCCATCCACGGCATACACTAAAGCCCGCCGAACGACGGGCAACAGTATTCGAACCAAATGCCAACCACCGTGCAACGCGCAGCCTGCTGGCCGCCACCATTGTCGAGCGGGGTGACGGTCAGTCGTGCCACGGGCGGGCGACTAGCCGGGGGCCGCGTCGTCCTCGTGGGGAATGATGCGCGGTGGGCCGCGGAAGATCGGCTTGGTGAGCAGGTGGATGCGTTTGCCGTAGGACCGGTAGCTGCTTGGCGCACCCATTTGCATTCTGCGGATGGGGCGTTTGACCGGCGGGGTGCGTTTGTGCGAGGCAACGATTTTCTCAGCGTATTCGCGAGTGTATTTCGGGTCGTAGGCTTCGGGCGGGCGGGGTGATCCGTTTTCGTCCAACAGGACGCTTATTTTGAACCCGGGGATTTGTATGCGCTCCGGCTGTGGCCTTTCCGTTGCCGAACGGGCTTTTTTCTTCCTGCCGCTGCTCGGGTTGGACCGTTGCGGGGCGGCTTGGGCCAGGGGCCGGGCGGGCGGGGCCAGTTGCGGGGTGGGTGCTTTCGGTAGCCTTGCGCCGGTCGGGTGGGCGGCGTGGTAAGTGGGGTGGAGGGCGAAGCTGAAGCGGTCGTTTGCTTGCGGTCGTCGCAGCGGGTCAAGGTTTTCCGGTGGTACTACCAGCGGGTACCCGTCGCCGGTGAAGATGATTTTGTAACGGTTCGGGTCGGTGCCGTCGTGGTTGAAAGCCGCGTGATGTGCGGGGCACAGTGCCACCAGGTTGGAGGCATTCGTCATCCCACCTTCCCTCCAGGGCAGGACGTGGTGGATTTCGCAGGCGGCGGCGTGTTCGTGGCAGGGTTGGAAGATGCACCCGCCGTCACGGGCGAGGACGATTTCACGCAGTTGCGGGGACACTAACCTTGCTTCTCGGTGCAGGTCGAACTGTCCGCGGTAGCGCAGCACAATGGCTTGACGCATCATCGCGGGGGTGGCGTTGGCGGGCACGTCTCGCAGGTCTAGGAGGCGCCGGATGTGGGATAGGTTTTCGCATTTTTCGGCGCAGATTTGTGCGAGTGCGTCGGCGGTGCGCGCTGGGTTCGCGGTGGTGGGTTCACCTGAGTTGATTTGCCGGGCGCGGATGGCTCGGGAGCGGTTCATGATGGCTTCGATGATGGGTTCGGCGAGTTCGTTGGGGATGGATCCGCGTACGTTCACGGCGTATTTGCCGCGGTTGAATACTAGGTGGCGTTTTTCCCAGGCTTGTTCTTTGGCGATTTGTTCGGCGCGTTCAGAGTCGGCAGGGGCTATGCGGTCGCGTTCACGCCGGATGGCGGCCCCTAGTCCTGCGCCGGTTCCCATGGCGGCGGGGGTGAGTCGTTTGGCGATTTCGTTGAGTTCTTCCGGTTCGACGTAGTTGGCGAAATCTTCGAGGGCGTGGGCGACTTTGTTCAGTGAGCGTTGACTGACGTCGCTGTGGGCGTAGGCGCGGTGTAGGTCGCGGTGGGCGGTGTGGCGGTGTGCGGCGAGGACGTAGGCGTTGCATTCGCGCGCGGTGAGGCCTTTGTGTTGGGCGAGTAGTTCCGCGGTGGAGATCCGTAGTGGCCGGGTGGCGCGGGTTTTGTCAACTAGTGCGGTGAGGCGTTCGGCGATGGCTTGGCTGTAGCGTTCCACGGTTAGGGAGAGTCGCAGGGCGTCGACTAGCGGGAGGTTGTTGGCAGCTTCGAGGCCGAAGCGCTCGAAGCGTTGCATGAGCCCGGTGAGGGCGAGGATTTCGGCTTCGCTGAGCGCTCCGCGGCTGGTGACTTCTTCGTCGCTTAGTTGTCCGGGAACGTTGATCATGACTCTAGGGTGGCATGCTTTGCAGGTGTTGCCTACCGTCTGCTGGCCACCTGTGGATAAGTCGGAACCGGCCCGTGCTCACGCGCGGGAGGCCCCGTGGCACGGCGGCGTGGAACGCTACCGCTGTGGCTCCGTGCCGGCGCGGGAGGCTCAAAACAGGGGGGCGACCCAAAACCACCCTGGCTCCACGAAAAGAACCGGGAGCCACCTCGCACCAAAGGTGACTCCCGGCCGCTTTTGTGGGCTCAGGCCTGGGCCAGTGCCTCCACCGGTGCGGACCGCGCGGCGCGCCGCCCGGGCATCACGGAGGCCAGCACCGCTGCCAGCACGGTCACTGCTGCGACTCCCAGCAGCGCCAGCCACGGCACGTGCAGCGACGGAGTGACGAGGTCGGAAATCGGCATGGAGATCACCCCTAGCCAGCCGAAGCCGATCCCCATTGCGAACCCGAGCGCGAGGGCCACGATCGCCAGCAGGAGCGCTTCGATCACCAGCATGGCGCGCATCCCGGCCCGCGTCATCCCGATGGCCCGCAGCAGCGAGTTTTCACGTTGCCGCTCAACCACCGACAGTGACAGCGTGTTGGATACCCCCACTAGCGCCACCACCACGGACACTGCCAGCATCGCCAGGGCGCCGAGCATCACTGCGTTGATCATCGACAGCATGGATAGTCGTTCGAACCCACCGCCTGATTGTTGCGCGCCGGGGAGTAATTCGGTGACTTTTTGCGTCAATTCGCTGGCTTGCGAGGTGGTCGTGTCGGCGGCGAACTTCATGTACACGGCGCGCGTGCCGAGGGCGGGGTTGCCGGTCCCCGGGCCGGCACCGTCCTCGTTGCCTTGTGGGAGGGCTTTGACAGTCGCAGCGATTTGGTCGAAGACCTCCGGGTTGACGGTGTAGCCAGAGGTTTTGGCGACCACGGGTTTGAGTTCCCATTTGTGCTCCCCAACCAGCAGCGTCACCTTCATGTCGTCTCCGACCCACAGCCATCCGTTGACGCCGATTTCGTCGGCTCTCAACGCTTCTAGCGGGGCGTGCGTTACCGACCCCAGGTCAGTGTCGCGGTAAACGGTGGCCGGTTCGGTGCGGGTTTGCCCTTCACCGCTCACCTGCGCCTGCAAATCCACGCCTTGCACCGCGGTGGCGGCTTCCACGTATTCCATTGTGGTGAGGGAAGCGACTTCTTTTTCATTCATCGGGGTGGAGGTTTGAATTGCCAGGTCAATGGGGCGGGATTGCACTAACCCTTGGTTGAGGGTGTGTTCCATGGAGGTGGCGCCCACCAGCATCATCGTCACCAGCGTCACCCCCAGCACTAACGCGGTGATGGTCGCTCCGGTGCGCCCGGGGTTGCGGTAGGTGTTTTCTCCCGCGAGGGCGGTGGTGACGGATTGGTGGGCAAATACGCGGCTTAGCCATTGGGTGAAGTGGGCCGCGAGGAAGCTCAGTAGCAGCAGCGCTCCCGCGAACCCCAGTAGCCCGCCGAGGAATGCCAGTGCGAACCCGAGGGTGCCTTCGTCATTGTGGATCTGGTGGCGGCTGAAGGCGATCAGCGCTACGCTCAGCCCGATGCTGATGGTGCCCAGCCCGGCCCGCACCCAGTGGCGTTTGGTCTCAGCGGTGGCCCCGTCCTCGCCGGTAAGTGCCCGCATGGGGCTGAGGTTGGAGGCGCGCCGCGCCGGCCCGTATCCGGCGATCAACGCGATGGCGACCCCCACCAGGAAAGTTCCCACCAGTTGCAACGCGCTAACGGAGGCAACGGCTTCTAGGGCGTTATCGCTCAGCCCGGTACGCACATTCAGTGCCACGCTGGCTCCCAGTCCGAGGACGGTGCCGAACGCCGCCGAAACAACACCGACGATGAGGGTTTCGAGTACGACTAGGCGTTTGACTTGGTCTCGTCCAGCTCCGATGGCGCGCAGTAGCGCGAGTTCGCGTTGGCGTTGGGTGAGCATCACTTGGAAGGTGGTGGAGATGACGATGATGGCGGTGATGGCGGCGATGGCGGGGAAGATCATCAGCACCAGCATGATGGAGGTTTCCCCTCCGGTCATGTCTTGCACGCGCCGGTCCAGGTCTTCGGCTTGTGTGGCGATTTCGAAGTTGTTGGCGTTGGCCCCCAGGGTTTCTTTCACGTGCTGTACGCCGGCTCCACTTTTAACCACGATGGTGGAGGGCACGTAACCGAATTTCGCCAGGTCGGCTTCGGTCAGGTAAACACTGTTGAAGCTCATCGCTCCGGCTTTGACAATCCCGGTTATTTTCACCTCGAGTGTGTGTTCTTCTAAACCCACCAGGGTGACGGTGTTTCCAACTTTGGCGTGGATGGCGTCGGCGAAGGGTTTGATGATGGCGGCTTCTCCTGCGCGCGTGGGCGCGACACCGTTTTCCAGGCTGGGGGCGGTGAAGGGCTCTTGCGGATAGGTGCGCATCTGCCCGTAGCTGTTGGCGCTGCCTTGTTTGACGGTGGTTGAGATGCTAACGCGCGGGGCGACGGCACTGATTTTGTCATCTTTTTCGAGGACGGTCAGCGCGTTTTTGACGTTGTCTTCCCCTCCGTCTTTTAGCCGTAGCACGATGTCGGCGCCGCGGGTTTCTTCCGCGAGGTTTCGTTCAATGGAGCTTTTCATTCCCCCTACGATGCCGAAGCACACCACGATGAAGGCGGTGGCGAGGGCGATGGCGATGGAGGTTGCGAGGTAGCGTTGCCAGTGGGTGCGCACGTTGGCGGTCAGTAGTTGTCTCATGGGTTATGCCACCTGCGCGATTTCGTCTGCGGTGGGGTGGTTGAGGTCGTGGGTGATTTTCCCGTCTTTGACAATGAGCACGCGGTCGGCGATTTCGGCGGCGTGCCGGTCGTGGGTCACCATGATCACGGTTTGCCCGAGTTTGTCCACGGCTTGGCGCAGTAGGCTGAGTACTTCGGCGGAGGCGGCGGAGTCGAGGTTCCCGGTGGGTTCGTCGGCGACCAGCAGGGCGGGGCGGCTCACTAGGGCGCGGGCCACGGCGACGCGTTGTTGTTGGCCGCCGGAGAGTTCGGCGGGTTTATGTCCCAGCCGGTCGCGTAGTGCGAGGGCGTCGACCACTTGGTTCAGCCAGGTGGCGTCGGCGCGTTTGCCGGCGAGGCGTAGGGGTAGTTCGATGTTGGCGCGCGCATCGAGGGTGGGGATGAGGTTGAAGGCTTGGAAGATGAAGCCGATGTGGTCGCGTCGGAAGCGGGTGAGTTCTTTGTCTTTCAGGTCCCAGATCCGGGTGCCTTTGATGGTGACGTGGCCGTCGGTGATGGAGTCTAGGCCGGCGAGGGCGTGTAGCAGGGTTGATTTCCCTGACCCGGAGGGCCCCATGATGGCGGTGAATTGTCCGCCGTGGAAGTCGACGCTGACGTTGTCGAGGGCGGTGACGGTGGTGTTCTTTTGTCCGTATATTTTTGTGACGTGGCTGAGTTGGGCGATACTGTTTTCCATTTTTCAGGCTCCTTTCCCGTGTTTTTGGGCTTGATTTAGAGCCTATGGAGTGTGCGGGCAGGTTCGCTATTGGGTGTTGCCCTGACTGGTTCCTTATTTTCCTCTCAGGGTTCAGGGGCAAAATCAGGGTGTCTCCTGATTGTTCCCAGCCGCCGCCTAGGAAATGATGGGGGCGTAGTCGAGTTTAGGAGGCTTCACCATGGCAGCTCGTTTGCATCGCAGCGCATCGGACCGTTACTTAGGTGGTGTTTGTGGGGGCATTGCCGCTACTTACGGGTGGGACCCTGGTTTGGTTCGCCTAGCGGTGATCGCTTTGGCGTTTTTGCCCGGCCCGATGTGGTTGGCTTATGCCGCGTTGTGGGTGGTGCTTCCGCTGTATCGCGACTAACCACTCACCCTTCACGGCAGTGAGTTGCGGCCCCGCTTCCAGATGGAGGCGGGGCCGCAGTGGTTGTGTCGTTTACTTTGCGACGATCAGCTCACCGAACTTGGTGCGCGCGGTGTCGAGTCGCTGCGCCACGTCTTCCCAGTTGACTACGTTCCACCAGGCTTTGACGTAGTCAGCCTTGACGTTTTGGTAGTCCAGGTAGAAGGCGTGTTCCCACATGTCGAGCATCAGCAGCGGCACCACACCCACGGGGATGTTGCCTTGCTGGTCGAACAGTTGGAACAGGTTGAGGCGCCCAGCGATGGTGTCGTAGGCGAGGATGGCCCAGCCGGAGCCTTGGATGCCGGTGGCGACGGCGGTGAATTGGGCTTTAAACTTGTCGAAGGATCCGAAGTATTCGTCGATGGCGGCGGCGATTTCACCTTCGGGCTTGTCGCCACCGTCGGGGCTCATGTTGTTCCAAAACACGCTGTGGTTGGAGTGGCCACCGAGGTTGAACGCGAGGTTCTTCATGTACAGGTTGATGGCCGCGTTGTCGTCTTTTTCGCGGGCGGCTTCGAGCTTTTCCAGGGCTGCGTTGGCACCGTCAACGTAGGTGGCGTGGTGCTTGTCGTGGTGCAGCTCCATGATTTTCGCGGAGATGTGCGGCTCCAGCGCCGCGTAGTCGTAGGGTAGTTCTGGCAGGGTGTAGACAGCCATTTTCACTCCTCTATTTTGTGTTTGCCGTCGGCAGTTGGGCGCGGTCTTGGCGGCGCCCACCACTATTGCCAACATACCGCTTTTAACGCATTGGCGCGCGTCGATGGGCGCGATACCTTAGTGCCATGAGTGTTCCAGTGGTTGACGATACTTGGTTGGCGGCGTTGCGCGCGGACTTCGCGGACGCGGGTTTCACGTTTGACGCGGTGGTGGATTTTTTGGGCGAGGACGGGGCGCTCGCTTGGCAGCAGGACCGCCGGGTCCCCCTGTTGCATCGTTGCCAGCAGGCTGAGAAAACCCCACTTTCTGCTCTCATCCGGTTCTTCATTTTGGGCCAGTCCCTGCCGGCCACGACTTGGGCGGCCGCCTTACCGCGCACCCAGGTGGCGGGCTTGGTGGCCTTGGGGTTGGCGCAACTGGTGGGGGAGTATTTGCGCCCACTGGTGCATTTGGCGCCGCACGCGGCCACCATCGGTGGCGCGGAGCATCACTGGTGGGTGGCTTCCGACTTGGGGGCGCTCGCGGGAGCGCGCCCCGCCCCGGACCACGTTTTAGGTGTCGGCGGCGCCACTCGCACGTTGGCTCTCGCCACGCCGCCCGCGCCGGTGGATTCGGCGTTGGATTTGGGGACGGGGTGCGGCGTCCTCGCCCTGTATTTGGCGACCCACGCTAAACGGGTGGTGGCGACCGATATTTCGGCGCGGGCTTGTGCGTTTGCGCGTTTTAACGCGGCTTTGAATGGGGTCGCGGTGCAGGTGCGGCAGGGGGATTTGTGTGGCCCGGTGGCGGGGGAAACTTTCGATTTGATCGTGTCGAACCCGCCGTTTGTGATCACCGCTGCGGCGGCTCGCGCGGGCGGGGTGTTGGAATATCGCGATGGGAACATGGAAGGCGATGCGCTGACCGCCACGGTGGTGGGGCAGGTGTGTGACCATTTGGCTGCCGGGGGCCACGCGGTGGTGATGGGTAACTGGGAGGTGGAATCCGCTCCCGCCGCGCCCCAACCGGCGGACATCCCCGCGTGGGCGAATCACGTGCAGCGGTGGTTGGCTGGCCGGGACGTGGCCGCTTGGGTGGTGCAGCGCCGCCAGCTTTCTCCCGCCGAGTACGTGCGCCTGTGGTCGCAAGATAGTAGTGCCGGCCAGGGAACGGGTGCGGAGTCCACTGAGTTGGCGTGGTTGGAGGATTTCTCTGCCCGCGGGGTGGACAGTATCGGGATGGGGATGGTGGTGCTCGCCGCCCCGCCCACCAGTGAGCACCGCGGGCGTTTCCATCCGGCACGTTGTTTCGAAGCGATCGAAACGTCCTCGTCGGCAGCGGGGGAGTACTTGCAAAGCGTGGTGGACGTCCTCGCCAGCGGGTGGGAAGTGTCCGGGGCGGACACGCTGGTGCGGGCCGAGGACGTGCGCGAAGAACGCCACTACTTGCCCGGCCACGCGGACCCGCAGTTGGTGATCGCCACTCAGGGCGGTGGGTTCGGTCAGCGCCTGCGTCTTTCGAGTGAGGGCGCCGGGTTTTTGGGGGCGTGCGATGGGGAGTTGACGGTGGGGCAGATCGTGGCGGCCATTGCGGTGCTCACCGATGCGTCTGCTGAGGACGTGTGGGCCGGTTTGCGTGCGCCGGTGGAGCAGCTGTTGCGGGCGGGGATGGTGTGGCCGGTTCATCGTAGTTAAGGGGTGGAAAATATTGTCATTTGTGTGCGAAGGTGTACCTTAGGCAAGACACCAGCGATTTGCTATTAGGAAGAAGGAAACGTGGCCGGTCAAAAGCTCGTCATCGTGGAGTCCCCAGCGAAAGCTAAGACGATTGCGAACTATTTGGGACCTGACTTCACGGTGGAAGCCTCCGTGGGGCACATCCGTGACTTGCCGCAGCCTTCGGAGTTGCCGGCCGATAAGAAGAAGGGCCCGTTGGGGCGTTTCGCGGTGGATGTGGAGAACGACTTCACCCCTTACTATGTGGTCAGTTCCGATAAGAAGAAACGTGTCACTGATTTGCGGCGGGCGTTGAAAGAAGCTGACGAACTGTACCTGGCAACGGATGAGGACCGCGAAGGTGAGGCCATTGCCTGGCACCTGCTGCAGGTGTTGAAGCCGAAGATCCCGGTCAAACGCATGGTGTTCCACGAAATCACGAAGGAAGCCATCACGAGGGCGTTGGCGCAGACTCGTGACATCGACGTGGACTTGGTGGACGCCCAGGAAACCCGCCGGATTTTGGACCGCCTGGTGGGTTACGAGGTTTCCCCGGTGCTGTGGCGCAAGGTAGCTCCCGGTTTGTCGGCCGGGCGTGTGCAGTCAGTCGCTACCCGCCTGGTGGTGGATCGTGAACGCGAACGCATGGCGCATGTGAGTGCCGAATACTGGGACATTGAGGTGGACTTGGCGGGGGAGGATACCCAGCCGTTCACCGCTGCGGTGGCCACCATTGATGAGCGGCGGGTCGCTTCGGGGCGGGATTTCACCGACGCGGGCGAGTTGAAGAAGGCCGACACCGTGCATCTGCAGGGCCCGGCTGCTCAAGCGTTGACGCAGGCTTTGGAGAAGCTCGATGGGGATTCGGTGCGCGTGCAAGCGGTGGAACATAAGCCGTATAAGCGCCGCCCCGCTGCGCCTTTCACCACTTCCACCCTGCAGCAGGAGGCGGGCCGGAAACTGCGGTGGAATGCGCGCGACACTATGCGCACCGCCCAGTCCCTGTACGAAAACGGTTACATCACCTACATGCGTACTGACTCCACGGCCCTCAGCCAAGAAGCCATCCAGTCGGCTCGCACGCAGGCGCGTGAACTGTTCGGGGCTGACAGCGTGCCGGAACGTCCTCGCGTGTATCAAAAGAAAGCCAAGGGAGCCCAGGAAGCGCACGAAGCGATCCGCCCGGCGGGGGATTATTTCCGCACTCCCGCGCAGGTGGAGCGCGAGTTGTCCAGCGCTCAGCGCGCCCTGTATGACTTGATTTGGAAACGCACCATTGCTTCGCAGATGACGGATGCGACCGGCACTACCGACACCGTGAAGGTGGAGTTGTCGGTGCGTGACTTGCCGGGGGTGGAGCCGCTGGCGGCGGGGGATCACCAGGTGGTGGCGACCGCGTCGGGCACGGTGATCACGCATCGTGGTTTCTTAGCTGCCTATGAGGAAGGCCGTGACGCGGAGCGCTACGGCAAGGGCGATGAACGCGAGCAGCGCCTACCTAAGCTCGCCGAGGGACAGGCATTGCAGGTGGAGGAGGCGCGCGCTGAGGGCCACCACACGGCGCCCCCGCCGCGCTACACGGAAGCGTCCTTGGTGAAGGCGTTGGAAGAGCGCGGCATTGGCCGTCCCTCCACCTATGCGGCCACCATTTCGGTGATTGTGGACCGTGGTTACGTGTCGCGCCGTGGCCAGGCTCTGGTTCCGTCGTGGTTGGCGTTTTCGGTGACTAACTTGCTGGAAGAGAACCTGTCGAACTTGGTGGATTACGATTTCACCGCCACCATGGAAAACGACTTGGACCGGATCGCGGCGGGCGAGCAGGACCGCACTGCTTGGCTGCGTTCCTTCTATTTGGGCGAGGGCGATGCGGCGCCGCAGGTGTCCACCACGGGGCGGGGCCTGCGTGACGAAGTGGAGTCTTTGGCTGAGATTGATGCGCGCGCCGTGAACTCCATTGACGTGGGTGAGGGCATGACCTTGCGGGTGGGTCGGTTTGGCCCGTATTTGGAGCGCGAGGACGGGAAACGCGCTAACGTTCCCACCGACGTGGCTCCCGATGAGTTGGACGTGGCCCGCGCTAAAGAGTTGTTCGTGGAGGCGGAAAACGATGGCCGTATTTTGGGAGTGGACCCGTCCTCGGGACGCGAAATCCAGGTCCTGAATGGGCGTTACGGTCCGTACGTGACGCAGATTATCGAGGGCGAGGACGACCTGCCGAAGTCCAAGCGCACCAAACCCGCCACTGCGTCGCTGTTCAAGTCGATGGAACCGGCGACGGTGACGTTGGAGCAGGCATTGCAGTTGTTGTCTTTGCCGCGCGAGGTTGGTAAGGACCCGGAGTCGGGTGAGGTGATCACCACGCAGAATGGTCGCTTTGGTCCGTATTTGAAGCGCGGTTCGGATTCGCGTTCTTTGGAGTCGGAGGAGCAGATTTTCTCCCTCACTTTGGACCAGGCGTTGGCGATTTTGGCGCAGCCGAAGACGCGGGGGCGGCGCGCTGCCAAACCCCCGTTGCGCCAGTTCGATGCCGATCCGGTGTCCGGTAAGGCGGTTACCATTAAGGATGGTCGCTTCGGCCCGTACATCACGGATGGGACCACTAACGTCACGGTGCCGCGCACCGAAACGGTGGAGGGCATCACCCAGGAGCAGGCTTTTGAGTTGTTGGCGCAAAAGCGCGCTAAGGGGCCGGCCAAACGTAAAGCTCCCGCGAAGCGTAAGGCTCCCGCGAAGTCACGTAAGGGGAAGTAATGAGTAATCCGTCTGCGCAGCCGCCGGCGCACCGCCCGGCACAGTCACCGGCCACGCCGCCCGCCGCGCCGTCACCCGCCGCACCGCCCGCCCCCTACGGGCAGGCCCCGGCTCCCGCACCGTACCAGGCCTACCCGCCGGTATCAGCACCCGCAGATTCGGTGGGTTCATGGATGGTGGCCACCTTCGTGTCGATGATCCCCATAGTTGGGTTTATCTACCTGATCGTGGTGGCCTTCGGGGGGACCGCCTCGGTGGCGCGGCGCAACTGGGCGCGCGCGATTTTCGCCTGGCAGTTGATCGGCATCGCATTCTTGGCGTTTATCGCCTTCACCGGTGGGTTGAGCGCGTTTTATTCACTAGGGTATTAAAACGCTTGCCATAGTGTGAGCTAGCACATAGGTTAGGCGTAGAGCTTTCCCCAGGTAAGGAGCTGCGCCATGGACACCGGTCTGCAAGACGCCGTCACCTACGACGTGCCCCAAGCAGTGCTGGAAATCGCCCCGCATTTCACCATCCCCGACCCGATGAGCGCCCCCGCCCTGAAATGGGGCATCATCGGCACCGGGGGGATCGCAGCGGCTTTCGCCCAGCAAATCCCTGCCTATTCGACCGGCAACATCGTGGCGGTAGGTTCACGCAGCCTGGATACGGCGTGCGCTTTCGCCCAGCGTTTCAGTATCGACCAGGCGTTTGGCTCCTACCAGGAACTGGTGCACTGCCCCGACGTGGAGGCAGTTTATATTGCCACTCCGCATACCTTCCACCGCGACCACGCGATCCTCGCTATCCAAGCGGGCAAACCCGTCCTCGTGGAAAAGGCGTTCACGCTGAATCGGCGTGAAGCTGAGGAAGTGTTCATGGAAGCGCGCGTGCACGGGGTGTTCGCGATGGAAGCGATGTGGACGCGCTTCTTACCCCACCAACTGGTGCTGCGCGAAACCTTGCGCCACGGGGCCCTGGGGGACATCGTGCACATCCACGCTGACCACGGGCAGCTGTTGGATGGGATCGAACGCCTCGAGCAGCCCCATTTGGGTGGGGGAGCGCTGCTGGATTTGGGGGTCTACCCGCTCAGTTTCATCCAGTCCCTGCTGGGTGACCCGGGGATGGTGGACGCCGTGGGGTTGGTCAATCCCAACGGCGTGGATGATTCCGACGTGGTGACGCTGACCTATCCGGGGGCTTTAGCGGTGGCGACGTGTTCCATGCGGGCGCGTTCAGCCACCGGCGCCACCGTGAACTGTCGGCGCGGGCGCATTGAGTTGCGCGACGATTTCTACCGTCCCACCCGCATCAACGTTTGCTATGAGCCCGATTTAATGGGCGAGGACGTGGCGGGCGTTGCGCAGTCGTGGAGCTGGGATGGGCACGTGCCTGGGGGATTGCAGTATGAAGCGGCGGAGGTGGCGCGCTGCGTGAACGCCGGTTTGACGCAGTCCGACGTGATGCCTTGGGAGGACACCTTGTCGGTGATGGGCATGATGGATGCGGTGCGCGCGCAGTTGGGGATGCGCTACCCGGGGGAATGAGGTTGTCCGTCCTGTGTGGGAAGATAGGGCCATGGCTTTGGAACACCGTCAGCAGGGCAGCAACGCACCGGGACTTTTCATCACTTTCGAAGGTGGGGACGCGTGTGGAAAAACCACGCAACTGCCCCTCACCGCGCAGTGGTTAGTGGACCGCGAGGTGGAGTTGGTACGCACCCGCGAACCCGGTGGCACCCAGTTGGGGCAGCAGTTGCGCCAACTGGTGATGCACGGGCCCAACGACGTTGACCCACGCTGCGAGGCACTGCTGTACGCCGCGGACCGGGCTTACCACGTGGCCACGGTGGTGCGCCCGGCACTGAAGGCCGGCAAAGTGGTGCTGCAGGACCGTTATTTTGACTCGTCCGTGGCGTACCAGGGGGCGGCCCGCAGCTTGGGTACGGGGGAGATCACGGACTTGAACCTGTGGGCCACCGGGGGCCTGATCCCCGACGTGACGGTGCTGTTGGATTTAGAACCGCAGGCAGCTTTGGCGCGCCGCAGCGGGGATTTTGACCGTTTGGAGGCTGAGCCGTTGGCTTTCCATGAACGGGTGCGCGGTCAGTATTTAGAGTTGGCCAAGCAGTGGCCCGACCGGTTCCACGTGGTGGATGCCTCCGGCTCGGTGGAGGACGTTCAGCAGGCCATCCAGGTGGTGCTGGCACCGGTGGTGGAGGCTTACCTAGCGCAGCGGGGAGTGCAGCCGTGAGCGTGTGGGATGCGGTGATCGGGCAGCCGCGCGCGGTGGAAGCCATGCGTCAGGCCGCGACGGAGGCACGTGCCAGCCGGCAGGGGAGTGGCGCCGGGTCGGGTGCGGGTCGTAACATGACGCACTCGTGGTTGATCACCGGGCCTCCCGGGTCGGGGCGGTCCACATTGGCGAGGGCGTTCGCCGCGGCTTTGCAGTGCACCGGCCCCGAAGTGGGGTGCGGACAATGCGAGGGGTGCCGCACCACTTTGGCGCGCACCCACGGGGATGTCACCGACTTGGTAACCGACAAGATCATCATCAGTATCGAGGAAGTGCGCGAACTGGTGCAGGCCGCCCAAACTGCTCCCACCCAGGGGCAGTGGCGGGTGATCGTAGTGGAGGATGCGGACCGCATGCAAGAGCGCACCTCCAACGTGTTGTTGAAAGCCATTGAGGAACCTCCCGCCCGCACCGTGTGGCTACTGTGCGCACCCAGCCCCGATGACATGATCACCACCATCCGATCGCGCTGCCGGCAGGTGCGTTTACAAACCCCACCGGTGACGGACGTGGCCCGCTATTTGGAGGCAGAGTTCGCCCTCGAAATGGGGGAAGCTACGCAGATCGCGCAGATCAGTCAGTCGCATATTGGGGTGGCCGCCAGGTTGGCGCAAAACCCGGTGAAGCGTGAAAACCACCGGGAGATCCTCACCCGCATCCTCTCCGCTTCCGATATCAGTGGGGCGATGTTCACCGCCCAAGCGGTGGTGGATTTCTCTCGGCGCGGCGACGAGGTAGCCACCGGGGAGGACGCCCCCGCTTCCGCCACCGCGGAACTGGTGGAAGCCGCGGTGCTGGCACTGGTGAAGAAGCTCGGCTACGAGTCAGAGCGTGAGGTGCCGCGCCAACTCAAGTCCCAGGTCACCCAGGAGCGGGAGAACGCTAAACGCCGTTTTGAGCGCGCCGACCGTGACGTCCTCGACCTGATTTTAATCAACTTGCTGGCCTTCTACCGCGACGTGCTGGTGCGGCAGCTGGGGGGCCAGGTAAGTGCCATTAACGCGGATTTGGAGAGCAGCATCGAAGTGATGGCGAACTCCACCCCAGTGGAAGCCACCGAGCGGGCGATTGCCGCGGTGGAGGTGGCGCGCCAACGAATCCGCTGGTCAGTAACCCCGCTGCTGGCGGTGGAAGCCATGATGGTGGCGATCGTCGCTGCCACTCGCGACCCCGGAGTGCCGAACCGTTAGTGGGTGGGCCCGTTTGGTACCGTTGAGGTCGGTCGATGGTTTGAGGAAGGACCGCTAATGCGTCAGCGTCCCATGCTGTTTGCAACCGCACTGCTGTGCGCCGCCGTGACGATGGTGGGGTGTGAGTATTCAGCGAACCCTCCCGCCCCGTCGGTTGCACCCACCGTCACGCAGGCTCCTGACGCGAAACTGCAGCGCTTCTACGAGCAGGACGTAAAGTGGCAGTCGTGCGCTAAGGAGTCGCTGGTGGTGCGCATGTCGGCGCCGCTGGCGAACCCCAAATACAGTTGCGCGGTGCTGAATGTGCCCTTGGATTATGACGATCCGGAGGAAAAGTCCATTACCTTGCAGCTGGCCCGCACCGGGCCGGTGAAGTCTACCAAACCGCTGCTGTTCTTCAACCCGGGTGGGCCCGGCGGTGGCAGCGTCGCGTCCCTGGATTACATGGCGACTTCAGTGTTCTCCCCGGAAGTGCTCGACCACTACGACCTGGTGGCGATGGACCCGCGGGGCGTGGGGTTGTCCAGCCCGGTGCGCTGTTTCACCCCGGAACAGACCGACAAGTTCCGCGCTTCAGGGTTGTTGAAGTCGGTGGCGGACGTGGAAGCGCAAGCCAAGGCCATGGGGGCGCTGTGTTTGGAACGCAGCGAAGGACTGGCTAAGAACATCGACACTGATTCGGTGGTGAAAGATTTCGACATCGCCCGGGCTGTCTTTGGTTTGGAAAAACTCGACTACGTGGGATTTTCCTACGGCACTTTCATCGGGGCCCTTTACGCCGATACTTTCCCCGACCGGGTGGGACGGTTCGTGTTGGACGGAGCGATGGACCCGTCCTCGTCTATCACCGATATTGCGAAGGGCCAGGCCGCGGGGTTCGAAGCGGTGGTGGAACACTGGTTGGGTGAGGTCTTAAGTGGTTCGGATGCGCAGCGGCTGCCACTTTCTAGCGACGTGGCGACCGCTAAAATGCAGCTGCGCCAGTGGCTCGATGGTTTGGAAACTAACCCGCTGCCGACCTCTGACCCCGACCGGCCATTGACGCGCGGGTTGGCAGCGTCGGCTCTCTACGGGCTGATGTACTCGCCGCAGACTTACCAGTACGCCACCACCGGGTTGATTCAGGCCATGAGTGCCGAGGACGGGTCGTTCCTACTGCAAATGGCCGACGCCTACGCGAATCGGCTGGTGGATGGCAGTTACGAGGACAATTCTTTTGAGGCGTTCATGGTGATTAACGCCCTCGATTACGAGCCTGTGGGGGACCCTACCCAGTGGGAGGCCACCGCCCGGGAGTTGGAGGAGAAATACCCGCTGGTGGGCTCCGATTTCACCTTCAGCGAGGCCGGGATCGCGGGCTGGCCGGTGGAGTCGAAGAAGGTGCGCCGCCCGGTGACGGGGGCGGGTGCGGGCCCGATCCTGGTGGTGGGTACCACGCATGACCCGGCCACGCCGTACTCGTGGGCGCAGGAGTTAGCACAGCAACTGCAGTCCGCGACCTTGCTAACTTCGGAAGGGTGGAGCCACTGCGCTTATTCCTCCGCCGCGGAGGACTCCTGCGTGCGCGATGCGGTGGATGACTACCTGCTGGATGGCGCTGTCCCGGAGGAGGGTTTGGTGTGCCAGTAGCGGGGTTTCCTCGCTTTGGTGAATCTGCGGTGATTGGGTAAAGTGGTGCCGTGCCGCATCGGCATGGCCACCTTAGCTCAGTCGGCAGAGCGATTCACTCGTAATGAATAGGTCGAGGGTTCGATTCCCTCAGGTGGCTCCGACACCCCCGCAAGCGCGGGGGCTTTCGCATACCCGGGCTTGAATGGCGCGGGGATCCAATTGCCATCGATATCTTGGGTAGGCAAAACGGTCGAAACGTCAGTACCTAGGGCGTGGCATACATTGAGTAGCTCCTCGAGACTCCATCCCACTTGACCACGAATCTTCAGTGATAGTGACGGGCGTGAAATGCCTACTCGACGGGCCAATTCTGTTCGCGTGACGCCCTGGTAGAACATGATCTGGTTGAGTGTCATTCCGGTAGCGGCGTCGGCACTTAGTGGGGGCGTTGGTGTGTCCATGTATCAATAGTTGCATCACCTGTTAAGAATGTCAACAGGGGTTGCCCTTGCTGTCAAGCGATAGAAGTGTTATGAATTAAGTATGAAAGTTAAGAAAGTTAACGGAAAGCAAGAGTTGCTAACAGCTGCGCAGGTAGCTGAACTGCTACCTTCAACCACGTCTCAAACGGTGCTGCGGTGGGCACGGCGCGGTGACATTCCATACGTTGAGTTGCCCGGTGGTCGGAAGTTCTTCCGACGGTCGGACGTGGAGGCAGTGTTGACTCCTGTGGTTGGGTCGGCGGCTAGTTCGGATGAGTTGGAGGCTGGGCAGTGATGGCTCGCAAGAATCTGGTTGCTCTGGCGTTTGATAGGCCGTCTTCTTCGGTGTCTTCGAGGTTGGTGTTGGTTTGGTTGGCTTGGCGGGCGGATAGTGATTGTCGGGTTCGTGTGGTTCCTGGTGATGTGGCTAGGGCTACAGGGCTGAG
>JAEWEQ010000052.1 GCA_023389315.1 Actinomycetes bacterium | reverse complement strand
CACGATGGCGATCCACGCCAACGATTCATTTGCTAGTAGCGACGTCGATAGCCAGCCGATACCGAGCTTTTGCCCAATGTAGGGCAAGTTGTTGGTAAATAAGTACGAGAAAATGTAGGAAACGATCAAGACCGGCAGCATGTAGGGAATGAAGAAGATCCCGCGGAATACTGATTGGGCCGCGATCTTGGCGTTGAGGAGGAGCGCTAAACCAAGGGAAATGATGTTCACCAAGATGGTGGAGGTCACCGCGTAAAGCAGGGTGAATCCGTAGCTGGACCAGATCAGGTCATCGCGCATGAGGGCGAGATAGTTGGCAAAGCCAACGAAATCCCATTCCCCGTAGCCTTGGTAGTTGGTGAAGGTGAAGAAGATCCCCTGTAATAGCGGGAAAGTCAGTAGCAGGGTGAATAGCACTACTGCGGGGGAAATCATCCACAAATAGGCGGTTTCAATGCGACGCGCTTTGCGGATGGGGCGCGCACTTTGTAGGGCCACGGTTTCTAATGATGTTGGCGTACTCATGGTTTCTGCCTCGTGGTTTCTTTAATACGGCGAGTAACCTTGTCCCATTGCTTGTCGAGGGTGGTCAAGACTGTTTCCGCAGATTCTCCGAAGATGAACTGTTGGAGCGAAGCATTGAGGTTCATCGCGGGGGAGAAATTGTGATCGGAGTAGGTGGCTAGCCGCTGCTGTTCAAAGTAGGGCGCCAATCCCTCCAACGCTGGATCGCTAGTGGACATCCCGGTCAGTGGTGGGAACGCCACCTGCTCTTTGCAGTATTGGGCCAATCCCTCACGGTTCATGAGGAACTTGATGAACTCCAGGTTTTCTTCCAGGTGCGCCGGGTCGGCTCCCATGGTGATGGCGACATCCACGCCAGAGACCACCTTGGTATCGGCCTCGTTATCGGCGGGCATGGCAAAGGTGCCGAGGTTAATGTCTGGGTTGTAGGAACGGATAGCGGGGATCGCGTAGGTTCCGTGGACATACATGGCGGCGCGCTCTTGAGCGAACCCTTGGTTGCCGTCGTTGTATCCTAGCTCGAAACGGTTGCTGTTGCCGTAGGCAGCCAGTTGCGCCATTTTGGTGAAGACGTCCTTTAGTCCTTCACGGAAGGTAACTTGTCCCTCCAGACGTTTGGCGTACCAGCTCGCCACCGACTCGGGAAGCAGGTTGCCCGAAATCGAGTTGAACATGGGAGCGGCAATCCAGTCATCTTTGAAGGCCCAGTAGAAGGGATCTATCCCGGCGGCTTTTAGTTTCTCGCAAACGTCAAGCAACTCTTGCCAAGTGCGTGGTGGCTGGATCCCAACCGAGTCGAAGATGCGTTTGTTGTAGATAATGCCCGATCCGTTGTTGGACATGGGTAGGCCGTTTACGGCGTCTTTTGCCGAACGTCCTAGGGAGGGCAGAATCTGTGCCACAGTGGGGTTAACTTCGTCGAGCAGGTCGGTTTGGGTGAAGTCGTAGAAAACACCGGATTTGGCGATGGCACCGTAGGAATAGTCACCGTTGATGGTGATGACGTCGGGGATTTGGTCCTTTACCAGGCGTACTCGCAAGGCGGTGACGTTATCGGCTTGGAAGTTCTGGAAGAAACCCGCTTGAGGATGTTCCTGCGTGTACTTCTTGCAGACTTCGTTGAAATAAGCAATGGCCTCTGATTTGAATTGGAACAACTCCAAGGCCTTGCTTTTACCGCTTTGAGAGCAACCACTGAGGGTGGCTCCTGCGGTAATCGCAGAAATCGTCCCGGCTAGGCTGATGAATCGCCGCCGGGTGAGAGTGCTCATTAACTCGGCTCCTTTGCTGTTCGAGGGCGCCGCTTTGCGCCGTAGGGGTGATCCCTAAGCACTTATATTTACAATAGAAATAAAGTATGTCAAGCTTAATCTTACGATGAAACAAAATTGCTACCAGCGTTAACGCAGTCCCTCGATGTCGAGGGAAAAGGACCTCCTAGTTCAGCGATATAATGAGGTTGGCAATCAGATAGCGGGTGCAGAAGGACGCAACTGAGATGGCCAAAAATGAACAAGCTTTCCCGCTGGATCCGATTCAGATGCCAGTGATGCTAGAAATTCTGCGGCGCGGTCCGATAACCCGGGCAGAACTTGCTCGCTCCACAGGTCTGAGTCAAGCGTCCATCGCCCGTCTAACGATGCCGCTAGTCAAACAGCAGTTGGTCAATGAACAAACCCCACTGTCGCAACCGCGTGGCCGTCCTACTGTTCCCATAGATGCCAACGCTACCTATGCTTCGGTCATTGGCATTAACCTCACCGGTACCCAAGCTCACGTAACCCACACCGACTTACGCGCTTCAATCATCGCTGACACCATTTCCGAGCTGCCAGGAAATGAGCCCGCCGCGATAGCCACGCACCTGCGCGACCTAATTTCCAGCCTTAGCACCCCCGACCGTCGCCCGCGCGCCATCGGCTTAACCTTGGGCGGTAATGTGCCTGACGGGAAGAACGTCATATTTGCCCCGTTCCTGGCTTGGGAAGATGTTCCGTTCGCCCGCATCCTGACGGAAGCCACCGGACTGCCGGTAACCTTGGGAAACGACGTCGAGGGCGTTACCATCGCCGAAAACTGGTTCGGCGTCGGACGTGAGACGGAATCGTTCATGGTAGTCACGATGGGGGCGGGCATCGGACTAGGAGTGGTGTTCCAAAATCGTCTGTTGGAAGATTACTCCACCGGTTTCGGACTCATGGGCGACAACATATTCACCGATCCGCTCACCCACGAGGCCTGTCGCGGGAACTCATACCTCACCGACAAAGCGGTAGAAACCATTTACCGACAGCGAACCGGCAAACCGGCAGCAATTGAACAAATCGAAGCACTCAGTGCCGCTAACGATCCGGTCGCTAGCGATATTGCTAGGCAAATTGCATTACGTCTAGGACAATTCATCGGCACTGCCGCAAACTTTGTGTCTGTCTCCCAAGCCGTGGTGCTCGGGGAACGCACCGGCTTTATTGCCACATACCAGCAGGAAATTGAACGCGGTATCGCCAACGTTCGCCATCCACGAGCGCGTCCAGTAGATTGGCTTATACGGGGTGAAGACCACACCTACTGGGCGCGTGGCGCCGCCGTCCTCGCGGTCCGTTCATTGCTCGGTGCATATCGGGATTTATAGGAAAGAAGACCATTGACGAAAGCTCCACTGCGCCAAGAAAACCCCTTCGAAGTAATCTCCGAGTTCCAACCTTCAGGGGATCAGCCCGCTGCCATCGAGCAACTAACGCAGCGGCTAAACGCCGGGGAAAAAGATATCGTCCTATTGGGCGCCACCGGCACCGGTAAATCGGCCACCGCCGCCTGGCTGATTGAACGAGTCCAACGCCCAACCTTGGTGATGGCCCCCAATAAGACGCTGGCCGCTCAGTTGGCCGCCGAGCTACGCGCCCTACTACCCAATAATGCGGTCGAATATTTCGTGTCGTACTACGACTACTATCAGCCGGAAGCCTACGTCCCCCAAACCGACACTTACATCGAAAAAGACTCCTCCATTAACGACGAGGTCGAAAGGCTGCGCCACTCTGCCACGAACTCACTGCTGACCCGGCGCGACACCGTGGTGGTGGCTTCCGTCTCGTGTATCTACGGCCTCGGTACCCCGGAAGAATACGTCGCCCGCATGGTGGAACTGCAGGTCGGCATGGAGGTGGAACGCGACGAACTACTGCGCGCCTTCGTTGGCATGCAATACACCCGCAACGACATGGCCTTCACCCGCGGAACATTCCGAGTACGGGGCGACACTATCGAAATCATCCCGGTTTACGAAGAACTCGCCATCCGCATCGAAATGTTCGGTGACGAAATCGACGGCCTCGCCGTGCTCCACCCGCTCACCGGGGACCTGATTCGCAAAGTAGACCGCACCTACCTGTTCCCCGCCTCCCACTACGTGGCCGGGCAAGAACGCATGCAGCGGGCACTGGCCTCAATCGCCGAGGAACTGGATGAGCGTCTCGCCTGGTTCGAAAAACGCGGATCCCTGCTAGAAGCCCAGCGCCTCCGGATGCGCACCACCTACGATTTGGAGATGCTGCGGGAAATCGGGACCTGCTCCGGGGTAGAGAACTACTCCCGACACATTGACGGGCGCGGCCCCGGCACCCCGCCGCACACCTTGCTGGACTACTTCCCCGACGACTTCCTACTCATCATCGACGAATCCCACGTCACCGTCCCGCAGATTGGCGCAATGTACGAGGGCGACATGTCACGCAAACGCACCCTCGTGGACCACGGGTTCCGCCTCCCCTCCGCCATGGACAACCGCCCCCTGAAATGGGATGAGTTCTTGCAGCGCATCGGGCAAACCGTGTACCTGTCCGCCACGCCCGGACCTTACGAGCTGTCGCAAGCCAGTGGGGTAGTGGAGCAAATCATTCGCCCCACCGGCCTGGTGGACCCGCTGGTCGTCGTCAAACCCACCAAGGGTCAGATCGATGACCTGCTGGCGGAAGTGCAGGTGCGGGTGGAGCGCAACGAGCGGGTACTGGTCACCACGTTGACGAAGAAAATGGCGGAAGACCTCACCACCTACCTGGCTGAACGCGGGGTACGCGTGGAATACCTCCACTCCGATGTGGACACTTTGCGGCGCGTGGAACTACTGCGCGAGTTGCGCCTGGGGAAGTTCGACGTACTGGTTGGCATCAACTTGCTACGCGAGGGCCTGGACCTGCCGGAAGTATCCCTGGTGGCGATCCTGGATGCCGATAAAGAAGGGTTCTTGCGGTCCACCACCTCCCTCATTCAGACCATCGGGCGCGCCGCCCGTAACGTCTCCGGTGAAGTCCACATGTATGCCGACACCATCACCGACTCCATGCGCCGCGCCATTGACGAAACCCAGCGGCGACGCGAAAAACAGTTGGTATATAACCGTGAGCACGGCATCGACCCGCAGCCGCTGCGCAAGAAAATCCAAGACGTCACCGACATGTTGGCCCGCGAAGACATCGACACTCGAGAGCTTTTCGCCGCCGGATATCGTTCCGAGGGCGGTGCCGCCAAACCTGCAGCCGGTGCGGCCCGCGCCCGGCTGGGGTCGGATGCGCAAGCAGACTTGCGCCAACTCATTGAAGACCTGACCGCGCAAATGCACGCCGCCGCCGAAGAACTACAGTTCGAAGTGGCCGCGCGGCTGCGTGACGAACTGAGCGAACTCAAACAGGAACTACGGCAAATGCAAGCCGCGCAGTGAGGACACCGAACGTCCTCAGCAAACGCGGTGGCTTTAGCCACAGGGGGATGAGATTCACAAGTTTCAATCCCGTTAACCGCGCGAGCGTGCGGTAAAGTAAGCCTGGTTGGAGGGGAGTACTCCCGCAATCGCAACATCGTCAACACGGTGGTTCAACTACCCGGTGCTGCGGCCGTCCTCGGTGACAAAGAAGACGGTGGAGAAGACCTCCGGCGAATCCTTATGCACGATTCGATCCGGAGGTTTCATGGACGTCCATGCCCTGGGCTGGGTGGCGCTCGCTGCCATCGTCATTGCTCTCATTACCGTCGACATCGTCGGCCACGTGCGCACCCCGCACGCTCCCACCATGAAAGAAGCAGCTACCTGGACGGCAGCCTACGTTACCTTGGCGGTCTCGTTTGGATTCCTGGTTTGGGGAGTATGGGGCCTGCGATATGCCGGTGAATACTGGGCCGGTTGGATCACCGAATGGTCACTGTCGCTGGACAACCTATTCGTCTTCGTAATCATCATCGCGGCTTTCCGTGTGCCCCGTGAACACCAGCAAAAAGTCCTTTTATCTGGCATCATAATCGCACTGGTGCTGCGCTTAATCTTCATCCTGATTGGCGCTGCCATCATTGAACGCTTCTCCGCGGTGTTCTACCTGTTTGGTGCTTGGCTGCTCTACACCGCCTACACGCAGATACGTGAAGGAAAAGAAGAAGAAGGCATTGACGATGACAGCGCTGACTACCGGGAACCGAAGTTCGTGTCATTGGTACGAAAAGTCTTCCCCGTCACCGACGGATTCATTGGTGACAAGCTGCTACACCGACACGGAGGAAAAACCTACCTTACGCCCCTACTGTTAGTAATCTTGGCACTGGGGTCAGCGGATCTAATGTTTGCGTTCGATTCCATTCCCGCGATCTTCGGCCTCACTCGCGAACCATTCCTAGTGTTCGCAGCTAACGCCTTCGCACTATTGGGATTGCGGCAACTGTACTTCCTGATTGACGGGTTGTTGAGTCGCCTGGTTTACCTGCACTACGGTCTGGCCGCCATTTTGGCGTTTATCGGGGTGAAGCTGGTACTGCACGCCATGCACGAAAACAACTTGCCGTTCATCAACGGTGGGCAGCCGCTTCCCGTACCCGACATTGGCATCCCCGCGTCCTTGGCGTTCATTGTGATCACTTTGGTGGTGACCGTGGTGGCGTCGGTGTGGGCCTCTAAACGCGCTCATCGTGGGGAGGTCGAAGCTTAGCGCGCCGGGTCTGCCCAATATACACGAGGACGGTTGGCGCGGTGGCGTTGGCCACGTCCTCAGCAATGGGACAGACAGGCGTGCTATGAAAGGTAGAGGTTAATGTGCCGGGAGGGTTTTAGCTCCCGCGGTAAACTCGCCCAATATTCGCGGGCGTATCGAATGGTCAGATAGGGAACGTGGTGACAGCAACGGAACAAGCGGTAGAACTGCAGGGGCTTTCATTAGCTGAAGTGGAAACCGCGATCCAACGCGGAGAGGTCAATGAGGTAAACGACCGCACCTCGCGGCCCATCAGCACCATCATTCGCGCCAATATCTTCACCCTCTTCAACGCTATCTTGGTGTCCGCCATGGCGGTGGTACTGCTCATCGGCGACTGGAAAGACGCCGTCTTCGGCATGGTGATGATCATCAACGCCCTGATCGGTATCATTTCCGAAACCCGCGCCAAACGCACCCTCGATAAGCTCTCTATCTTGCAATCACCGCGCTCAGTGGTGGTGCGCGGCGGCGAACGCGACACCATTCCCTCCGCCGAAGTGGTCCTGGGAGACACCGTCTACCTGTGTCTAGGCGACCAGGTACCAGCCGACGGGGAAGTTATTTCCTCCGCCGGCTTGCGGGTGGATGAATCGATGCTCACCGGCGAGGCCGTGCCGGTGCGCAAAAGTTCCGGGGATGTGATCATGTCCGGCACCGCAGTGGTGGCAGGCGAAGGCTACATGCGCACCACCGCGGTCGGGGCGGACTCCTACGCCCAGCAACTCACCTCCCAAGCTAAACGCTTCAAACAGGCCCGCTCCGAAATCGCCGAAGGCATCAACTTGGTGCTGCGGTGGATCTCTTGGGTGATCATCCCGGTTGTGATCATCTTGGTGTGGTCCCAAGTCAGTGGAGATGAAGGCGCCCACTGGCGCCACGCCGTGGTGCTGGCGATCGCTGGCGTGGTGGGCATGATCCCGCAGGGCCTGGTGCTGCTAACTTCCTTGAACTTCGCTTTGGCCGCTGCCACGTTGGCGCGTCGCAATGTGCTGGTGCAAGAACTAAACGCGGTGGAGGTATTGGCCCGCGTAGACCGGCTGTGCCTGGATAAGACCGGAACCCTCACTTCCGGGGCGATCACTTTCCGTGGTTTCATTCCGGTGCACGAGAACGCCTGCGCTGAGGGCAGTTACGAAGTTGGCCAGTTACTGGCCAAGGCCCAACAGATTGACGCTGATACCGCCGCGGTGCTGGCGACCCTGGTGGGGGATAAAACTAACGAAACCGCTGCCGCCACCGCCAAAGCTTTGGAAACGGTCGAGGCGGCGGACAGTGATTTGGTGGTGCCCTTCGATTCGGGCCGCAAATGGTCAGCGATGCAAAACCGCAGCGGAGTTTGGTACTTCGGGGCTCCCGAAATCATCACCGCCCACGCCGATAACCGGAACGACGCCATGAAAGCCGCCCAAGCGCAGGCCGAGGACGGTGCGCGGGTGGTGTGCCTGGCCCGCAGTGCGTCAGCGGCCTTGGATGAAGATGATCCGCAGTTAGCTTCGGATACCCAGGCGTACCTACTGGTGGTGTTGGAAGAAGAGATTCGCTCTGACGCCGCTGAAACCATGGAGTACTTCCAACGTCAGGGCGTGGTGGCGAAAGTGATCTCTGGGGACAATCCCGCGACCGTGGCCACCATCGCCCGCCGCGTTGGCTTAACCCCCGTCAATGGTCAAGAAATCCAATGGTGCGATGCCCGTGACCTACCCGATGACGCCGACCAGTTACGCGACAAGATCCGTGAAATCGACGTGTTTGGACGAGTCACGCCCGAAGCTAAGCGCGCCATGGTGCACGCCCTGCAGGCCGACGGCCACACCGTGGCAATGACGGGTGACGGTGTCAACGACGTCCTAGCGTTGAAAGACGCCGACCTGGGGATCGCCATGGGCTCTGGCGCCACCGCCACCAAAGCGGTAGCGAAAGTCGTGCTGGTCGATGGGAAGTTCTCCAAACTACCGTCGGTGGTCTCTGAAGGGCGACGCATAATTGCAAACATGGAACGAGTAGGGGCACTGTTCCTCACTAAGACGTTCTATTCGTCCATATTGGCGGTAATCGTGGCGGTGGCGATGTGGCGTTACCCGTTCCTGCCTCGACACCTAACCATGATCGGCTCCCTCACCATTGGGATACCGGCCTTCTTCTTAGCATTGGCCCCTAATCACCGACGCTATCGGCCCGGCTTCTTGGCACGCACCCTATGGTTGGCCGGTCCAGCTGGAATCATCTTGGCAGTAGCCAGCTTGGTGACCCATCGCCTCACTATCGCTAATCCGACAATGGCTTCTACAGCTGCTACTCTGACGATTATTGGTGGGGGCATCTATCTGCTTTCGATCCTCTCGCGACCACTGGTACCGTGGCGGATCGCACTGCTTTCCACCATGGCGGGGCTGGCGGTGATGATCGTGTTCTTCCCACCCTTACGGCGTTTCTTCGCCCTGGCGTGGCCAACTCCCAGCATTTGGATCACCATCGCGGTTGCCTCCGCCATCACCTGGTCGCTGTTGGAAGGGCTATACCGCTACCACCAGCACCGGTTCGGGGCAGCTACCCGGATGATTACCGCGGAGGGCGCCGACAACCAAGACTAGGGTTCGCTGCACTACGTGAAGGGCTGTATGGCGCCAAGGCCGTGAGAGGCATAACGTGGCAGCAGATCCCAGGGGGTCGGCCGGAACAAGGCCCCAAAGTGTCGGTGAGAGCGGGCCCCGAAAGCCATCGCGCAGGCACCAGCTGGGTGAACCCCCAGGGGTCCTCACCAGGTGGAATTATCCGCGGTCCCGGTGATCGCCAAGTGGCGGGCTAACACGGCCGCGACCATGAGCTGCAACTGGTGAAATACGATCACCGGTACCGTCACCGCCGCCACGATATGTACCGGGAAAATGATCGCCGCCATCGGCAGGCCGGTCGCTAAAGACTTCTTCGAACCGCACATCAGTAGCGCAATACGGTCCGCCCGGTTAAGTTTCAAAGCCTTACCACCAAACCAAGTCAGCGCCAACATGACTGCCAAGATCACCGCGGAGACGAGCACCAATTCCACTGCGTCAATCCAAGTCACGTCGTCCCATAGGCCGCGGGCGGTGGCTCCAGCCACCCCGGCAGTGACCACGATGATGATGGTGCCTCGGTCCACACCCTTGGTGAGCCACTTCGAGGCGCGCACGCGCTCGCCCAGGTAAGGCTGTAAGAACTGCCCGACGATGAAGGGTAGCAGCAGTTGGATCACGACTTTTACGACCGAGTCCCAACCCACGCCCGTAGAGGCCCCCATCACCAGCATCACCAGAATGGGGGTGAGGAACATTCCGGAAATATTAGAGATCGTGGCCGCACACACCGCGCCGGCAATATTCCCCCCAGCGATCGAGGTAAAGGACACCGAGCTTTGCACGGTGGAGGGCAGCAGCGTCAAATACAGGGTGCCGGTGGCGAAGGCCGCCCCCAATAGGGGAGTGAAGAGTGGGTGCGTCGCCACCCCCAGCAGGGGGAATAACACGAACGTAGCAACCAGTACCGCCCCCTGCAAGCGAATATTACGCAGCCCGTCCCACACTTCCCGGGTGGGCAGGCGCATGCCGTACACCAAGAACAGCACCATCACCGCGACGGTGCCCAACCAGGTGAGGACAGAGATCGCGGAGGCGGGAATCGGAACTAAAATCCCCACGATCAAAATAGCGATGAGCGTGAAGGTAAAAGCATCCAGGTAGTTCTTGATTCGCACTCTGTCATGTTACGCGTTTTTGCTGAGCGCGGTAGATTGAGACCATGAGCACAAACCAGAACCAATTAGCACTAGAAATCACCGGCCCCGAGGACGCCCCCGTCCTGGTACTAGGGTCCTCCCTGGGGGCCGACCGTCACATGTGGGACGAGATCGTCCCCCTCCTGGATGGTTGGCGCATCGTGCGCTACGACCATCCCGGTCACGGGCAATCCGCCCCATTGTCCCTACCCACCGCCGCCGCACAGACGTGCCCCGTCAGCGGACAGCGCGGCGAAAACCTCGGCACCGATAACGATGCCGAGGACGTTCCCCGCCACGCCAGCCCCGCTGACCATGCCGACGCGCTGGCTCGCTCCCTGGCTGCCGCTGGCATTGAGAAGTTCCACCTGGCGGGATTGTCGTTGGGCGGCATGATGACCCTGTGGTGGGCCGCGAACCGGCCGACGGATATTCTCTCCGCCACCGTCATGTGCGCTGGGCCGGTGATCGAACCGTCTGAAGCATGGTGGGATAAAGCCCAACAGGTGCGTAGCGAAGGCACCGGCGCCATCGTGGAAGCAACCTTAGAACGCTGGTTCACGCCCTCGTTCCTGGAGGAAAACGGCCCGCTGGTGCAGCGCACCCGCCAAACCTACCTGCAGTGCAGTGACGAGGGTTTCGCGCAGTGCTGCGAAATCATCGCCACCATGGATAACCGCCCGGACCTGGATCGCATCGAAGTTCCGGTGGGCTTCATCTGCGCCGAGTTCGACCAGTCGCTTCCCCCGCGCGATGCCCACGCCCTGGGTGAGGAAATCCACCAACGCGCAGGCGTCCCAGTGAAGGTGGAGGAAGTTTCCGATGCCGCTCACCTGGCGGCGGTGGAACAGCCCGCAGCGGTGGCAGCAGCGCTCACTCGCATTTTGGAACACCACCGGAGCTAGGCTCCACTGTCTTGGGGCGCAACCGGCACCGATCCTGTCAGTAAGCCCTAAGATTTGATGAAAACAGGAGCACTAAAGCCGCACCGCCGAGAGGCAGAACTCCGGCGGTGCGGCTTAACTATGCGAGCCGGTAAAGCTACCGGGCCCAACGTTTACGGGTTCGAAATCGGGAAATCAACGGTGGTGTCGAAACGCTCCGCCAAATCACCAATGGTCGGCTGCCATTCCTTCACCACGATGTTCGTCACCAAGCCGTGTTGGAAGAACGGATCTTGTTCCAGCAACTCGCGCGCCTCGCGGCCGGAGTTGGTGCGCATAATCAGCAGGGCGCCCGCTGAAGTGGCGTCACGCAGGTGACCAGAGGAGAACAGTTTGCCTTCCGCGTGCAGTTTACGTAGGTAAGTGCGGTGGGCCGGTCGCCAGTCATCGATGAGTGACAACAGTTGAGGTTCGTATTCGTAAATCACAGCATAGGTACGCATATGCCCATTATGGCGTGAGCGCGCGTTTCCTGGCATTATTTCACCCGTCATTTTTCATTTCCGCACATTTTCCCGCCAACCGCGCAGGCCCGTCCTCGCGAAATTCGTGGAAAATCACGCAGACAACCGGGTGGTTGGCGGGGCGAATCTTCCAACCGCTTAGCCCGACATTAGCCGGGCCCGGGATGCATCACGAGGGCGGGGCCATCCCGGGCAAAGAAACTGGACGTGTTCGCTGGAATCGAACAAATGTGCGCCGGGAGCGTAAAGGCAATAGAGTTAGGAAGGTGAGTAACTCCCTGATCGTACGCGGCGCCCGGCAACACAACCTCAAAAGCGTGAACCTGGACCTACCTAGAGACGCCATGATCGTTTTCACCGGGCTTTCCGGCTCGGGGAAGTCATCGCTGGCGTTCGACACGATTTTCGCCGAGGGGCAACGCCGCTACGTGGAGTCACTGTCTTCCTACGCCCGGCAGTTCCTGGGGCAAATGGACAAACCGGACGTAGATTTCATCGAAGGGCTGTCCCCGGCGGTATCGATCGACCAGAAATCCACCTCCCGGAACCCGCGCTCCACCGTGGGAACTATCACCGAGATTTACGACTACCTGCGTTTGCTCTACGCCCGCGCCGGCATCGCGCACTGCCCCGAATGTGGGGAGCGGATCACCGCGCAAAGTGTGCAGCAGATTGTGGACTCCACCCTCACTAAACCGGAAGGAACCCGCCTGCTGGTGTTGGCGCCGCTAGTGCGCGGACGCAAAGGCGAATACCGGGACCTGCTGGACGAACTCCAGGCGAAAGGCTACGTGCGGGCCGTCATCGACGGGCAAACCTACCACTTGGATGAGGCTCCGGTGCTGGAGAAGAACATCAAGCACGACATCGACGTGGTGGTTGACCGGGTGGTGGTGCGTGACAATATGCGCCAACGCCTGACGGACTCGGTGGAAACCGCGCTGGAACTGGCGGGCGGCCTGGTGGTCATCGAAGAACTCGGTGACGCGCCGGTGGAACAGCGGCGCCGCCGCTACTCCCAGCAGCGGGCCTGCCCTAACGACCACCCGCTGGCGCTGGAAGAAATCGAACCGCGCACCTTCTCGTTCAACGCCCCCTACGGGGCGTGCCCGCAATGCTCGGGCCTGGGATCACGCCTGGAGGTTGACCCCGAGTTAGTGATCCCCGATGAAGAACTCAGCCTCGGGGAGGGAGCGGTCGCGGTTTGGACCGCTAACAACAAGTACCACCGCAACCTGCTGCGCGCCCTGGGTAAAGAACTCAGCTTCGACCTGAAGACCCCGTGGAAAGACCTCCCCGGCAAGGTGAAGAAAGCGGTGCTGTTCGGCAAGGATTACCAGGTGCACGTGCGGTTCCGTAACCGGTGGGGACGGGAACGATCCTACACCACTGGGTTTGAAGGCGCGGTGCACTACATCGAACGCAAACGCAGCGAAACCGAATCCCCCAACCAGTTGGAGCGCTTGAACTCCTACATGCGGGAAGTTCCTTGCCCCAAATGCCAAGGCGCACGGTTGAAACCAGAAGTCCTGGCGGTGACGGTGAACGAGTTGTCCATTGCGCAACTGTGTGAACTCTCCGTCGCCGAGGCTAAAGACTTCCTGCAGAACCTGGAACTCACCGGCGCGGCGGCACGCATTGCGGCCCCGGTACTGACGGAGATTAATGCGCGCCTGCGGTTCCTCAACGACGTGGGGCTTAGCTACCTCACCTTGGCGCGCGCTGCCGCGACTCTCTCCGGCGGGGAAGCCCAACGTATTCGGCTGGCCACGCAGATTGGCTCGGGCCTGGTGGGGGTGCTCTACGTCCTGGACGAACCATCCATCGGCTTGCACCAGCGAGACAACCGCCGCCTGATTGAAACCCTTGAGCGCCTGCGCGACCTGGGGAACACCCTGATCGTGGTGGAGCACGATGAGGAAACCATCGAGGCAGCCGACTGGGTGGTAGATATCGGCCCCGGAGCAGGCGAACACGGGGGCCACATCGTGCATTCCGGCACCTTGGCGGACCTGCGGAAGAATGAAGAATCTCTGACCGGCGACTACTTAGCGGGGCGGCGAGGGATCCCGCTGCCAGCGCGGCGCCGACCGATCGACCCCCAGCGCGTACTGCAGGTCAAGGGCGCTAGGGAAAACAACCTGGACAACATCAGCGTGGACTTCCCACTGGGAGTGATGGTGGCGGTCACCGGGGTGTCCGGCTCCGGTAAATCAACCCTGGTGAACTCCATCCTCTACCGGTCCTTGGCGGCGCGGCTAAACGGCGCCCGCTCCGTTCCCGGGCGCCACCGGTCGATCACTGGCACGGAGGATCTGGACAAGGTCGTACACGTCGACCAATCACCCATCGGCCGTACCCCGCGGTCCAACCCCGCCACCTACACTGGAGTGTGGGATCACGTGCGCGCCCTATTCGCGGAAACCACGGAAGCCAAGGTGCGCGGCTACAAGCCGGGGCGGTTCTCCTTCAACGTCAAGGGTGGACGCTGCGAGGCCTGTAAGGGCGATGGCACCTTGAAGATCGAGATGAACTTCCTACCCGACATTTACGTGCCTTGCGAAGTCTGCCACGGGCAACGTTATAACCGCGAAACCCTGGAAGTGACGTATAAGGGACTGAATGTGGCGCAGGTGCTGGACATGCCGATCGCTGATGCGGCGGAGTTCTTCAGTCATATCCCACGCATCGCCCGCCACTTGAATACTTTGGTGGAAGTCGGTTTGGGGTATGTGCGTTTGGGACAGTCAGCTACCACTTTGTCCGGCGGGGAGGCTCAGCGCGTGAAGCTGGCATCGGAGTTGCAGCGCCGCTCTCGTGGGCGCACCGTTTACGTCCTCGATGAGCCCACCACCGGGTTGCATTCGGAAGACATCCGCAAACTGCTGCTGGTTTTGGATGGCTTGGTGGAAAAAGGCAACACCGTGATCGTGATTGAACACAACTTGGATGTGATCAAGAGTGCGGATTGGATCATTGACATGGGTCCCGAGGGCGGTTGCGACGGTGGCCGGGTGATAGCGCAGGGCACGCCCGAGGACGTGGCGAAAACCCCCGGGTCCTACACCGGGGAGTTCCTCGCTGAGCTGCTCACCCGCGAACGCTCCGCCAACCAGTAGCGGCTCCGACTCCGGCGAGCGTCCGGGTTGATTCGACGACTATATCTGGGTTACCGGGCGCACGCTGATGGTCTCGACCACCGCGTTCTCAGGCATTTCCAACGCTGCCCGCACCGCCTGCGCAATGGCTTGCACTGGCATGTGGTCACCCGCGCGGTAGGCGCGCCCCGCGTTGGTTTGCAGCTCCACCTGCATGTCGGTATCCACTCGACCAGGATGCACCGAACATACCCGCACGCGGCCACGCTCTTCCTCTCGAAGGGCATCGGTCAGGGCCCGTAACGCGAACTTTGAAGCGGAATAGGCGGCCCCGCCTGCCCCCGAGTGATACCCGGCCCCGGAGTTGATCGCCACCACCAGGCCGTTTTTCAGGCGCAGCTTCGGTAGCAGGGCGCGCAGTAGGTCCGCCTGTGCGATCACGTTAACGGTGAGGATGCGTTGCCAATCAGCGTGACTGACTTCCTCCACGGTGCCCGAAAGTGCCATACCTGCGTTGAGCACCAGCACGTCCAGCTTTTCGACCGCGGCGCAAGCGGCGGCAATGGACTCCGGGTCCTCTAAATCGCACACGAACGGGTGAGCGTGGGGCAGCTGCGCGCAACGCTGCTGTACTTGCTGCGCGTCGCGCCCGCCCACATAGATTTCATGTTCGGCCAGCTCATCGCAAATGGCTGCCCCGATGCCACGGGTGCCACCGGTAACCAGAATTCGCAGCGCCTGCTTGCCTGTCACTTTTGTCCCTTTTCTTTCTCCCCGTCCTCGTAAAGGGCGTCGATCTCGTGCGCAAAGTCGCGCGCCACGGCGGCGCGTTTCAACTTCAACGAGGGCGTGAGGTACCCATTATCGACCGTGAACTCGGCGTTGATGATCCGGAAACGGCGGATCGACTCGGCACGCGCCACATTCTTATTGGAACGCTTAATCGCCTTATCGAGCGATTGCAGCACCCGCGGTTCAGTGGCTGCCCGCGCCGCATCCATCGGCGGCAGGTCGTGGTTCGCCAACCAAGTGGGGAGCATTTCAGTGTCCAACGTGATCAACGCACCGACGTACGGCCGCTGATCACCAACCACCACCACGTGCGAAATCAGAGGGTGGGTCACCAAGGTTTCTTCCAAAGCCGCGGGGGAGACGTTCTTACCACCGGCGGTCACAATCAGATCCTTGGAGCGGCCAGTGATGTAGAGGTTGCCTTTCTTATCGAAACGCCCCAAGTCACCGGTATTGAACCACCCGTCCTCGTCCACCACTTCAGCGGTGGCTTCCGGGTCTTCGTAGTAGCCCTGGAACACCGCGTTGCCGCGCACCAGGATCTCGCCATCGCTGTTGACGCTGACTTCGTTGCCTGGAAGCACCCGGCCGACCGCGCCGATAATGACCTCACCGGGTAGGGACAGGGTCATCGGGCCGGTGGTTTCCGACAGGCCCCAGCCTTCCACCACGGTGTATCCCATGCCGCGGAAGAAGTGCCCCAAGGTGGGGGACAGGGGTGCGCCACCGGAAATGATGTAGCGCATGTTTGGTCCCAGTGCGCGGCGAATCTTATTCAGCACCAGGCGTTGTGCCCAGGCCAGTTGGCGGCGCTGCGCCACGTTGGGGCCGAGCTTCGTTTCCAGGGCCTTGGAGAAAGCGATCGCCACCGAAGCAGCCCAGCGGAATACTTGCCGCTTGGTGCCTTTACCGGCCTTGGCTTCGGCGGAGTTATAGACCTTCTCCAGCACGCGCGGCACCAACAGCAGCAAGGAAGGCTGGAAACTTTCGATGTCTCCCATCAGGTTGCGCGTGTCGCTGGTGTGGGCGAATACCCCGCGGCCGGAGAGGATGCCGATCTGCACGAAGCGGGCGAGGACGTGCGCCAGGGGGAGGAACAGCAGGAACCGGGTCTTGGGGGAGAGTACAATCTCGGGCACCATCTCGTGGATGGCGTAGACGGTTTCCACGAAGTTACGGTGGGTGAGAACCACGCCTTTGGGCCGCCCGGTGGTGCCGGAGGTGAAGATAATGGTGGCTAGGTCATCGGCCTGCACCTGGGAGCGGTTGCGTTCCAGCTCTTCTGCGGTCACCGCCAACCCGGCCTCGGAAATGGTGCGCATGGCACCGCCCTCGAGGCAGAGCACCTGTTTGACGCATGGCGCCGCGCCGTGGCGTACCAACTGTTCACGCGCGTGGGTGTCGCACACGGCGACGCTGGGTTGGGTTTTTTCGGTGATCCATTCGATCTGGGTGAGTGAGTCGGATTCGTAAATGGGCACTACCACCACGCCGATGGAGAGGGCGGCGATATCGAGGACGGTCCACTCCGGGCGCGTGACGGACATGATGGACAGGCGGTCCCCGGGGCGAAGGCCAAGGCCAATCAGGCCGCGGGCACATTCGTCGACTTCGCGCAGCATCTGCTTGGCGGTGATGGAGTTCCAGCCGCCAACCTCGCGGCGGCGCTCCATTATCGGTTCGTCTGGGCGGCGACGGGCGCGTTCAGCGAGGAAGGTGAAAACGGTGTGGTCGTCGCTGGCATGTCGGCGCATCGGGGAGGACCAGGTTTGGGTTTTCGAGGCACGCGCCATATGTGTCTCCTAACGGGATGGAGTAGTGCGGTGGGCGGTGGTTGGCCCCCACACCATTCGTTTCAGGTTATGAAATACAATCGTTATCCTACCAGTAAGTAGGTAATACGCGTCTTAAACAACGCGGAAACTTCAAATTGGAGATATGACATCGGCCGATAAGAAAACCTCGTGGCGGTGGGGCACCAGCAGGGAACGAGCGCCAGGGATAGTCGGGCGCTCCAGTTGAGCACCTGCGCATTCCCGCCCACGCAGCGGTTTCAGTATGATTAATACGCCCCTAGAAAAGGAATACCGATGATCGTTCGCCACACTTTCACAGTCACCCCGGTCGGGGACCTGTGCCTGGTGGCGAGTGATGATCGCATTAGCGGCATCTACTTCCCGCAACACACTCCGGCGCCCCCGCCCGCTCGGCTTGGCGTGTGCGTCTCCCCGGCCGACTCCACCCTATCGGCAGCCGCGGACCAGCTTTACCAGTATTTTTCCGGACAACTGCGCGAGTTCACTTTGCCCCTACACCTGCCACAAACCGGGTTTCAGCGCGAGGTGTGGGACTATCTAACGGTTGTCGGCTACGGTCAAACAGTTTCCTACGGCGAAATCGCCGCCGGCTTGGGACGTCCTCGAGCGGCGAGGGCAGTCGGCACCGCCTTGTCGCATAACCCCATTTCCATTGTGGTGCCCTGCCACCGGGTGGTTTCTGCCACCGGGAACCTCACCGGCTATGCCGGGGGTGAAAAAGCCAAACGCTACCTGCTGACCCTGGAGCGGCGGGTAAGTGGTAAAGCAGATCTGTTCAACTCCTTGTGGTAAAGACGCGGCGCCGGATCCAACCTGTGAACCCGGCGCCCGTCCTCGTGAATGATCTAGATGTTGAAGTAGAGCTCGAACTCGTACGGGTGCGGGTGCACCCGCATGGGGGCCAGCTCACGCGACTCTTTATCAGCGATCCACGCTTCAATCAGATCAGCGGTGAACACGTCCCCTTCCAGCAAGAACTCCTGGTCCTCACGCAACGCCTCTAGGGCAGCGTCCAAGGAAGTGGGTAGCTTATCGATATCTTCGTACTCTGCCGGGGGTAATTCGTACAGATCTTTGTCGATCGGATCGGCCGGTTCAATGCGGTTGCGAATACCGTCAATTCCCGCCATCAGGCAGGCTGCGAAAGCCAAGTATGGGTTGGCCGAGGGATCCGGCACGCGGTATTCCACGCGCTTGGCCTTGGGGGAGGAACCCGTCAGCGGAATACGGATGCAGGCGGAGCGGTTACGCGCTGAATACACCAGGTTAATCGGAGCTTCGAAGCCTGGCACCAAGCGACGATAGGAGTTGATCGACGGGTTGGTGAAAGCCAGCAACGCGGGGGCGTGGCGCAGCAAGCCCCCAATGAACCAGCGTGCCACGTCAGACAGGCCGCCGTAGCCACGCTCATCGTAGAAAAGGGGCTCCCCATCTTTCCATAGCGAGAAGTGGCAGTGCATGCCAGAGCCATTGTCTCCGAATAGTGGTTTCGGCATGAAAGTGGCCGCCAGGCCTTCGCGGTGCGCCTGGTTCTTAATCACGTACTTGAACTTGAGCATGTCATCGGCGGCTTGACGCAAAGAGGCGAAACGATAGTTGATCTCCTGCTGCCCACCGGAGCCGACCTCATGGTGAGCGCGCTCCACCGTGAGCCCGACTTCTTGCAAAAGGCGGGACATGTTATCGCGGGTGTCGCCGAAATCGTCCAGCGGAGCTACCGGGAAGTATCCGCCCTTCTTGGGGACAGTGTGACCGAGATTTTCAAACCTCTCATCATCGGCGCGCCCGGTGTTCCAATACCCCTCGTGTGAGTCCAGGAAGTAGTAGGAGGCTTCCGGTCGGGTTTGGTAGCGCACCGAGTTCAGCAGGTAGAACTCCGCTTCCGCACCGATATAGCAGGTATCAGCGATACCAGTGGAACGCAAGAAAGCTTCCGCTTTGGCGGCGATCTGGCGCGGGTCGCGGGAGAACGGCTCATCAGTGATGGGATCGACGATGGAGAACAGCACCACTAGCGTCGGATCGGTGCGGAACGGGTCAAGGAATGCCGATGACACGTCGGCTACCAACTTCATGTCAGATTCATGGATCTGTGTAAAGCCGCGCACAGACGAGCCGTCGAACATCAGACCGTCGGTGAGTGCCGCTTCTAGCTGCTCCACGGGGATGGTGAAGTGCTGTTGCACTCCGGGTAGGTCGCAGAAGCGGACATCGATGAAGCGCACCTGGTTTTCAGTGGCGAAATCCAACACTTCAGCAGCGGTTTCAAACATTGCAGGACCCTCCGTATTCTGGCTTGGTGTTAGCGGTCCAGTGGAAAAATACCACGCCTTTACCTTGATTCACCGCACCGTCTCAGTTTGGGACGCTGCGCGTCCATCCCGTGGTCGCGCTCCAACCGCACTCTGACAAGCCCAGCGGCTGCGACCGTCATCGCAACCACCTGCCGACCCAGGGCGCCTCCATCCTCGCAACCACCTCCCCAGCGCGGCGTGGCCCGCGTTGCCTACAATGGGGGAGTGCCTGACCTCAGTTACCGCCCCCGCACCGGGGAAATCCCCACCAACCCGGGGGTGTACCGTTTCATGGACGGCAACGGGCAGGTCATTTACGTCGGCAAAGCCAAGAATCTACGCCAACGCCTCTCCTCGTATTTCCGGGACTTTGCCGCCCTCCACCCACGCACCCAAAATATGGTCTCCACTGCCAAACAGGTGCAGTGGACGGTGGTTAATAACGAGGTCGAAGCCCTCACCCTGGAGTACTCCTGGATCAAGGAATACGACCCGCGTTTCAACGTCATGTACCGCGACGACAAGTCCTACCCGTACTTGGCGATCACCGTGGGCGAGCCCATACCGCGGATGCACATTATGCGCGGGGCCCGCCGCAAAGGCACCCGCTACTTCGGTCCCTACTCGCAGGTGTGGGCGATCCGCGAAACCATGGAACAACTACAGCGAGTATTCCCCATTCGCACCTGCTCCAACGGGGTGCTGCGGCGCGCCCAAGCCCAGCAACGCCCCTGCCTGCTGGCGCACATCGGCAAGTGCTGCGCCCCCTGCGTGGGCGCGGTTAGCGAAGCCGAGCACCGCGCCATGGTGGAAGACGTGTGCCAGTTCATGGCGGGCAAAGTTGGCCCCTATCTGCGTGACAAGCGCGCGCAGATGCTGGAGGCCTCCGCGAACCTAGAGTTCGAAGCTGCCGCCAAAGCGCGCGATGACATCGCGGCACTGGAAAAAGTGTTGGAGCAAAACGCGGTGGTGCTTGACGATGGCACCGATGCTGACGTTTTCGCGCTGGTGACCGACGAGTTGGAAGCCGCGGTCCATGTGTTCCACGTGCGGGCGGGCCGAATCCGCGGCGTGCGCGGCTGGGTGGTGGAGCGGCGCGCTTCCGACACACCGGCGGACCTGATGGCAGCGCTGCTGCAGCAGGTGTACTCCGAAGCTGACGAGGGCGATCCGACTGCCCGCAAGCGCCAAAAAGCAGTCTCGGTGGACGACGTTGAACACACTTCCACCCGCGCCATCCCCGCCCTCGTGATGGTCTCCCAAATGCCCACCGAAGCCGAGGTAATCGCGCGCTGGCTCACCCAGCGGCGGGGAGCGAAAGTACGCATCTACCGTCCCCAGCGCGGCGACAAAGCTGCCCTGCTGAAAACCGTAGAAGCCAATGCAGACCATGCCCTCAGGCTTCACAAATCGCGCCGCAGCGGCGACCTTACGCAACGCTCCGCCGCCCTCGATGAACTGGGGGAGTTGCTGGGACTGCAGCAACCGGCACTGCGCATCGAATGTTACGACATTTCCCACACCCAAGGCAGTCACCAAGTCGGCTCAATGGTGGTTTTCGAGGACGGCGCACCCCGCAAACGCGACTACCGGCACTTCATCGTGCAGCACCCGGACGGTAAACCCCTGGATGACACCGCTGCTATGGATCAGGTCCTTACCCGCCGCTTCACTCGCCTGCAGCAGGAAGAAGACGAACTCGATACCAGCAGTGGGGAAGTGGGGGCGGACCCCACCGTCCGGCGTTTCTCCTACCGCCCTAACTTGGTGGTGGTGGACGGTGGTCGCCCGCAGGTGGAAGCAGCGCGACGTGCCCTGGATGCGGTGGGCGCAGACGTGGATGTGATTGGCTTGGCCAAACGCTTGGAAGAAGTGTGGCTGCCGGGGGAGCCCTACCCGCTGATTCTGCCGCGCCAATCCGCCGCCCTCTATATGCTCCAGCATTTGCGCGATGAATCCCACCGCTTCGCCATCACTCACCACCGCAAACGCCGTACCGCGGCGCAAACCCGCTCCGAGTTGGACACCATCGCCGGTCTGGGGCCTACCCGGCAAAAAGCCCTGCTGCAACGCTTCGGTTCGGTGAAGCGTATGCGCCAAGCCAGCGCTGAGGAACTCGCCACCGCCCGCGGCATCGGAGCGCAGTTAGCCGAGCAAATCTACCAGGCACTACACGCCGATGACGACGCGCAAACCCCACCGAACGCGGTAGAGGAAAAGGGAACGTAACATGAAGCGGGAAAATCCTGGCACACTTGAAGACATGGAAAACTTCGACGCCAACCACACCCCGGCCACCCCCAATGCGGGTGATGATCCCAATCCCCCCACCGTGCCTGCCGGTATACCCCAGCTGGATGCCACCAGCAAACTACCGGAAGCGGCCGACCCGGAAATGCTCATCATCACCGGGATGTCAGGGGCTGGGCGTACCCGCGCCGCCATGGCATTGGAGGACCTGGACTGGTATGTGGTCGATAATCTCCCACCCACTTTGCTGCCCTCCCTAGCTGGCATGATGACCGCCGATGGGGGAGGTGTCCACCGTTTGGCCGCGGTGGTGGACGTACGCTCCCGGGAGTTTTTCTCCGATTTCGAGGGCGTGCTGGCGCATTTGAAAGACAACCACATTAGCTACCGGCTGATTTTCCTCGACGCGGAAGACGCCACCTTGGTGCGCCGCTACGAATCCAACCGCCGCCCCCACCCGCTGCAAGGAGACGGGAGGATCCTGGACGGGATTCGTAAAGAACGTGAGCTCTTGAAACCGGTACGCCAGCGGGCCGACTCCATTATCGATACTTCCAATATGAGCGTGCATGACCTCACCCGCCACATGCGCGACGTGGTTGCCGACGCCGCCGACACTCCCCTGAAGTTGACGGTAATGTCCTTCGGCTTCAAATACGGCCTACCGTTGGACGCCGACCACGTCCTCGACGTGCGTTTCTTGAAGAACCCCTACTGGGTGAGCGAACTGCGCCACTTGACCGGGCGGGACGAACCGGTCGCCAAATACGTCCTCGAACAGGAAGGCGCCCGCGATTTCGCGCTCGGATACGCCGAACTGCTGGCTCCGATGCTGCGCGGCTACCTGTCGGAACTGAAACCATTCGTCACTATCGCTATTGGCTGCACCGGCGGCAAGCACCGTTCTGTAGCGATGACCGAATTGATTGCAAAGCAACTGCGCACCCATGATTTTCCCGTCCGAGTACTCCACCGCGACCTGGGGAAGGAGTAAAGACCGATGGCGGGAATGCTAGACCGTGACGGTTGGCCGCTGCGAGGAGAGGCCGGCACCAAAGTGGTGGCCTTCGGTGGTGGCCACGGCCTATCGGCTACCCTGCGGGCCCTCAAGCACATCACTCACCAGCTCACCGCAGTGGTGACCGTCGCCGATGATGGAGGCTCCTCCGGGCGACTGCGTAGCGAAATGGAGGTGCTCCCTCCCGGTGATCTACGCATGGCATTGGCCTCCCTGTGCGACGATTCTGAGTGGGGTCTGACCTGGCGAGACGTGATGCAACACCGTTTCACCACCGACGGTCCATTGGATAACCACGCGCTGGGTAACTTACTGATCGTGGCCCTGTGGCAACTGCTGGGGGACGAAGTTGATGGCCTGGATTGGGTGGCACGCCTGCTGGGCGCTCACGGGCGGGTTCTGCCCATGGCCGGAGTGCCACTGGATATCGAAGCGGACCTCAAAACTGGCGAGGGCGTGACCACCGTGCGCGGACAAGCGAAGGTGGCAACCGCTCCGGGCACCGTCCAGCAACTACGTTTGATCCCCGCCGACCCACCGGTGGTACCGGAAGTGAAGGAAGCTATCGCGGAAGCGGAGTGGATCGTTCTCGGACCGGGATCGTGGTACACCTCGGTACTGCCGCACCTGCTGGTACCGGAACTGCATGACGCGATTGTGCGCACCCCGGCGCGGCGCGCCCTGATTTTGAACCTCACCTGCCAGGTGGGGGAGACCGATGAACTATCCGCCGGTGACCACGTGCGGGTGCTACGCCAACACGCCCCCGATTTGGCTTTGGATATTGTGATCGCCGACCCGTCAATGGTCGATGACATTGACGACCTGGAAGCTGCTGCCCGCCAAATGGGGGCGCGCCTGTTGCTGCGCCAAGTTGCCACTGGCCGGGCTCGCCCGCTGCACGATCCGCTACGCTTGGCGGCAGCGTTGCGCGATGCCTTCGATGGGGTGCTGGGAGAAGTCGGGCAACCCGAATCGTGGTTGGCGTAAGCTATAAGTTCGCACCATTTTCTTCCGAAGGTAGATGGGGTAGGTATGTCTCTGACTGCAGCGCTGAAAAAAGAGTTGGTCCTGGCACCGGTTGCTTCCATGAGTGAACTGGGTGCCGAAGTGGCCGCTACCTTGCGTTTCGCCGGAGGCTTACATCTGGTGTCGGGCCGAATCGTGATTGAAGCCGAACTGGATTCTCCGGCCGCCGCTGCCCGCCTGCGTACCTTCATTTTGAAACTTTATTCGGTGCCCTCCTCGGTGGTGGTGGTCGCGGGTGGCGGTTTGAAAAAGACCGACCGCTACGTAGTGCGCGTAGTTGAACGCGCTGACGAGTTGGCCCGCTACACCGGTTTGATTGATGCCCGTCGTCGTCCCATCCGCGGTTTACCGCGCGAGGTTGTGGCTGGTGGTTTAGGGGAGGCCCTGGCTGCTTGGCGGGGGGCTTTCTTGGCACGTGGTTCGCTGGTTGAGCCGGGACGTTCATCCGCTATGGAGATCACCGCTCCGGGGCCGGAAGCCGCCCTCGCCATGGCGGGTACTGCCCGCCGCTTGGGTGCTAACGCTAAAGTGCGGGAAGTGCGCGGCGCCCACCGGGTGGTGGTGCGTGATGCGGAGGCGATCTTGCTGCTGCTGAAGGCGTTGGGAGCCAAACAAACCTACGCGCAGTGGTCAGAACGTCAGCAGCGACGCGAAGCCCGCGGTAGCGCTAATCGGTTGGCCAACTTCGATGATGCGAACTTGCGGCGCTCGGCCCGGGCCGCAGTGGCCGCCGGGGCGCGGGTGGAACGAGCCTTTGAGATTCTTGGCGAGGACGTTCCCGCCCACCTTTTACAGGCCGGCAAGCTGCGTCTACAGCATAAGCAGGCGTCGTTGGAAGAGTTGGGCAAGATGTCGGACCCACCACTTACCAAGGACGCGGTTGCCGGGCGTATCCGTCGTTTGTTGGCAATGGCCGACAAGGCTGCCCACGAGGCTGGGATCCCCGATACCGAGGCAGCTCTCACCCCCGAGATGCTGGAAGAAGACTAGTTCGCTTTGTTAGGCACTTCACGTTTTTAGCGAGTTTGGTGGGCTTTTTCCACCTAATCGGGCTCGAAGTAGCAAGAAATTAGGCCATCAGGCCCTGCCAAGAAAACAAAAACGGTGTAAATTTAGAGGTGCTGGCTCCGCAGATCCACTGCGGACTAACTGGCTAAGAATGGCCGGTTAGTTTCATCAGACGACAATGTGCATCAGGCACATTACAGGAGGACATTGTGACCATCCGCGTCGGTATTAACGGCTTCGGTCGTATTGGCCGTAACTTCTTCCGTGCAGTGCTCGAACAGGGCGCTGACATCGAGATTGTCGCCGTCAACGACTTGACCGATAACGAAACCCTCGCCCACCTGCTGAAGTGGGACTCCATCCTGGGCAAGCTGGATCAGGAAGTCACCTACGATGATGAATCCATCACCGTTGGCGGCCACCGCATCCACGCCCTCGCTGAGCGCGATCCCGCCAACATCAAGTGGGGCGAGATGGGCGCTGACATCGTGATCGAGTCCACCGGCTTCTTCACCGATGCGACCAAGGCTAAGGCCCACATCGACGGTGGCGCCAAGAAGGTCATCATCTCCGCTCCGGCGAAGAACGAAGACGCCACCTTCGTGGTGGGTGTAAACCACACCGACTACGATCCTAAGAAGCACAACATCATCTCCAATGCTTCCTGCACCACCAACTGCCTGGCCCCCATGGCCAAGGTACTGGACGAGAAGTTCGGCATCGAACGTGGCCTGATGACCACCATCCACGCTTACACCGGCGACCAGCGCCTGCACGACGCTCCCCACAAGGACCTGCGTCGCGCCCGCGCCGCCGCGCTGAACATCGTTCCCACCACCACCGGTGCCGCCAAGGCCGTGGCCCTGGTACTGCCGCAGCTGAAGGGCAAGCTCGATGGCTACGCCCTGCGCGTACCGACCCCGACCGGCTCCGTCACCGACCTGACCTTCACCGCCAAGTCCGAAGTGACCGTGGAATCCGTGAACGCCGCCATGAAGGAAGCCGCTGAAGGCGAACTCAAGGGCGTCCTCGGCTACTCCGACGGCTACCTGGTTTCCACCGACATCACCACCGATCCGCTGTCATCCATCTTCGACGCACCGCTGACCAAGGTGATCGACAACCAGGTTAAGGTCGTGTCCTGGTACGACAACGAGTGGGGCTACTCCAACCGCCTGGTTGACCTCACCGTGTACGTTGGTGAGCGTCTCTAAGCTTCACTAGCTAAAGCGTGACTATGACGCCCGCGCATGCCAACCGCGTGCGCGGGCGTCACTCGTAACTAACTGATCACCAAAAAGTGAGGAAAACGAACCTATGTTGAGGACTATTGACAGCCTCGGTGACCTGAAGGGCAAGCGCGTACTGGTACGCTCGGACTTCAACGTGCCTCTTAAAGACGGCAAAATCACTGACGACGGCCGCATCCGCGCAGCCCTGCCCACCATCACCAAACTCGTGGAAGCCGGTGCCCGCGTCATCATCATGGCGCACCTGGGACGCCCCAAAGGCCAGGTCAACCCCGAATTCTCCCTCGCCCCGGTAGCCAAGCGCTTGGGCGAACTGCTCGGCAGCGACGTCACCCTAGCGGGCGACACCACCGGAGAATCCGCTAAAGCGGAAGTCGAAAAACTTGAAGACGGCCAAGTGCTGCTACTGGAAAACGTCCGCTTCGACCCACGCGAAACCTCCAAGGTCGACGCTGAACGCGAAGAGATGGCCAACGAACTGGCTGCCTTCGGTGATGCTTTCGTCTCCGATGGCTTCGGGGTAGTGCACCGCAAGCAGACCTCGGTTTACGACATCGCCCAAAAGCTCCCCTCCGCCGCCGGTGACCTGGTAGTGAAGGAAATCGAATCTCTCTCCAAGGCCACTGACAACCCCGAACGCCCCTACGCAGTGGTACTCGGCGGTTCCAAGGTTTCCGACAAACTCGGTGTGATCGCGAACCTGCTCACCAAGGCTGACATCCTGCTCATCGGTGGTGGCATGGCCTTCACCTTCCTCAAGGCCAAGGGCTACGAAGTTGGGACCTCGCTGCTGGAAGAAGACCAGGTTGACACCGTGAAGGGTTACATCGAGGAAGCTGACAAGCGCGGCGTTGACCTGGTACTGCCGGTAGACGTCCTCGTGGCTCCGAAGTTCGACAAGGATGCCGAAGCCACCGAAGTGGCTGCCGACGCCATCCCGGCCGACCAAATGGGCCTGGACATCGGTCCGAAGTCGCAAGCCCTGTACGCCGAAAAGATTGCCTCCGCCAAGACCGTGGCCTGGAACGGCCCCATGGGGGTATTCGAATTCGACAAGTTCGCCGGTGGTACCCGCGCGGTAGCCAAGGCCCTGTCGGAAGGCGACTGCTTCTCCGTGGTGGGCGGTGGCGACTCCGCTGCCGCGGTACGCCTGCTCGGCTTCGACGAATCCACTTTCTCTCACATTTCCACCGGTGGTGGGGCCTCCCTCGAGCTGCTCGAAGGAAAGACCCTGCCCGGTATCGCAGTATTGGAGGACTAACACATGACTCGCACACCCCTGATGGCCGGCAACTGGAAGATGAACATGGATCACCTGGAGGCGATCCACCTGGTTCAGGGCCTTAACACCCAGCTGGCTGACAACAACTTCGACTTCACCCGCACCGAGGTCGTGGTCATCCCCCCGTTCACCGACATCCGCTCGGTGCAGACCGTGGTTGATGGCGATGACATGAAGATCAAGTACGGTGCGCAGGACGTGTCCACCCACGAGTCGGGCGCCTACACCGGTGAAATTTCCGCCACCATGCTGAAGAAACTGGGATGCTCCTACGTCGTGGTTGGCCACTCCGAACGCCGCGAATACCACAACGAATCCGACGCCCTGGTTGGCGAAAAGGCGCGCGTCGCCCTCGCCGCTGGTATCACCCCGATCATCTGCTGCGGTGAAGGACTGGACGTGCGTAAGGCCGGCAACCAGGTCTCCCACGTGCTGGCACAGATCGACGGCGCCCTGGAAGGGATGTCCGCCGCTGATGTAGCCACCGCCGTAATCGCCTACGAACCGATCTGGGCCATTGGCACCGGCGAGGTCGCCACCCCCGAGGACGCGCAGGAAGTTTGCGGCGCCATCCGCACTCGCCTGGCTGAACTCTACGATCAGGACACCGCCAACGCTACCCGCATTCTTTACGGTGGTTCGGTGAAGTCCTCCAACGTGGCTGACATCATGGCGCAAACCGATGTTGACGGCGCACTAGTTGGTGGCGCTTCCCTCAAGGCGGACGAGTTCGCGAAGATCGCACGCTTCGACGCCTAACAGTCCACTTAGGTAAAGCGTTCGCAGCGCCTAGAGGTAGGTAGCTTGCCGACGCCGACCGAAAGCGACAGTTCTGCTCACCATTCTCAATCGGGGATGGTGAGCAGAACTTTTTAACGCAACCCGGGAAGCTGGGCCCAGCATTAGGGCCCATGCAATGGTGAAGTGTCCGCCCGGGCGCGGCAAAATAGGAAAAAGCCGAGTTGATTCGCTAAAATCGTAACCGCACGCGATGCGCCGCTGGCTCAGTAGTCGGGGTGGGCGCTACCGGAACGTGCATAGCGTAAGCGCATCGAACTGATGGGAATGAGGAAACGTGTCCGTACTTATGATCATATTGAAGGTCCTCCTGGTGATCACCAGCATCTTCTTGATCCTCACCATTTTGATGCACAAAGGTAAGGGAGGCGGCATCTCCGACATGTTCGGTGGCGGCCTCACCTCCGCCGCCAGCTCCTCCGGCGTTGCAGAGCGCAACCTCAACCGCATTACTATCGGCACCCTGGTGGTGTGGGTAGTCGTGATTGTCGCCATCGGCATTTTGCAAAAGTTCATTTAGAGACCCGCCATGGCGCAGTGGGAGCCCCAACCTGCCGCGACCGCGCAAATCGAGTACTACTGCCAACGCGGCCACACCACCCGCGTACGCTTCAACGCTGAAGCCATATTTGACCTACCTCCCACGTGGCATTGTGCCACCTGCCACCAAGTAGCCCACCGCCAGCGACCGTCCTCGCGGGAAATAGACTACGGCGGCGAATCAGACACGAAACCACCCACCCAAGGCGCCTGGGAAGCGCTTACCCAGCGGCGCAGTGACGCTGAAGGGGAAGAAATCCTGGATGCCGCGCTGGCGCAACTGCGCGCTAATTCACGCCCAATGCCACCCGCGCCGCCGCCGCCGAATCACTCCACCAAGTAGTACCCACCTGGTTCATGGCGGCCGCCGGGAGCTCGCGAAAATCCGCACCGTGCAAGGAATGGGCGAGGGCGGGAGCGACCTTCGAACCCGAGGCCACGAACCAGGCGTAGCGGGAGCGACGCAACAGCGGAACCGACATGGTCACCCGTTCGTGGGGAACCCCGGGACAATGCGGAACTGGAAGCACCAGTCCGCTGCGAGAAAGCGTCTCATGCGACGGGTAAAGCGCCCCAAAATGTCCATCGGGACCGATATTAAGCACCACGATATCCATGGAAATGGAACGCGGATCCACCGGTCGGGTAACCGAGAAAACCCGGACCAGATCCTCCCCATACGCTGTAGCCACCTCCCGCAAAGAACCATCGGCAGGCTCACCGGCACTGTGCAAGGTAAACAACGTGGGGAAACGATCAACCAGGGTGGAACGCAGGTGCCGATCTACCCGCACCTGGTCATCCTTCGGCACGTAGGCCTCATCCACACACCACAGGTGCACTGGGGCCCACGCTTCCAACTCCGGTGGGTCTGCTTCGAGCAAGCACGCGAGCTTGTTGACCCAACCGCTGGTGGCGATCCCCGAGGCGATCCCAACGTGGATGCGCGCCCGGAAGTTGGAAAGTACCGCGACCTTACGGATGAAAGCGCCAGCCGATTTGGCGTGAACTTCCTCCACGGTGCGCAGCACCCGTAAATCTGAATCCACTGCTGTTGTCACCTCTAACGACGAGGGGTTGGGAAATAAAATGGTGAGCTTGTCAGCAAACAGTTTATCGGGGAAACGTGCCTGCCGATGCTGGTTACAATGGCGCTATGTCTGACACTGTAAAAGAATCTGGCGCCTCACCCGCTTGGGGCATGAACGATGAAATCCTCGGCCGCATTGAAACCGCATTTCCGGCGGTGGAAGATGCCATCGACCTTGGCGTGGTGGTGGCGGGGGAGCGCACCTACCCGGAGGTGAAGGTACGCCTGCCGCTGACCACTTTGAACCGCCACGGACTGGTCACCGGCGCCACCGGTACCGGTAAGACCCGCACCCTGCAGCTCATTGCTGAAGGGCTCGCCAATCATGGGGTCCCGGTGCTGCTGACCGACGTCAAAGGGGACCTCACCGGGATGGCCGAGGACGGGGCCAGCTCTGAGAAACTACAGGCCCGTTTGCAAACCACTGGGCAAGATTGGTCACCGCGGCACTTCCATCTGGAGTTGATGCACCTGGCGGGTACCGAGAATAAAAATGCTGGGAGCGTGCCCATCCGCGCGGCGGTGTCGGACTTCGGCCCGCTGCTCATGGCGAAAGTTCTGGGGCTGAACGAAACCCAGGAACAAGCCTTGCAACTGATCTACACCTGGGCCGATGAACGTGGACTGGCGCTGGTGGATCTAAAAGACCTGCGCGAAGTCATCTACTACCTGACCAATGATGGGAAGGCAGAACTGGGGAAGATCGGTGGGGTATCGGCGGCCACTGCCGGGGTGATCCTGCGTTCAGTGTCGGTACTGGCTTCTCAGGGTGGGGATTCGTTCTTCGGCGTGCCCTCATTCGACACCGGTGACCTGCTGCGCCTGGATCGCGACGGGCGAGCCGTGGTCAGTGCGCTCGATATCACCTGTATCTCCACCCAGCCGGCGTTAGTGTCGGCTTTCATGATGTGGCTGCTGGCGGACTTGTTTGACTCCTTGCCGGAAGTGGGCGATAGCGGGGCGCCGAAGCTGGTGTTCTTCATTGACGAGGCCCACATCCTGTTTGATCAAGCATCGAAAGCTTTCATCGACCAAGTGATCCGCACCGTTAAGCTCATTCGCTCCAAAGGTGTGGGGATCGTGTTTGTCACCCAGGAACCCAGTGACATCCCCAATGCGGTGTTGGCCCAACTGGGAGCGCGCGTGATGCATGCCCAGCGTGCCTACACCCCCGCCCAGTCGAAGGTCCTGGCTCAGACCGTGCAGACGCTACCTAGTGATGGGCTTGATCTGCCGACCGCTTTGACTAGCTTAGGGACCGGCGAAGCACTGGTCACGGTGCTTTCCGCAAAAGGTGTTCCCACCCCTGCCACGCCCACCCGCTTGTACGCGCCAGAATCCGTGATGGGAGAAGCCAGCGCGGAGGTATTGGAAAAACTTGGTGTGGATTCGCCCCTGTTGACGCGTTACCGGGAGGCCACCGACCCGTACTCGGCCTTCGAAGCTATCAGCGAAGGTAAACTCACTCCCGCTGACCAGGTTAATGCCACCGAAGGTAGCGCCCCCCGTCCCGCTGGTAGCGATGGCAGCGCGCAAAAGCACGCCGACTCCAGCAGTCGCCCTCGTACCACGGACGAGGACGATCGCGCCCTAGAAGAATCCATCACCGGTATCCCATCTTCCCCCTACGGTGAGAGCGGATCGGGTCCAAGCGGTGGTTCCTCCCGCGGACCGAAAGCCGACCCGGTGGAAGCCCCCGGGACGGCTAGCGAAGTGACCGGAGTGCTGGGGGCGATGCTGAATTCCGCGATGCGTTCCTTCGGTACGCAACTGGGGCGGGAACTGTCCCGCACCGTTTTCGGCACCCGCCAGCGGCGCCGCCGGCGTTAACCATCGGGGCGCGCCCGGCCGGGGCAGCGGTGGGCGCGCCAAGCGCTACGCTGCCAGCGCCGCTTTCAGACAAGACGCTACGAGGGCGGGGTGGAAGCTACCAACTTCCGCCCCGCCCTCGTAAATCAATCTGGAGACGAGCCCCCTAAGCTACTAGCTCAGGTTGGCCAGCACCTCTTTGGCGACCTTCGTAACGTTTTCAGCGTTGAGACCGAAGTATTCGAAGAGCTCATCTGCTGAACCCACTTCACCGAAACCTTCGATGGAGATGGCCTGGCCGTCACAGCCCAAGTACTTCAGCCACGGCATCGCAATGCCAGCTTCAATACTCACGCGCGCCCGCACTGCCGCCGGCAGCACGGATTCGCGGTAATCGGCGTCCTGTGCGTCGAACCATTCCATACAGGGCATGGAAACTACGCGGGCATTGATGCCTTCTTCGGCCAGTGCGGCGCGCGCTCCCATCGCGTACTGTACCTCCGAGCCGGACGCCATCAAGATGATGTCCGGGGTGCCCTCACAGTCAGCCAACACGTAGCCACCGCGTTCCACCAGTTTCGCCTCTGCCAGGCCTTCACCTACGCGGTCGAATACCGGCAGGTTCTGGCGGGTGAGGATCAAGCCGGCCGGCTCATCCTTACGCAGCACCGCCGCCCACGCCTGCGCGGTTTCATTGGCGTCAGCGGGTCGCACGATCGCCAGGTTCGGGATGGCCCGGTAGGCCGCCAAATGCTCCACCGGCTGGTGGGTGGGACCGTCTTCACCGACACCCACCGAGTCGTGGGTCCACACGTAGGTGACCGGCAGTTTCATTAGCGCCGCTAGGCGCACCGCGCCACGCATGTAGTCGGAGAACACGAAGAAGGTTCCGCCGTAGGGGCGGGTGAGACCTTCCAGAGCGATGCCGTTTAGCATGGCCCCCATGGCGTGCTCGCGCACCCCGAAGTGAAGGTTGCGTCCGTAGGGGTTCCCGGAGAACATTTCCGAGGACCGCTCCGTTGGCAAGAATGAGGGCTCACCCTTCATGTAGGTGTTATTGGAACCCGCCAGGTCAGCTGACCCACCCCACAGTTCCGGCAGCACCGGGGCGAGGGCGTTGAGGACCTGCCCGGAGGCAGCGCGCGTGGCAATGGATTTACCGGCTTCGAATACCGGCAGGGACGCTTCCCAATCGGCGGGCAGTTCGCGGTTTTGCAAACGCTGCAGCAGCTGGGCTTCGGCGGGGTGGTTATCTTCCCATTTCGCGAGGGCGGTATCCCAGGTTTCGCGTGCCTGTGCGCCCCGCTGGTGGGAGTTTTCGCGCGCGTGCGCGACCGCTTCTTGGTCGACGTTGAACATCTTGTCCGGGTCCACGCCCAGGGTTTCCTTCAAGCCGCGCAACGCTTCGTCGCCGAGCTTGGAGCCGTGAATCGCACCGGTGTTTTGTTTCTCCGGGGTGGGCCACCCAATGATGGTGCTCAGGGCAATGATGGAGGGGCGCCCCGTTTCTGCCTTCGCCGCTTCGATAGCGTCGTTAAGGGCGGATACGTCCTCGCGGTAGCCTTCCGGGGTGCGCCAATCTACCCGCTGGGTGTGCCACCCGTAGGCGGCGTAGCGGGCTAACACGTCCTCGTTAAAGGCAATGGAAGTGTCATCTTCAATGGAGATGTGGTTGTCATCCCAAATCACGATCAAGTTCCCCAGGTTCTGGGTTCCCGCCAGGGAGGATGCCTCCGAAGAGATACCTTCTTGCAGGCAGCCGTCACCGGCGATCACGTAAACCCGGTAGTCGAAGGGGGACTGTCCGGCGGGAGCATCGGGGTCGAACATACCGCGCACGCGCCGCTGCGCCATTGCCATGCCCACGGCGGAGGCCAAACCCGAACCCAAGGGCCCGGTGGTGATCTCCACGAACTCGGTGTGGCGGTACTCGGGGTGACCCGGGGTGGAGGACTTGAAGGTGCGGAAGGCTTGTAGGTCTTCCAGTTCTAAACCGCAGTCAGCCAGGTAGAGGGAGATGTATTGAGTGAGGGAGGAGTGGCCCGCGGACATGACGAATCGGTCACGGCCCAGCCACTTGGAGTCAGTGGGGTCGAAACGCAGGTGCCGCTGGAAAACGAGGTAGGCGGCGGGAGCCAGGGAAATCGCGGTTCCGGGGTGACCCGACCCGGCCTTTTCTACTGCGTCCGCGGCAAGTATCCGCGCGGTCGTTACGGCCCGCTCGTCCAATTCCGTCCAGGTGAAGTTCATGGTGTTATTGCACTCCTTTAATCATCAACTAGCTTTACTGCCCAACGGCACGCAGTTAGTTCTAGACTACATGCTATGGCCCGCGGTATGTCTCACCTCTCAGTAGAAGATGCACTCATTGACTTCATTGACTACCTGATGGTGGAAAAAGGTGCATCGGACAATACCGTGGGCGCCTATCGGCGGGACTTGGAACGTTTCGTGACCCCTGACCCGACCCGCCCGTTAGCGGAGCTCACTACCGCTGATTTAGATGACCATCTGACTCGGCTCGCCAGCGGGGAAGCCACCGGCAAACCGTTAGCACCGGCCAGTGTGGAGCGGGCGCGAGCCGCACTGCGGGCCTGGACCCGATGGGCGCTCGAGGGCGAGATGATCGCTACCGACCCGGGAGCAGATTTGGCTCAGCGCAACCACCAGCAGCACCTGCCGCACGCCCTCACAATCGCGCAGGTGGGAGCTTTACTGGAGGCCGCGGCTAACCAGCGGGCACCCATCGGCGCGCGCGACAGCGCCCTGTTGGAGTTGTTGTACGCCACCGGGGCGCGCATCAGCGAGGTGATTGCTCTGGCCCCTGACGACGTGGTGTTCGATGATCCGGCACATGTGCGCCTGTTTGGGAAGGGACGCAAGGAACGGCTGGTGCCGGTGGGGGAGTATGCCTTAGAAGCGCTGCGCGATTACCTCACTGCCAGTCGCCCGGCATTGGCAGCGCACCGCAAATCGCCCACCACCCGGGGGCGTGGTAGTGCCAGCGAAGCGTTGTTTTTAAACACCCGGGGGTTGCCGTTGTCGCGCCAGAGCGCGTGGGAGATTGTGGCGAAAGCAGCGGAACGCGCCGGCTTGGAGGATGCGGTGAGTCCGCACATGTTGCGCCACTCTTTTGCCACCCACCTGTTGGAAGGGGGCGCTTCCATCCGCGACGTACAGGAGTTGTTGGGGCATGCTTCCTTGACTACCACGCAGATTTACACCCGCGTCACCATTGCCACGTTGCGGGAGGTTCATTCGGTTTCCCACCCGCGCGCTCAATAGCCGCTTCCACGAGGACGGGTGGCTGGGTTCACCTGTCCGGCAGGTCTGCCGACTATTTCGTCTGGGCTGGGATTGGACGGGGCGTGCCGGGCACTGGTGACGGGAGGGTCGCGCGGCGTAGCTAACAGACATCTAAAGCTCCATGACCTATCCTTAAAGGGTGAGTGATGTGCAGCCAGGTCTTGTTCCGGTCCCGCCTGAAGGTGGCCGTGATGATGAGTTCCCCACGCCGGCGCCGCTGACCTCCCACGGTCCGGCCCGCGTGATCGCGATGTGTAACCAAAAAGGTGGGGTCGGTAAAACCACCACCACCATTAATCTGGCTGCGTCTTTAGCCGAGTACGGTCGGCGGGTTCTCATCGTGGACTTCGATCCGCAGGGGGCGGCTTCCGCGGGTCTGGGAGTGAATTCCGCCGCCTTGGAGTTGACGGTTTATAACCTGCTGCTGAACCCTCGCCTGTCTGTGCACGACGCGATCGTGCACACCGACGTGGACGGTTTGGATATCATTCCCGCGAATATTGATCTTTCCGCCGCGGAAGTGCAGCTAGTCAATGAGGTGGCCCGCGAACAGGCCCTCACCCGGGTGCTACGCCCGGTGTTGGACGAGTACGACGTGATCATCATTGACTGCCAGCCATCCTTGGGTTTGCTGACGGTCAACGCGCTCACCGCTGCTCACGGCGTGATGATCCCCTTGGAAGCGGAGTACTTCGCCTTGCGCGGCGTGGCACTACTGGTGGACACCATCGACATGGTGCGCGACCGCTTGAACCCGCGCCTGACCATCGACGGTATTTTGCCCACGATGGTGGACCTGCGCACCCTGCATGCGCGCGAAGTTTTGGACCGGGTTAAGGAAGCTTTCGGGGATAAGGTCTACGACACGGTGATCCGCCGCGCCATTAAGTTCGCTGACGCCACGGTAGCGACTGAACCGATTACGGTGTATGCCCCCACGCACGCCGGTGCCCACGCCTACCGGCGCTTGGCACGTGAGGTGATTGCGCGTGGCGACGCCGCCTGAGAGTCCTCCCGCAGTCGGAACTACCGACGACTTCCACGTCACCTTAGATAACTTCTCCGGCCCCTTCGACCTCCTCCTGGGCCTCATTTCCGGCCGGCAAATGGACATCACCGAGGTGGCGCTAGCGGCGGTGACCGATGAATTCATAGCCTACATGCGCCGGGACCCGGATCTGTCCCGCACCACCGAGTTCCTAGTGGTCGCCGCCACCCTTTTGGACATGAAGGCCCACTCCCTGCTGCCGCGCGAACTGGGCGACGAACACGAGGACCTGGAGTACCTGGAAACCCGCGACCTGCTGTTTTCTCGCCTGCTGCAGTACCGCGCGTTCAAACAGGTGGCGGCAGTGTTTGCCCAACTGTGGGCGGTGCACAGCCAGGTACGTCCTCGACAAGTTGCCTTGGAGCCGCAGTTCGCCGCCGTGTTGCCGACTTTGAAATGGACGCTGACCACTACTGAGTTGGCGCGCCTGGCTGCCCAAGCCCTGTCGCGTAAACCCCCGCAGGTGGTCACCACCCACCTACATGACCCGCTGGTGCCGGTGCGCCCCCAGGCGGAGCTGCTAATGGCGCGTCTGCGTTCGTGTAAGAGTGCCACCTTTGCGGATCTGTGCCAGGATGCCCCGGATTTGAACACCGTGGTGTCGCGTTTCCTGGCGATTTTGGATCTGTTCCGCGAAGGTGCTATTGAGTTCGACCAGGACCAGCCGTTGGGTCCGCTGCTGATCCGCTGGAGTGGTTCCACCACGAAGGTGTCGCAGATGACCATAGACGAGGAAGCCGCTGACCTGGCAGAGCCTGTAGAATCAGGGTAGTTAGAGATATTGACGGGAGGTCAACAAGTGGATGACACCGACTTGCAGCTGCAGTTACTCAGTGACGAGGAACTGACGCGGCACTTAGAGGCGATCCTCATGATTGTGGATGCCCCCGCGCAAGTGGAAGACCTGGCTGATACTTTCGCAGTGGAGGACGGGCGCATCCAGCAGTTGTTGCAGCAGTTGGCAAATTCTTACGAGGACGAAGGGCGCGGTTTTCGCCTACGTGAAGTTGGTGGCGGCTGGCGGATTTACACCGCCGCGGAGTGCGCCAGCGCAGTTCGCGCGTTCGTAGCGGGGAATCATACGCAAAAACTCACCCAAGCCGCCCTGGAGACCCTGGCTGTGGTGGCTTACCGCCAACCCATTACCCGTTCCCAAATTTCTGCGATTCGTGGAGTTAATGTGGATTCGGTACTGCGCGGCCTGGTGCTGCGCGACCTGGTGGAGGAAAAGGGACAGACGCCCACCGGGGCGAGCCTGTACGGCACCACCACGGAGTTTTTGGAGCGTATGGGACTGCGGTCTTTGGATGAACTTGCGCCGCTAGCGCCGTTCTTGCCCGGCGCTGATGAGCTGGAAGAAATATCACAGTTAGTGGAGGAAAAATGAGGAAAGACCCGCACGTGCATGATGGCGTTCGCCTGCAAAAGGTCATCGCCCAAAGTGGGGTGGCTTCGCGGCGCAATGCCGAGAAACTGATTGAAGCGGGTCGCGTGAGCGTCGACGGCCAAGTGGTGCGGCAACTGGGGGTGCGGATCGATCCGCGCCGTCAGGTGGTGCACGTCGATGGCGAGCGACTGTTCTTAGAAGACTCCGCTATCACGATTGCACTTAATAAACCTATGGGGGTGGTCTCCACCTTGGGCGACCCCGACGGTCGCCCCTGCTTGGCGGACTATATTGAGGACTATCCGCAGCGCCTGTTCCACGTGGGCCGCTTGGATATCGACACTGCCGGCCTGATTTTGCTCACTAACGACGGGGAATTGGCGCACCGCTTGATGCACCCATCGTATGAGGTTCCTAAAACCTACGTCGCCACGGTTTCGGGGGAGGTACCCCGAGGCTTGCGCCGCCACCTGCTAGCGGGCATCACCTTAGAAGACGGCCCGGTGCAGATTGAAGACTTCAAGGTCACTGACCACTACGGTGACCTAACGATCGTGCAGATTCGCCTGCACGAAGGCCGCAACCGCATCGTGCGTCGTATTTTTGAGCAGGTCGGTTTCCCCGTGGTGGAACTGGTTCGCACCGAGTTCGGGCCCGTCAACATCGGTCGCCTCCACCCGGGAGTCACCCGCCGCGTCACCGGCCCGGTGCTGAGCTCGCTCTACGCCTGCGTGGGGTTGTGACTATGTCCCATCCTGTTGATAGCCAGCCGATTGCCACTGCTGGGCGGGTGGTCATCATCGGCTCCGGCCTGCTGGGCACTTCCATTGCGCTGCTTCTACGCTCTAAGCAGGTGGAGGTTTTCCTCCATGACGTTTCCCCCGTGTCGCTGGCGTTGGCCTGTGACCTGGGTGGTGGGGAACCGGTGCACCCCCATTACGAGGACGAAAACTGGCGTGCCAGCATCGCCCTGGTGGTGGTGGCTGTTCCACCGGACGTAACCGCTTCGGTCACCATCGACGCTTTGCAGGCCTACCCCAATGCGGTAATCACCGATGTGGCTTCCGTGAAGGCACCGATCCTGGAGGCAGTACTCGCCTCTGATGCTGACCAGCGCCGCTACGTGCCTTCCCACCCGATGGCTGGGCGGGAGCGTTCCGGGGCCAGCGCCGCCGACCAGGACCTGTTCCGTGGCCGTCCCTGGGTGGTTATTTCCCACCCCAGCGCTAGTCGCCATGCGCTACTTACGGTACGGGATTTGGCGTTGGACTGCGGGGCCTCGGTAGTAAACCTCGATGGTAACAGCCACGATCAGGCGGTCGCCTTAATCTCCCATGTCCCCCAACTAGTGTCTTCCCTGTTGGCCGCCCGCCTAGTGGGGGCACCGGAAGAAGCCTTGGGACTGACCGGGCAGGGCCTGCGCGATACCACCCGGATCGCAAACTCAGACCCGCGGCTTTGGACCTCGATCATTTGCGGTAACCGCGGTCCCATCGCCGAGGTGTTGAAAGGCTTCGCCGCTGATCTACAGACTTTGATAGCCGGTTTGGAGGCCCCAGCGCAGCCGGAGTTTATTGATCCGATTGCGGCGCCCGCTTGTGTGGGAGCGGTGAACGCCGCCATGCAGGCCGGTAACGACGGGGCGGCGCGTATTCCCGGCAAACACGGAGGCGCCCCTCGGCGCTGGGCGGTGGTGGCCGTCCTCGTGCCGGATAAGCCCGGCGAGTTGGGGCGCTTGTTCACCGACGTGGGTGCGGTGGGCGTAAATATTGAAGATTTCAGCATGGACCACTCCGCCTACCAGAAGGTTGGCACCGCCTATCTAAGTGTCGACCCAGCGCAGGCCAGTGAAGCGGAACGCGAACTTAGCCAGCGTGGTTGGCGTATTGCAAAACAGTAAGGGGACTAATCGTGAGTGAACGCAATTGCACCAGCGAGGTCGTGAAGGCACTGATCAGCCCGCAACGTCCGTTAACCGTTGCGATCGATGGGCCCTCCGGTTCGGGCAAGTCCACCATCGCGCGTAGGGTGGCCAGTGAACTGGGACTGGACTACCTTGACACCGGTGCCATGTACCGCGCCCTCACCTGGTATTGCTTGGACCGCCAGCTGCCTCTGGATGACCATGCGGCAGTGGCCGGTGCGGCCGATTCTTTCCCCCTGGAGCTGACCACGGATCCGCATGATTTCCGGGTCGCGGTCGGGGGAGTGGACGTAACTGAGGCGATCCGGGAATCCCGCATTTCCCAGCAAGTTTCCGCCGCCGCCACTAACTTGGATGTGCGCGAAGCCCTGGTGCGCCGCCAGCAAGAGATTATCGCCGAATGCTTACAGCCGGCCCCCGCCATGTCTCTGTCCGAGTGGGAAGAGTCGGCGGACGGAACCTCACGACCTCACGCGCCCGCGCGCACCGGCCGCGGCGTAGTGGCGGAGGGGCGCGACATCACCACGGTGGTGGCACCCGATGCTGACATTCGCCTGTTGCTCACGGCCTCGGAGCAGGCTCGGTTGGCGCGTCGTGCCAAGCAACTGCACGGTTCTGATGCAGCCGACCAGATGGAGCGCACGCGCGCGGAAGTGGTGGAGCGCGATGCGAAGGATTCCACGGTAGTGGATTTCTTCCACGCCGCTGACGGCGTGGTGCACGTAGATTCTTCGGCGTGGACGGTGGAAGAAACCCTCGACCACCTCTACCAGTTGATCTGCGACCAGCTGGGGGATGTCGATGCCACCAGCGAAGAAGACGACGCACGTGCCCGGGTGATGCGTGCCGCCCTCGCCGATTATGAACTCACCGAAGAAGACGCGGCGGTCCTGGCCGGGGAAGTCGCTGAGGGTGACTCCGACACCCTGGCGGCCGGATTGCCGGTGTTGGCGATTGTGGGGCGCCCGAACGTGGGTAAATCCACTTTGGTGAACCGCATCATTCAGCGCCGTGCCGCGGTGGTGCAAGACACCCCGGGGGTGACGCGCGACCGGGTTTCCTACCAGGCGAACTGGTTGGGACGCGATTTCACGGTGGTCGATACCGGCGGCTGGGAACTGGATGTGCGGGGTTTGGATCGCTCTGTCGCACAGCAAGCGGAGGTGGCTATCGAAATGGCCGACGCGGTGCTGTTCGTGGTGGATGCGAACGTGGGGGCAACCTCAACCGACGAACACCTGATGCGGGTGTTGCGCCGCTCCGGCAAGCCGGTGATCTTGGCAGCAAACAAGGTTGATTCAGCCGCTCAGGAAGCGGACGTGGCCTACCTGTGGTCCCTTGGGTTGGGTGAGCCTTACCCGGTGTCTGCTCTGCATGGGCGTGGTTCGGGTGACCTGTTAGACGCGGTGATGGAGGTCCTTCCCTTAGAGTCCGCGCAGGCGCAGGCCCTTCCCGAGGACGGGGTGCGCCGGGTCGCATTGGTGGGACGACCGAACGTGGGGAAGTCTTCGCTGCTTAATACTTTGGCCGGTGAAGAGCGGGTGGTGGTTAACGACCTTGCCGGTACCACTCGTGATCCGGTGGATGAGTTGGTTTATATTGATGAGCGCCCCTGGTGGTTCGTTGATACCGCGGGGATTCGCCGCAAGATGCACCGCTCCACCGGCGCGGACTATTACGCTTCGATCCGCACCCAGGCGGCGTTGGAGAAAGCCGAGGTTGCCCTGGTGCTGCTTGACGCTTCCCAGCCGCTGAGTGAGCAGGATGTACGCATTGTGCAGCAGGCGGTGGATGCGGGCCGTGCTTTGGTTTTGATTAACAACAAGTGGGACCTGGTGGATGAAGACCGGCGCTTAGATCTGAAGGGGGAACATGCCCGCGACCTGGCGCATGTTTCCTGGGCCTCTACCATTAACATTTCCGCTAAGACCAGTTGGCACACGAACCGCCTGGTGCGCGCCATTGACGCGGCCTTGGAGGGGTGGCAAACCCGTATTTCCACGGGTAAGTTGAACTCCTTCCTGGGGGAGTTGGTGGCCGCACACCCGCACCCGGTGCGTGGGGGCAAACAACCGCGTATTTTGTTCGCCACGCAGGCTGGTACCTGCCCGCCGCGGTTCGTTATTTTCACCACCGGGTTCCTGGATCCGGGCTACCGGCGTTTCATCGAACGGCGCCTGCGTGAGACTTTTGGATTCCACGGCACCCCGATTCAAATCAGCGTGCGGGTGCGCGAGAAGCGACGGAAGTAGAGCATCATGGCAGTACCCAAGATCCTTTTGTTTTACGGCATCACTGATCTGTCTGACCCGCTGGCGATCAGCCTGTGGCAGCGTGAGCTTGCCACCCGGCTGGGCTTGCGCGGGCGCATCATTGTCTCCCCCCAGGGCATTAATGCCACCGTTGGTGGGGAGTTGGGCGCGGTGAAGCAGTATCGGCGTATCACCCGCGAGTACCCGGCTTTCGCTGACATCGATTTCAAATGGTCGCAGGGCAGCGGGATGGGCGAGGACGGTTACATCCTGGACTTCCCGCGCCTGTCGGTGAAGGTGCGTCCGGAGTTAGTTTCCTTCGGGGTGCCACAGGCGGTCAAGGTCGGCTCTCACGGGGTGATTGATGGGGGAGAACACCTCAGCCCCGAACAGGTGAATCAGCTGGTGGCTGAGCGCGGTGAGGAAGTGGCGTTCTTTGATGGGCGTAACGCCTGGGAAGCGCGCTTGGGGAAGTTCAAGGGGGCGGTGGTTCCCGATGTGGGTACCAGTCATGATTTTGCCGCGCAGATTGACTCCGGAGCTTTCGACCACCTGAAGGACCGCCCGGTAGTCACCTACTGCACTGGTGGGGTGCGCTGTGAGTTCCTCTCCGCCATGTTGCGCCAGCGAGGCTTCGCCGAGGTGTACCAGATTGATGGTGGCATTGTGCGTTACGGTGAGCGCTTCGCCAATGATGGCCTGTGGGAAGGGTCGTTAGCGGTTTTCGACGGCCGCGAACTAGTGGATTTTGGTCAGGACGTGAAGGTCATTTCCACTTGCGCTAGCTGTGGGGAGCCGAGCCGAGAGCTGGGGAACTGCTCCCACCCCGGGTGCGTGCGCCGTTTTATTTGCTGCCCACAGTGCGAGACGGTCCCATGTCCAGATCACGGTAGCGTACCGGTGAGGAAGGCTTCCGTCCTCGTCTGATCGGTCGGCGCCGGCGACGCCAGGGGCGGGCGGCGATGAGCGGACTGCGGCGTTTACGTAGGATTGCGATCACGCCGTCTAGCCCCAAAATGGCGACCGCCAGCCACATCCCGATGTAGGTTCCCCATTGGGTGCCGGTGATGCGTTCACCGATAATTACCGCCACCACTGTCACGAGGGCGGGTTCCAGGTAGGACAGCAGGCCGAAGATCCCGTAGGGCAGGAGTTTGGCTGCCACTACGTACAGCACCGTGCCGATGACTGAGATGGCGGACATGGTCACCAGGATGAAAACTAGGATGGGGCGCTCTCCCAGCAACGCCAGGTTCGCGCGTGTGCTGAAGAACCAGGCTACCACCGGCAGGGACAGGCTCATTTCCCAAACCAGTGCGCCTACTCCATCGGTTTCAAAATAGCGGCGCACCACGAAGTAGGCGGGGTAGCCGATACACACCAACGCGGTCACCCAAGAGAAAGACCCTACGCGCGCGATTTCCCATGCCACCGCCACGGCCGCCACGCCGCTAGCGACGTGGGAAAGGAATGACAACCGCTCCCCGTAAAGGAACCTGCCTAGCACCACCATCACCAGGGGCAGGAGGAAGTATCCCAAAGTGAGGTCCAGGGTGTAGCCGCTTTGCGGGGCCCATCCGAAGAGCCACATTTGCACGGCCAACATGGGGGCGGTGAAGGCGTAGGCCAAGAGTTTGCGGGGCTGTTGAATCACCCGTTTAGCTTCCCCGGTGAACCAGAACATACGGCCGGTGACAGCCAGGGCGACGAGGATCCCGGGGATCGTTAGCATGATTCGCCAGGCCCACACGTCCACGCTACTGAGCGGGGCCACGGTGGCGGCTAGGTAGCTGAATGCCGCGAACGCGAGGGAGGATACAACGGAAGCGAAAAGACCTTTACGGTTCATGGCGAGGGGCGGTCCTGAGGTTCGAGTGGTGGCGTCGGCACTGGCGAGTTTACCTCAGTTATATCCAGCTTTGTATGAACGCCTCCATGCGATCTTGCCCATAACGTAAGCCGCCTGCTTCGGCACTTCCCAGGGCCGGCTGCCCGCCCCTTCCGGGGCCGCTTTATCAGCGACATCGGACGCTTTGCGCATTGACTTGCCGAGGGCGGTGTAGCCGTTAGTCAGCCCACCGCCCTCGTAAATGATGGCCTATCTTAGGGTCGCCTGCGCAGGTTTGGGGAGCGCGGTTTGCGGGAGTGGCGGTGACATCCCATTGCGGGTCGGATTGCACGCCCTTGGCGACCAGTACCGGGTCGGCACTGACGGGGGTGCGCAGTTTCGGATAGCGTTTGTCTTCCTTGCCCCACCAGGGCATGCACGTGACGAACCCGTCGGCTGGGGGAGTGTCGCTGTCTGGTTCTAGACCCAACTGGGCCGGGGTTTCGGGAATCATTAAGTTGTAGCAGCGGAACCACAGCCACTGTCCTTTCGCCCACCAGAACGCGGGGATGGTGGCGGCTAGTAGTAGCGCCAGGGTGCAGTACCTGGTGTAGTCAGCCAAGGCGTTGTAGAGGAACGCGTGGTACTCGGGGCTGGCACTGCTGGCCTCTTGCACCATCCCAGTGCTGTTTAAGCGCACCCGCGGGTCGTGGATCCAGTATCGGGCTTACACTCTGACGCTGTGGACCGGGTTCGTCCTCACATTCGCGACCTTCACCAACGCCACAGTTTTCGAACACCGCTCTTCCCATAACGAGGTGGCGTTGTTCCTGGTTTCCTTCGCCTCGTTGGTGGCCAATATCGCGGTGTTTTCCTGGCACATCTACCGCATCTGCAAGTACCGCCTCAACCCCTTCAAGTAGGAAATCTACGCTGGCACGAAAGCTTACGAAGCCCCCATGCAGGAAGAGATCCCCGAGCGCATCCTGGTTGCCTAGGCCCGGAAGGCAGGCGCATACGAAAATCCCCGAGCTACCGTTTTTCCGCGGTATCTCGGGGATTTCCATTGGTCGGGCTGGCGGGATTTGAACCCACGACCCCTTGACCCCCAGTCAAGTGCGCTACCAAGCTGCGCCACAGCCCGTGTCAGTCATTCGGTGAATGCGACAGATAAATCCTAACCTACTTACGCACCCTTAATCCAATCCGGCGGACTTAACGCACCTCACAAAGGCTTCATCCGCCCTCGCCGTTAGGCAGAGCGTGCCACGGACAGGGGTTGCGCGCTGATAGCATCGTTTTGTGCAGTGCCACTATTTCGAAGCCGACCTTTGCCGTTCCTGCAGTTGGATTGAAAAGCCCTACTCCCAGCAAGTGCAAGAGAAGGAGCAGCGTTGTCGCACGCTCCTGCCCACTATCCCTCAGGAAGCGTGGCTGCCCACGCAAACCAGTGCACAGAGCGGATTTCGTAACAAAGCGAAGTTGGCTGCGGGAGGGCGCGGCTCTGATTTGACGCTGGGGCTCAATACCCTTGATGGCGGCAACCAGGATTTGCGGGACTGTCCACTTTATACACCCGCGATGCGGCAGCTGATTGCGGACATTATCGCGTGGCTCAACCATTTAGGGATTTCCCCCTACGACCTGCACACCCGCAACGGGGAGCTAAAGTACGTCATTATTACCGAGGGCGACGCGGGGCGTTACAGCTTACGCCTGGTGGTGCGCTCACACCGGTGGCTACCTCGTTTGCGCCAGCAAATCCCCGTCCTGCAGCGCGAGTTCCCCGAGGTGGTACTCGCCTCCGTAAACATCCACCCCGAACACTGCGCAACCCTGGCGGGGGAAGAAGAGCAGGTACTATTTGGCGACTATCTGCCGGTTCGCTTCGGTGAGGTGTTGCTGCTGGCCACCCCGTCGAGTTTCCTGCAAACCAACACTGGCGTGGCGCACGCCCTCTACACGCAAGCCACTCGCTGGTTAAAGGCTCTCGAAGTGGAAAGCGTGTTGGATCTGTACTGTGGGGTTGGCGGTTTTGCCCTCAGCGCTGCCCGCGCCGGTATCCGCGCCCACGGGGTGGAACTGGATGAGTCGGCGGTGCGCGCCGCTCAGCGGGCGGCGGATGAACAAGGCCTTCGAGCTACCTTCACCACCTCCGATGCGACTGCCGCCTTCAGGCAGCTGATTGATACTGGCGAGGGCGTGCAGGCGCTGGTTGTAAATCCACCGCGTCGCGGCATCGGGGCACAGCTCGCAAACCAAGTGAATACGGCAGGGCCCGACTACCTGATTTACTCCTCCTGCAATCCAGCCTCGTTTGCCAAGGACCTGGAGATACTCGAC
>JAEWEQ010000017.1 GCA_023389315.1 Actinomycetes bacterium | reverse complement strand
TACCATGATCGTCAACATGAGCAAGCAGGTCATCATGAACAGGCGGGCCTGGACGTTTCCCGTTCGTGCCGCGTTTCTTCCCATAGGACGACCACAACCCGTGCTGGGAACACAACTTCCAGGCGGTTCGTTCACACATGATGATACCAGCAGCCTCAGCCTCGTCACGCAAATACCGGTAACCTGCCTGCGGATCATCGTCGTGGGCTGCCTGTAAGGCTGCTACCCGCCGATCACGTTCTGCTTCCTAAGTCGTTACCGGCTGAGCAAGCCACCGGTAGTACTGGGCCCGACACAGCTTTAACACCCGACACGTCAACGTCACAGGAATTCCTTCTGACGCTAGCTGTGTGACGAGCGGGAAAACTCTTTTCCCGGCAGATTCGCCTGCGACAAATACGCCGCCGCCCGCCGTAACACCTCGTTTTCCTGCTCTAACAAACGATTACGACGCCGCAGATCACGCAACTCCTTCGACTGTGAGCGACTCAGGCCTTCTTGTTCACCAGACTCAATGCGCTCTTGACGCAGCCACTTATTGCAGCGTCCCCACATGAATCCCGAAATCCTGGGCAACCTGGAGCAAAGGCACACCCTCCCCACGCCCCAGAGCCACCCGGACCACATCCTGACGAAACTCTTATCGATACCGCGCAGGCTACACAACTCCTATCCCGACCAGCACCTCACATACCAGCCAAACCAGCTGTCACCTACCCACGCAGCAGACCCTTATGTAAAGAAAATGAACACCTGATTTAGGGTTGATTTTAGCGATGGAGGGTAGAATTCAATATGTCAGGTGTCTTTCAAAGGAGTTCGTATGTCTGATCAGAATCAACTCATGAAAAACCATTGGTATCGCAACGATGATATTCCCGGGGTCAGTGGCCCTGACCGAGAGATCCGTGGCTATGGCGAGCTTCCGCCTAAAATCCGTTGGGAAAATGGCGCGAAGGTCGCCATCAATATTGTCATTAACTATGAGGAAGGCTCCGAGAAGACCTTCGCCATGGGCGATGGGTCCAATGACGGTATGTATGAGTTGCCTTTCGAGGTGGATGATCAGCGCGATCTCGCCAAGGAGTCAATGTATGAATACGGCTCCCGAGCGGGTATATGGAGAATGTTTCGTACCTTCGACCGGTTAGATGTGCCGGTAACCGTTTTTGGAGCTGCCGTCGCACTTGAACGAAACCCCGACGTAGCTAGAAAAATTATTGAACGTGGGGATGAATTGGTCGGGCACGGATACCGCTGGATCGACCATTACGAATACTCGCGTGAGGAAGAAAGAGACCTCATCAACATGGCGATGGAGTCCTTCGAAAAACTTGGGCTGAAGTGTGAAGGATGGTATTGCCGGGAAATGTCCACCAACACCCGGGAACTGCTAGTTGAAGATGGTCGCTTCCTCTACGACTCAGATTATTACGGAGATGACCTTCCGTACTGGACCTTTATCGACGGTAAATCTCATTTGGTGGTGCCCTATTCTTTAGTTGTAAATGACTGCCGCTACATCATGGGGACAGGGTTTTCTGCCCCGTCTGACTTCGTTGAGGTCGCCAAGCGAACGGTTGAGCAACTGCTAGACGACGGCGACGATTGCGGTCGCATGATGTCTATTGGCATTCATCCACGGATAACCGGAAATCCGGCTAGGATGCACGGCTTAGCTGAGTTCATCAGATGGGCTAAACAGCAAGAGGGCGTGGTCTTTATGAGGAGGATAGATATTGCCAAGCGGTTCATGGAACAAGTCCCAAGACCTGCCAAGCCCGAAGATCGGTTGAATTCCTAGCTCTACGATGGGATCAGGAACCATGACTCATGGTGCTTCCGTTGGCCTCCAGGCCCACTAAACGAACGGGTTGTAGAAGCGCGATCCATTCCACCACAACAACGCCACCGCCACCGCCAGGACCAGGGCGGAACCGGCCAGTGCCACCCAGTCGCGCCCACGCAACGGGCGCGAAACGTACCATGAGCGACGCTGGCCGGTCCCGAACCCGCGCAACTCCATGGCGGTGGCGACTGTTTCAATGCGCGAAAGCGAGGACAGCAGCAGCGGGATGAGGATAGCTGCGGTGGAGCGCAGACGCTGAGAGAAAGGCACTTCCCGGGAGGTATCGATCCCGCGTGCCTGCTGTGCATGCGAAATGTCACGGAACTCGCGCTGCACGTCCGGGATGTAGCGCAATGCCAAAGACACCGAATAGGCGATCTTATAGGGAACCCCCACGCGGTTGAGGGAGGAAGCGAACTCCGACGGAGAAGTGGTGACGATGAACAGCAAAGCGATGGGGATGACCGCGAAATACTTCAACGTCACGTTCAACTGGTAAAACAGCTGCTCAGCACTGACGTGCCAGCGCCCCCAACCCGACCACAGGATGTGAGAGGTGCCGTAGATTTCCTCCCCGTAACCGGGAGCAAAAAGGAAAATCATGAGGTTATTGAGCACCATCATGATTAAAACCACCCACAAAATGATGGACAGGTCCCGCACCGAAATCTTCGACGACACCCACAGCCCAACCGACGCCACCAACATAAGAACCAGGAACCGAGTGTCGAAGCCCAACATCACCGCTAAGGACGCCACCAACATCATCACCAACTTGGTGGTGCCGGTGAGTGAATGCATGAAGGACTCACGCTCAATGAAACCCAACAACGGTTGCCGCTGCGCCACTGTTACCGCCCCTTCCCCACGTGCTCGGCTAACACCTGCTCACGCCAGGGGCGCTCGCGGGAAATGAACTGCTCAATGAAAGCAGACGGATCCGCTGCCCCCACCAGGCGCGCCAAGTGCGCCAGCGAGGTGGTACGCAAAGATGCTTGGGAGCACACGTCCTCGTCGGCCAAAATTCGCGCCGGAGTGGCGTCGGCCAAAAGGCGACCCTGGCTCATCACCAAGCAACGCTGGGTGTATTCCAATGCCAAATGCATGTCGTGAGTGACCAAAATGATGGTAGTGCCCAGCTGCCCGAGGCCGCGCAGGAACTCCATTATTTCCGTATAGTGTGCCCAGTCTTGACCGGCGGTGGGCTCATCTAAAATCAGCACGCGCGGGCGGGTGACCATCACCGAAGCGATGGTCACGCGTTTGCGTTGGCCATAAGACAGCGCTGAGATCGGCCACGAACGATACGCCCACAGCCCACACAGGCGCAGCGCCGATTCGATACGCTCGGCCTGCTCATCGGCCGATAGATCCTGGGTGCGCAACGCCAGTGCCACCTCTTCGGTGATCATCGGCTGGGAGATCATCTGGTTGGGGTTTTGCAACACGAACCCGATGTCGCGCCCGCGCCGGGCAATGGGTGTGGCGGTGATGTCCTCACCGTTTAAGAAAATCCTGCCCGCATCGGGAGTTTCAAACCCGCAAATCAGCTTCGCCAAAGTGGACTTGCCCGCCCCGTTGGTGCCGCACAAGCTGATCACTTCACCGGCATCAATGCGCGTGGAGACGCCGTTGATAATGGCGGTGTCATTGATTGCGAAACGCAGGTCCTCCAGGCGCAGCAGTTCTTGGCCGGGTTGGCGCTGCGGGTGGGGTAGGTCACGCCAGGCGGCGAGGGCGGTGCGCCGGGACCGGGGGATGCGCAAGGTTTCCAGGCGTGCCGGCTGGTCCGCCGCAGTGGGCGTCCACGACCCGGCAGCCGCGGGGTCGATACCTGCCGGGTCGGCAGGTACGGGTTCGCAACTCGCTGGGTCAGCACTTGCCGGGTCCGCCAAACGTACCGCCGTTAGGAACAATGGCTCGCGGATCCCATGCTCGAGCAACACCCCTGAAGCCACCACCTCATCGGGGCTACCATCGGCCACAATCCGCCCCTCAGCCATCACCACAATGCGGTCCACACCCAAGGTTCCCGCCGGACCGTGCAGCACATCCTCCAGGCGGTGCTCGATAACCAACACGGTGGCGCCTCGAGCCGCGTGAATGCGGGAGATGACTTCCATGGTGGCCCGTCCCGACGCCGGATCAAGGGACGCTAACGGCTCATCGAATAACAGCACGGACACGTCATTAACCAGCACCCCCGCCATCGAAACGCGCTGCTTTTGTCCCCCCGACAAATCCTGCGGAGCCGCTTCCAAACGTTCACTAATGCCCACCAAGTCGGTGGCGCGGCGAACCAGTTCGGGCATTTTGGCGTGGGGGACTTGCGAATTTTCGAGGGCGAAGGCCACGTCCTCGGCCACCGTCAAACCGATGAACTGACCGTCGGTATCTTGTAAGACCGTGCCCACCAGTTTGGAAGTTTCCAACAACGGGCTGGACAGCGGATCGAGGTCCCCCACGCGCACCGTTCCCGACCATTTACCGGGGTAGCGGTGAGGGATCAACCCATTGATCGCGTGCGCCAAAGTGGACTTACCGGAACCGGACTGGCCCACGATGGCGACGCGCTCACCGTGTTCAATGCGCAGGTTAATGTCGCGCAAAGTCGGAGCCGACTGGGCGCGATACTGGAAAGTGAAATCAGTGAACTCGATAGCTGCCATGGTCAGTGTCTAACGCTGGTGGCGCGCCGGGAAACCCAGCGCGCCACCAGAAGGTGACTGCTTTACTCCTCCACTCGCAGTGACGCATCCTGCGTCACGGTACGCAGGTAGGCGACCACGATGATGGAACCCAAAATGCAGGTGGTTAAAGCGTTGGAAATACCGGCCACGATGCCTTGGGTGAAGACCTTGGAGGCGGGCTCGGCGTAGATGAGAATATCCAAGCCCGGGGCCACCACACCCCAGGTGACCACGCAGGCAATGAGCGCCGCCACGTTGAAAGTCACCAGCGACTGGGTGGTGGTGCGCCCCACCCCGGCGCGAGCCCGCATCATGAACACACCCATGATCACACCCGCCACCGCGGAAGCCACGATCCACGACCACCACGGACCGTAAGTGGTGGCGTCAATCAGCCAGTGGCCAATGAAAGCCATCAGTCCAGCCACCACCGGGCCGTAAAGGAAAGCGAACACCGCCAGGAGCGCGTACTGGATGGAAATAGTGGTATTGGGAACCGGCGTGGGGATAGCCACGAAACGGCCGAACACGAAGAACAGGGCCGCACCGATACCGGTGGCGACAACCTTCACCGCAGGAGATGCGGAGTTACCGAAAGCGGACATGGGACCTCTTTTCTTAGGGGGACTGCCCCCACCTGGCGGCGGGGAGGGAACTAGGAGGGATGGAAACTTAGCGGGCACCAGCCCGCGGGCTACACCGTGAACGGGTAGGTGAAATCCACGGTCCAGTTCGTCCCCTGGCCCACGTCGTAAGCCTTGGCGAATGAACCACGGTTAATGGCGATAGCCATATTGTCCAATGAATTAACGTAAATCAGGGCTTCCCCCACCGACACGTCCGCGAAAGAACGCCCGTAACGCAGCGGCGCGGAATACACATCCCCCAGCTCGTTGGCGATATGTGCCAACGCATACTGGCCGTGCTCAATCCCCAAGGAACGGAACAGGGTGCGGGGAATGTTGGTCCAAATGGAACCGTAGCGCACGTCGTGGGTGTCGATGCTGCCAAAGACGGTTTCGCCCTCGCGACGCGGTTGATTCACTTCCAAAGTCAGGACAGCATCATTTGCGAGGACGGGGCCGACCTCGTCAAAAGAAATCACCCCGGCCGCCAACCGCGCCCCGGTGTAGGCGTAGATGTCGCGACCGTGGAAAGTGTAGGACTCCCCCGAACCGGGGAGGCGATTGACGGTTTCGTCGATTTGGCGCACCTGGTCCAGACCGTAGGACACCGCGATGTGGGTGAGGGTGCCATTGTCTGGCGTGACCACGAAGTGCCCGGTAGAGGTGCGGGCCACCACCGACAGGCGTTGGGAACCAACCCCGGGGTCCACCACCGAGACGAATACCGACCCGGCGGGCCAGTAGTTCATGGCCTGGGCCAGGCGGCAGGAGCCTTCCCACACGTCGTAGGGAGGAATGTTGTGGGTCAAAGTAGTGACATGGAGGGCGTCGGAGACGGTATAAGCCACGCCGTGCATGGCGCACACAGCGCCATCGTCGTAACCGAAATCTGATTGCAAAATTAGGGGTTTCACAGGTGCTCCCACTGTTAGAGTAAAAGTAACCTGCCCGCTGGGAGGAGCAGTGTCAATAACTAGCCTAATCAGTGAGATACAGATTGTTAATAATCTCAGTATCCACTTGGTGAGATAGTTAATGACAAATAACTGTTTCGACTGATAGAAACACTCGGTATGGAACACCGGCTCTGGCCAGTGGGAGCAGCGGCCAGTCAGGAGACAACGTAGCCTCCTACGAACCACGATCCGCCAGCTAACCAAGTTGGCGCATCAACTTCCGCAGTCCGTATCGCTACAGCTCACCTCCCAGCGCCAACCGCTGCGAAGTGACAACCCGGTCCGTTTCAACACCAGTGCGTCAATCGGCGCCCCAGACTGAAAGGAACGACATGTCTGAAATCACCTACCAGGCGATCGCCATGATTGTCTACTTGGTAGCGATGATCATGATCGGCCTGTTTGCATACAACCGCACCAACGATCTCGACGACTACATGCTCGGTGGGCGCAGCCTCGGCCCCGCCGTAGCCGCCCTCTCCGCCGGCGCCTCCGACATGTCGGGGTGGCTCCTCATGGGCCTGCCCGGCGCCCTCTACCTCAACGGCCTTATCGAATTCTGGATCGCCATTGGCCTGACCGTCGGCGCCTGGCTGAACTGGAAATTCGTGGCCCCCCGCCTGCGCTCCTACTCCCAAGTAGCAGGCAACTCCATCACCGTGCCCTCCTTCCTGGGCACCCGCCTGCGCGACACCACCCGCCTAATCCGCATCGTCGCGGGCCTGATCATCATGGTGTTCTTCACCTTCTACGTATCCTCCGGCATCGTGGCCGGCGGCAAATTCTTCGAATCCTCATTCAGCATGGAATACCACCTGGGTATGAGCTTGGTGGCCGGCATCGTGGTGCTCTACACCCTGGTCGGTGGCTTCCTGGCCGTGTCGTGGACCGACGTGGTACAAGGCATCATGATGGTCACCGCCCTGGTGATGATACCGGTAGTCGGCATCCTCCACGTAGGCGGCATCGGTCCGCTGCTGGACGCCGTCAACGCGGTAGACCCCAAAGTCCTGTCCTGGACCGGTGGGGGACTAGCCGCCGCCACCGTCATGGGAATCATCTCCGCCCTAGCCTGGGGCCTGGGATACTTCGGCCAACCCCACATCATCGTGCGCTTCATGGCGCTGCGCTCCGCCAAGGAAGCAGCCTCCGCCCGCCGCATCGGCATCGGCTGGATGGCGCTGGCTGCCATCGGTGCGGCCGTGACCGCCCTGGTCGGCGTGGCCGTGTACAAGCACGACACCGGGCAACTGCCCGACGCTGAAGGCGTATTCATCGGCCTCGGTCAGCTGCTGTTCCACCCGCTCCTCGCCGGCTTCATGCTGGCCGCCATCCTGGCTGCCATCATGTCCACTATCTCTTCCCAACTGCTGGTAACGTCCTCGGCCATTGTGGAAGACATCTACAAAGCCCTCACCACCCGCACCCTCTCTAGCCGCGACGGCATCTTGCTGGGACGCATCGCGGTGGCAGGCGTGTCCATCCTGGCGGCCATTCTGGCGTGGCCGAAATCCGACACTATTTTGGCGTTGGTGGCCTTCGCCTGGGCCGGGTTCGGAGCATCCTTCGGGCCGATCGTGCTGCTGTCCCTGTACTGGCGCAAGCTCACTGCGCAAGGCGCTATCGCCGGCATGATCGTTGGTGCCGTGACGGTCGGCATCTGGGGGAACGTCTCCGGTGGGATCTTCGACCTGTACGAAATCCTCCCCGGCTTCCTGTTCAACCTCATCACCGCGATCGTGGTATCCCTAGCCACCTACCGTGAGAACCCCGAAATCGAAGCGGAGTTCAACCAAGCACTGGGGGAACTCAGTAAATGACCCCGAGCGTGATCCCCGCCTAGCGAAACTATCCAAGCTGGGCGGGGATCGCCACTTTAGATAGCACGTAAAGTAAAACTAACTTCCGCATTCATCGATAAAGTAGAAGCAACCGCGACGCCTGGCACTCCCAGGCCACGCGCCAGCAACGTATCCAACTCCACCTATGAGAGGCAGATAATGGCAGCGAGCAATTCACCAACCGACTTCAGCGCAATCGCCGACCGAGCGCTGGCGCGGGCCCGCCGGTGGGCAGATGAATCCACCAAATACCCCATCGACCCGGCCGCAAAACTGCTCGCAGACGTCCTCGATGACGAGGGCGGTCTGGACTACACCGTGTCATTCGTCGATGGCGTAGTGCGACCCGAAGACCAAGAAGTCGCCGCCAACCACCTGGCAGAAATCGGGGCCCGCAACCCCAAGTTCCTGCCCTGGTACCTACGCGCCCCCGCCCTGGTGGGTGGCACCGCCGGGAAACTGGTTCCCGAAATCGCCGTCCCCGCCGCCCGCAAAGTCTTCGCCCGCCTAGTGGGCGACCTGGTGGTCGACGTGACCGACGCCAAACTGGGGCCGGCCATCGAACGCCTAAAGAAAGAAGGCTCACGACTGAACGTGAACCTACTGGGCGAAGCCGTCCTCGGTGACAAAGAAGCCGCTAAACGTCTGGCAGACACCGCCCGCCTGCTGCGCCGCGACGACATCGACTACGTGTCCTTGAAAGTCTCCGCCGTCACCGGCCCCCACAACCCCTGGGGATACGACGACGTGGTGGCGCACGCGGTGGAACAACTACTACCGCTGTACCAGTACGCCGCCACCGCGGGAACCACCAAGTTCATTAACTTGGACATGGAAGAATACCGCGACCTGCACCTGACTCTGGATGTGTTCAAACGCATCCTGGAGCGCGACGAACTACTGCACCTGGAAGCCGGGATCGTGCTGCAAGCCTACCTACCGGACTCCCTAGACGCGATGAAAGACCTGCAACAGTGGGCCGCCGAGCGACGCGCTCGCGGCGGTGCCCCCATTAAGGTGCGCGTAGTGAAAGGCGCGAACCTGGCGATGGAACGGGTGGATGCGCTCATGCACCGGTGGGAGATGACCACCTGGGAATCGAAGCAAGCCACCGACGCCAACTACCTGCGGATGCTGGACTGGGCGATGACCCCGGAGCGGATTGAAAACATCCGCCTGGGCGTGGCCGGCCACAACCTGTTCACCGTGGCCGCCGCCTGGGAACTGGCGGGGGAGCGCGGAGTGCGCGCCGGGGTGGAAATCGAAATGCTTTCGGGCATGGCCACCCAGCAGGCCTCCGCGGTGCGCGAGGACGTGGGCAACCTACTGCTGTACGTGCCGGTGGTACACCCCGACGAATACGATGTGGCGATCTCTTACCTGGTGCGACGCCTGGAAGAAAACTCCGCCGATGAGAACTTCATGGCCTCCATCTTTGAAATCGGCACCTCCGATGCGGCGTTCAAGAAAGAAAAGGACCGTTTCCTGGCGGCCGTGAAGCAAATGGAGCGCGAGGGCGAACGCCGCTGCGGACCCAACCGCCACCAGGATCGCAACCACGAAAGCGACGATGATTTGGCGCGTCCGGCACGCACGCCCTCGGGCAGCTGGACGTTCAACAACACCCCCGATTCGGACGCGTCGCTGCCTGCCAACCGCGAATGGGCTAAAGCCATTGCCGCGCGGGTAGCGGACTCCACCATTGGCGAAGACATCATCGCGCAAGCACGGGTGGAAACCCGCGAGCAGCTAGAGGACTTCCTGGCGAAGATCCGCCGCGGGGCCGGCAAGTGGGCGAAGAAATCCGCCCGCGAACGCGCCGACATTTTGCACCGCGCCGGCGTGGAACTGGGACGCCGACGCGCCGAACTGATCGAAGCCGCGGGCTCTGAACTGGGCAAGTCCTTGGAACAGGCGGACGTGGAAGTGTCCGAGGCGATCGACTTCGCGCACTACTACGCGGAGCAGGCACTGGAACTGGATCGCCTGCACGGCGCTGAGTTCACCCCGGTGCCGGTGACCTTGGTGACCCCGCCGTGGAACTTCCCCCTGGCGATCCCCGCCGGTGGGGTGCTGGCGGCGTTGGCTGCCGGTAGTGCGGCGATCTTGAAGCCCGCGGGCGTGGCCAAACGCTGCGGGGCGATGGTCGCCCAATGCCTGTGGGACGCGGGCGTGCCGCGCGACGTGCTGGGCCTGATTGACGTGGGCGAGCGGGAACTGGGCCGCGAACTGGTGACCGACAAACGCATCGGGCGGGTGGTGCTCACCGGTGGGGCGGAAACCGCGGAACTGTTCCGCTCCTGGGATCCGACGCTGAACATCATGGCGGAAACTTCCGGGAAGAACTCCATCATCATCACCCCGTCGGCCGACCTGGACCTGGCGGTGAAGGACGTGGTGGCTTCCGCCTTCGGTCACGCCGGGCAGAAGTGTTCGGCCTGTTCCTACGTGATTTTGGTCGGCTCCACCGGGTTCTCCCGACGGGTGCACGACCAGCTGCTGGACGCAGTGCGTTCCCTGCACGTGGCGTGGGCCGATGACTTGGGGGCGGAAATGGGTCCGCTATCGACCAAGCCCGGGGAGAAACTACTGCGCGGCCTCACCCAGTTGGAGCCGGGACAGAAGTGGGAGCTCAAACCCCGCGAACTGGATGACACTGGGCGCCTGTGGAGCCCGGGCGTGCGTTCGGGTGTGGAACCGGGTTCGGAATACCACCTGGTGGAGTACTTCGGCCCGATCTTGGGCGTGATGCGCGTGGACACTTTGGATGAGGCGATTGAAGCCCAAAACCAGGTGGACTACGGGCTCACCGCCGGGTTGCATTCCCTGGATCCGGATGAGATCAACTACTGGTTGAACCGGGTGCAGGCGGGCAACGTGTACGTCAACCGTGGCATCACTGGGGCGATCGTGCGTCGCCAACCGTTCGGCGGGTGGAAGCGCTCAGTGGTGGGCACCGGCGCGAAGGCCGGTGGGCCGAACTACTTGTTCGGTTTCGGTGACTTCACTTCCGTACCGCTAGTTACCGACGCGCAGCGCGAAGACCCGTCCTTCCCGCCGGCGGTGGAACGCCAAGCCAACGTCACCAAACCGCAGCTGGTGGACCTGCTGGAGGTGGGACGCAAGTTGCTTTCCGAGGACGATTACGCCCACCTGGTGGAAGCCGTGGAGTCCGACGAACACGCTTGCTTGAAGGAATTCGACGCCCTGCACGACCCCAGCCGCATCCCGGTGGAACGCAATATTTTGCGTTACCTGCCCACCCCCGTCACTATCCGCATGGGGAAGGAAGCGAGCATGTTCGAACTGCTGCGCGTCCTTTCCGCCGGCCTGGCAATGGGGGAGATCCACCACTTCGACCCGTCCGACGCCACCGCCTTTGAACGCCACCTGCGGGCGGGCGCAACGGTACCGATGGAACTGACGGTGTCGGCCTGCGACTTCCTGCCCACCGAGTTGTCAGTGATGCTGGCTAACTACGGGGTGGAAGTCATTAGTGAGAACTCCAAGCGGTTCGTCCAACGCCTGGCGCAAGGCCCGGTGTCCTTGGATGAGCGAGTACGGATGGTCGGGGAAAGCGGTGACGAACTGCGCCGCGCCGTGGCTGGGTCCATTGACGTAGCAGTGTGGGATGGTCCGGTGACCAACGCCGGGCGCATTGAGATCCTACCGTTCGTACACGAGCAGGCGATCTCGATCACCAACCACCGTTTCGGTAACCGCACGCCGCTGAGCGAGCAAGTGTTGGTGGAGGAGTAAAACCGCGCGGGTGAGGCCAGCTGCGGCTGCGTTTCGCCCCGCAAACTCGCACCTAGGGTGGTGGCCGGTGGTGGTTGCCACGCGCCGGATCGCGCAGGCTTGCCAGTGCGCGGGCTTACCAACCTGGCGCACCGTCCTCGTGACGTAAAAAGTGGGAGGTGCTTCCCGTATCGTGGGAGCGCCTCCCGCTTTGCGTTGGCCTGTGTAGACTGCATAAGGGAAGGCACAGCCCTCCCGCCCGCACCGCGCGTGAGATCCGCCCGGTGGGGTGACAGTCGCGACCGTCCTCGCAGCGGATCGCCTAAGAAGGGAAACTCAGATGCCAGCGGTAATCGTCGTGGGAACACAGTGGGGCGATGAAGGCAAGGGCAAAGCTATCGACCATTTCGGCGCCGGAGCCGACATGGTGGTTAAGTTCAACGGCGGTAACAACGCCGGCCACACCGTAGTAGTGGACGGGGAGAAATACGCCCTCCACCTGCTGCCTGCCGGGATTCTTTCCGAGGGCGTGGTGCCGGTTATCGGCAACGGCGTGGTGGTTGACCTGGAAGTGCTTTTCCAAGAACTCGACGAACTGCAGGCCCGGGGCCGCGACATCTCCAAACTGGTGCTGTCCGCCAACGCGCACCTGATCCCTTCCTATAACCGGCTGATGGACCGCACCACGGAGAAGTTCCTGGGTAAGCGGCAGCTGGGAACCACGGGGCGGGGCATTGGCCCGACCTACGCGGATAAGATGAACCGCATTGGCATCCGCGTGCAAGACCTGTTTGACGAATCGATCCTGCGCCAGAAGGTCGAAGGCGCCCTGGTCAATAAAAATCACCTGCTGGTGAAGGTGTTTAACAAGCGCGCGGTGGAAGTTGATGAAGTGGTCCAGCAGCTGCTGTCCTACGCTGAACGGGTCAAGCCCATGGTGGCTGACACCTCGCTGCTGGTGAACCAGGCACTGGACGAAGGCAAGACCGTGCTGTTTGAAGCGGGGCAAGCCACCATGTTGGACATTGACCACGGCACCTACCCGTTCGTGACGTCTTCCTCCGCTACCGCCGGGGGAGCGTGTACCGGGGCGGGCGTGGGTCCGACCCGCATTGACACGGTGGTGGGCGTGACCAAGGCATATACCACGCGCGTGGGCGAGGGGCCGTTCCCGACCGAGCTTTTCGGTGACGAGGGCGAAGACTTGCGTCAGCGTGGCGGCGAATACGGCGTCACCACCGGGCGTCCCCGCCGCTGCGGCTGGTTTGACGCGGTGGTCGGGCGCTACGCCACCCGCGTCAACGGGGTGACCGACCTGGTGGTGACCAAGTTGGACGTGCTCACTGGGTATAAAGAAATCCCGGTGTGTGTGGCTTACGAGGTCGACGGGGAGCGTTTCGATGAAATGCCCGCCGACCAGTCCGCGTTCCACCACGCTAAGCCGATCTATGAAATGGTGCCCGGCTGGGAAGAAGACATCACCGGGGCGCGTTCGGTAGAGGAATTGCCGCAGGCGGCGCGCGACTACATCACGTTCTTGGAAGAACAATCTCGCGCCCGCGTGAGCGTGATAGGCGTGGGGGCGGACCGCGAAGCCGCCATCGTCATACCCCGGTAGGGGAGGGCGCCGGCCCGCCATGAGTTGGGGCGGGCCGGGTGCTCTGTTTGGCGCCTGTGCCCGGTTCGTTAACCTTGCCCGGCCCGGGCGCCCGGGGGCGAGGCACGATCATCACCCTGGCTCGGTTTTTCCACCCCGCCCGGCCCGGGCGCCCGGGGGCGAGGCCCCTTTACTGTGCGGCAGTGTCAATAGCGCGCGCTAGAGTCTTTAGATTTGTTCGGACATAGATGTGACAAAGCGTACCGAGAACGATTACTATTTGCATTGACGCGAACGGTGCGCCCGCCTAAAATGTGATAACGGTTCTCATTAGCATTGTGGTGGCTGAAGTCGCCGCACCACTTTAGGAAGGCACGCTGTGCGAAACGCAATCGCTCGACCGTGGGCAGTGCTGCTAGTGGCCCTGTTCACCGCCGTTATCACAATAGTTACACCGCTGGGTTCCGTCGCGAATGCCAGCCTCAGCTTCGACACAGGGCATACCGATATCTTCAACGTCACCGCCGAAGATGGGAAGCTCACGCTGAACCTGAAAGAAGACATCACCGGCCAGCACGTGCAACGCGCCCCCGAAGAAGTGACCTTGGTTGTCAAGGGTGAGGCTTACCAAACCGAGACCGCGCAGTTGGATGGAATCAAAATTCCCGGTTACATGCTGCCACAGGTACAAGACCAAAATCTGCTGTGGCCCGGTTGGGACACCATGGGAGTGCAGGGCGATGGGTTCAACGCCATTGACATCAACTTCCTTAGCGTCCAAGGCCCCGGCAAGGTGATGCTTTACGGAGGTGGTATGTTCGGTGGTTTGCAGCCCCTACTGAAAGACGGATTCGAACTAAAGACCGGGGCGGTGCGCGAACAATCCTTCCCCGCGCACACGCACGCATACTGGCTGTTCGAAAAGCCCGGCACCTACATTATGAAGGTGAACGCCACGGGCGCTAAGAACGGGCAAACCGCCACCTCTAACACCGCCACCTACACCTGGGTAGTGAAGCCTTCCGCCCAGGACCCGAACGCGCAGACCCCGCCTCCAAGCGACAGTGGAACCACTCCTCCCCCCACTGGCGGCACTACTGCGCCGCCGAATGAGACCTCCGCTCCCGCACCCGGCGAAACCCAAACCCCGCCCCCCGCTAACAGCACCACGGCACCGGTGACTAATGCACCGTCCTCGCCGGCGGCGAACGCCCCGGCTCCAGCCGCACCCGCCGCCCCCGCGGCACCTGCTGCCCCCGCGCAGGCAACCTGCTTCCCGCACCAAGAAGGCGGCAGCGGGGCAGAAACCCTCCTGCCACGCCTGAAGGACGACCGCACCGCTCCGGCCCGCTGGGTGGAGCCCGAAAGCATACCCTTCCTGGTAGGGGACAAAGGCAAAGCCACCGTCCCCACTGCCATCGGCTCGATTCCAGCTGGTACTAACGTATGGATGATCGGTTCCACCCAGGTCCGAGGAGTGCCGTGGGTTGGTGCGAACACAATGAACGCCTCAGTGATGGAAAAGACCACCGGTGAAGTCACCTGGCAGCTAACCTCCTTCTCCGGGCCCGGCACCATGGAAGTATTCACCTCCGGGGGACTCGGACAGCCCGTTGGTCAACGCTGGTTTGCGGGGAGCGGCAGCTCCGGATCAGGGGCCATCACCATCCCGCGCAACACCCACGTGCACCCCAACTGGGTGTTCACCGCTGCCGGTACCTACAAAGTAGGTATCACCCAGACCGCCACCAAGACGGATGGCACCCGCATCAGCGGTAAGACCACCCTCACCTTCAACGTCGGTAGCGGCTCCGGCGCTAACGACGGGCACTTCGACCTGGGGTCCGAGGTCGGCGCTCCTGGATCGAAAACCGTGTGGCGAGACGCCAAGGGAGAAATCTGCATCCCGACTGCAGCCGACTATGCTGCCGCCGGGATGAGCCCCGGTGGTGCCCTAGCCACCACCGGTGCCTCCGTGCTGACCCCCGCGCTGGCCGTCCTCGCCGCCGGCGTGGCGGTACTCGGCGTAGGGGTGATGCGCTACCGCAAAGCGATCTAGCAATATGCGATCTACCCGCATCGGGGTGGTGGCACTACTCGCAGCAGTCACCACGCTCAGCGCCTGCAGTCACAGTGCGCTTCCACAACGCGACGACGGCATCACGGACGTAGTCGCCACCACCCCAATCATTGCTGACCTGGCACGAAACGTCGCGGGTGACCGGGCCCGCGTCACCGCCCTCATGCCACCGGGAGCAGATCCACATACCTACGAGCCGACCCTACGGGACGTGCGTAACATTGCGAACGCCGACCTGGCGTTAACCAACTACATGCTGTTGGAAGAGCACGCGCTAATCCGAGCGGTGGATGCCAACGTCCGTCCTGGCGTACGAGTGGTTACTCTCGCGGAAGACGCCGCCCGCTATGGCGCACACCTGATTCCACTGGTCGAGGACGTATCCTTGGACACCATTTGGCTAGGAATGCGCGTGCGTGGCAAAGGTGAACAATACGGCGCCACCCGCGCCTCCGAAGTGAAACTCTCCGCCACCGCAGTGCGTGGCCCCGGACAAGCCGTAGCCTACCTGACTACCACCTTCGGAACCCCGCAGATCTATCTGAACTCCGCCGACGGCTTCAATGCCGCAGATGGTTACGAGGAAGATACAGCTAGCCTGCCGGTAGATGCCCATACCCACCTATCCTGGTCATTTTCCGCCCCGGGGATCTACGAAATAGACTTCACCGCTAGTTTGGTCACCGCTCGCGGGGAGAAGCCTATCCCCATTGGAAACACCACCGTGAAGTTCGCCGTCGGAGTGGATCCATCCACTGTGCCGGGCTCACGCACCGTACTCGATAAAGGGCACGAAGATATCAGCGTCGATCTGGATAAAGGGAAAATCTTGATCGAGGGCGATTCCACCGGTCGTAAAGCCGGCGGGCCGGAAAAACTTGCCGAACACTACGATCCCGCAACCACGGTCATATCTGTGCCCAACAAAGCTTTGCAAGAGATTCCCGCCAGCCCTCAGTTCCGCTTTCTAGGGCGGCCAGGGCAGGAAACCTACCTGTTACCGCAAGCGGTGTTAGGTAAGCACGTTCACGGGGAGCTCGACCCGCACCTATGGCATGACGTATCCAACGCTATTGCCTACGTCAAACTAATTCGGGATTGCCTGATCGAAGTTGACCCCGAGGGAGCCGCCCAGTACGCCGCCAATGCGGACCACTACTTGGAACAACTATCCGCACTGAATAAAGAAGTATCCGACACCATAAATTCGATACCTAAACCGCAACGGCAGTTGGTCACAACTCACGATGGCTACGCCTATTTGGGGGATGCGTACGGCCTACATATTGCCGGATTTGTGACCCCCAATCCCTCGGTGGAGCCCTCCACGCGCGACCTGATAGCACTTACTCGTACGCTCCAGAACCTGGATGTGCGGGCGGTTTTTTTGGAACCAAACTTAACGAACCAGTCGTCAAATCTGACGGAACTGGCTAAGCGCTTGAATATCCAAGTGTGCCGAATATATGGAGATTCATTCGATCAGGAAGTGACGAGCTACATGGATCTGATGCGGTTTAATGCGAACAGTCTCAAGCGGTGCCTGGACCCAGAGTCCACCGCCCAGCCGAACTCATGAACGTCCGCCGGGCGGGAATGGCGAATATCAACGCAGTGAAACAGTGAAGTAATAGAAAGGTATCTCATGCGAGGACATATGTGGCGCACCACGATCGCAGCGGCTGCCGTACTAGGGGCGTCAGTGGGGCTCAGTACGGCCGCTCACGCCGAGGACGACCCTGCTCTCCAACAGGTTGTCAGCGAGGACGAGGTCGTCGTCTCCGCCGGAGAACCTGCGGTAATCACCGACGGGCACATCGATTTAGGTCCCTTGATGATAGACGGGAAGTTGGACTTCCTGGCGCGCGATGACCGGGCCGAGCATCCCGTCTGGCGGCACTTGGAGGACATGACGTTCGTGGTTTCCGACGCTGGCAAACAGTCGCTTCCCGAGGGTGGTGAATACGATTTTACGGGGGCGAAAGCTGGCGAGGACGTGTGGGTGGTGCCGCAAACGCAAATCCAGCAAGTGCCGTGGTTGGGTTGGTCCACGCAATCACCCGCAGTTACCCGTGAGGTTGATCGTGGCATTAACTTGGAATATGGCGGGCACCAAGGCGACGGACAGTTTACCCTGTTTTTGCAGGCGGGTAACTTCGGTAAAGCACAACAGTTGTGGAGTTCCGCCAGCGCTGAGCCGCAAGCCGTGTGGGTGGATCTGAAAACTCACACGCACGCCAATTGGGTGTTTACCAAACCTGGTGTTCACCTAGTTAAAGTCCATCTGAAAGCCAAACTTGTCAACGGCACGCAAGTGGATATCCCCAAAGTCCTACGATTCGCCGTAGGCGGTGCAGACGTGGCACAAGCGCAAGCGGCACAGTGGGATTCCGCGAATGATGTTCAAGGGGCAACGGATAGTTCTACCGCGAACCAACCGTCGAAAAATACCACTAGTCACGCAACCGGTGGTGCGCAGCGTGGCGGTTTGAGCACCGTCACCATCATCACCATAGGCTTGTTCGGCCTCGCGGCGTTAGCTATCTTAGTTGCCCTGCTGATGTTTATGCGGGCCCAGAAAGCCCAACGCCAAGCCGCGGAAGCTACCCAAAGTTCCTCGGCTGCTTACGCAACCGGGCGACCTGATTCGCAGCCGGGCCAGGCTAACGAGGACGGCCATGAGTGAGCCATTACGTGTAGATAATGTCAGCGTCGAGCTGTCACACCGCCCGGTACTACACGATGTCAACCTGGTGGTTAACAACTGTGATTTTGTTGGGCTAGTAGGTCCTAATGGAGCTGGTAAAACCACTTTGCTGCGCTCCATCTTGGGATTAATCCCCACCAGCACGGGGACAATCACGGTCTCGGGTGCAACCGGTAAGAAAGCCCTAAAACACATTGGATACGTACCGCAACGACACGAATTCGCTTGGGATTTCCCAATTGACGTCAAGGGAGTAGTAATGACGGGGCGCACCAGTCACATCGGCTGGTTGCGTACCGCGAAACAGAAAGATTACGAGGCCGTGTACTACGCCCTCGACAAAGTACGAATGCGAGAGCTAGAGAAACGACCAGTGGGCCAACTGTCAGGCGGGCAACGTCAACGTGTCTTACTGGCCCGCGCGCTGGCAACCAAACCCGATATCTTACTCCTGGATGAGCCTTTCACCGGGCTGGATATGCCCAGTCAGGAACTCCTGTTGGAACTCTTTGAAGAACTTAGTAAAGAAGGCGTGGCGCTACTGATGTCCACCCATGACTTGGGATCAGCCATGGACGTGTGCTCTCGTCTGGTGCTGCTAAACCGCACGGTTATGGCCGCTGGGACTCCCGAAGAGGTATCCGACCCGAAAATATGGATGCGAACCTTCAACGTTAAACCGCACTCCCCCTTACTACGTACCGTGGGGGTAAGCGCGTGATCTCCATTTTCGATTTCTTCTCCGATCTAACCAACCCGGCGTTAGCGTTTCTGCCAAAAGCGCTACTGATATCGGTTATGTCTTCAATCGTGTGCGCAGTAGTGGGAACCCACGTGGTATTGCGCGGCATGGCATTCATCGGTGATGCCGTCGCCCACGCGGTGTTTCCCGGCATCGCCATCGCCTTCGTGATGCAAGGCTCCCTACTGGTAGGTGGCGCTATCGCCGGTGGGGTAGTGGCCTCTTTGGTCGCGGTATTCTCCCAAAACCGCAAAGTTAAGGAAGACACCCTTATCGGGATTTTTTTCGCGGCCGCTTTCGCCCTGGGCCTGGTAATAATTTCTCAAATCAACGGCTACACCGCTTCACTCACGAGCTTCCTTTTTGGCTCCATTACCGGGGTACCCGATTCCGACATCATACTGGTGGCGGTGGTGGGAACCGTGGTAGTGGCGGCGCTGCTGTTGCTCAATAAGGAACTCGTTACCACCGCCCTCGATCGGGAAACAGCCCGGGCACAAAACCTCCCGGTCTTTTGGCTCGACCTGGTACTTTACTTTGCGGTAACTGCGGCGGTGGTGATATCGGTACGAACCATCGGCAACATTTTGGTACTCGCTTTGCTGGTAACTCCCGCAGCTACCGCCCGGCTACTGACCGAGCGCCTGGGCATCATGATGGCACTATCGGCACTTATCGGCGCAAGCTGCTCCTTCCTGGGACTGTACCTATCCTGGTCCATAAATTTGCCTACTGGCGCCACCATTGTGCTGACCACAACCGCTTTGTTTTTCCTCGTATGGCTATTTGCGCCGCAGCAGGGTCTGATCACTCGGAATCTGCGCCGACGCGGCACACGCGCCCTGGTGCATGCAGCCGAAGGAGCAGAATCGGCTGATGATATCAGGCTCCGTAAAGACGCACCGACAGCGAATGAAACATGCTGAATTAGGCTAACTGGTAACTTAACTGGAAGAAAGAAAAATGCGAAAAACTAACCGATTTAAGGCAGTTGTGCGGATTGCCACTGCGGTATTGGCAAGCGCTGTACTCTCCGTACCTCTCTTAGGGTCAGGCACCGGAATTAGTGCTAGCCCAACGAGCGACCACAAGCCGGGGATTGCTTCTACGGGAGTAGTGCTGCCCAAAGACCTAACTATGAAGGTTGACGGAAAAACCGTTCCGCATCCGTGTGCGGGGCGGAAACTGCTCTACCAGGCACACGTCGATGCAGTGTACCTGTCCCGTGAAAAAGGCAAGCTATCCATTATGACGGTGGATGGCTCAGAAGTTGGACCCTCCGAAAACTACTGTATGCGATTAGCGCCAGATGCCTACCAGGGACAAGAGGTTTCGCGAATGGTAGTGCCCGACAACCCAATACTGTCTTTCCTCGGAGCCCCTGGGAGGATCGTGTGGGTCGGCCCAGCCGAAGCTAAGCAGTGGAAACCCATATGGGCAGGTATGGGAGCGTTCGATCCTGCGCACGAATACAACGTGCCTGCCGATTTTGTTGGCAACACAATCCAGTTTAAGCTTACGGATTTCTCTGGCCCAGGAGATATGGAGATATTCGCTTACGCGCAAGGAATGCAATCTGCGCAGCGGATGATTTCGTCTAAAGATATTCACGGCACTAACTTTCAAGTGGGTGGCCACGGGCACCTAAATTGGACTTTCACCGAAGCGGGTATTTACGCCACTACATGGATAGGCCAGGGACAGCATTTTGACGGGACTGTAGAGAAAACTGAACCCACGAAGCAATACTGGCTAGTGGGATCGGATGAACAGGTGGGCCTACCTGCAGGGACTACCACCAATCTGGAGAAAATCACCCGTAGCGCCGAACAAATCCGTGAAGAAATGGGCCTGAAGGCACCGCAAAACCCTGATCCGGTACCGCCCGCACCTAAACCCGGACCGCAGCCTGTAGACACACAACAGGTCACTGATGCCTTAGAAAACGTTGGTATTGAGGACACTAGGAAGATTACCGCTAGCGACGGCAGCAATTGGCTAAGAGCACCAGCGTCCTTGGAGACGTACGATTGGTCCCTAACAGCAGTGCAGAAAGACGGTAAGACCGCGTTTGCATCCGGTCCATTCATTGAAGTTCCTGATGCTGGTACGCGCAAGTGTATTTCTCCTGACGATCCATATTTAGGGCAACTAACCAAGGTGGCGGGAAGTCAAGTGGCCTGGGTCACTCCTGCACAAGGTGATGCAAACACACCCAGTTTTGGATTCGACTTATCCCACAGTGATATTTCTAAGCTGGGACCCCAAAAAGTAAGTATGGATATATATGACTCGGGTCCGGCAGGCTCTCTCTTTGCCGCTGGAATCAGCTCGGAACAGGGATTCATGCCGGTAATCAGCGCCTTGCAAGGAGTATCGAAGCCTCTGCAAATGTTGGAATCAAAACCCTACCCAGTCCAATACCTGTTTACGCATCCGGGGGTGTATACCCTGTGGCTAACAGTCAACGCGCAACAAGCGAATGGGCATATTTACGCCGCTGATAAAGAGATTTACTTTGTGGTAGGAAATAAAGCTATTAACCAGGTGCGTAAGGCCTCTGACCCCCAAGCAAAGCTACTACCGGAAGATGAGCCATTAGATTGTGCAGCACACACGTTAAAGGGGGCAGATCCAGCAGATTTCCCACTTACGCGAAAAGAAGAAAAGCCGTCCCCGTCGCCGGAGCCGACTGAAACTTCCAGCCCGTCGCCGGAGCCGACTGAAACTTCGAGCCCGTCGCCGGAGCCGACTGAAACTTCCAAGCCGACGCCGGTACCGGAGTTGACACCCGAACAGCGTCAGATTGTGACCGCTCTTAATGAACTTTGGTCGCAAGCCATGCCGAACCACTTAGTTACTAAGGGGCATATGGATTTGGCGATCGCGGCTGAAAATCCCAACGGAGCAATCGAAACCTACTTGAAGGACGGCGCTAACGCCGCGCACGTGGTAAAGCGCCCGTCAGGCACCTTTGTAATCGCGGCAGGCCAAAAATCCTTCGCTGCTAATCCCGGGCCAATCACCAACTACAGTGATGAATTCGCCCACGGTGCGTATGTGCTGCCACAGGTGCAGGACCCCTCTCTGCCATGGGTGGGATTCTCCAGCGAGGGCGTGGACTACAAAGGCCTCAACCCCGGAACTGGAATCGATATTACCCTGGCTGATTTTGTCGGTCCTGGACAGATGGTGACGGGGCATGTGGGACTAACTAACGATGTTGATGTCCAACTCGACTCGAAGCAACCCGGGAAGAGTATCCATTACGCACAACCCGCTCACGATCACCAGTTCATGTGGTTTTCTAAACCCGGTGTTTACAGGGCTAACTTCGTCTACCACTGGCAAGCCAACGATGGAAACCAATACGAGTTACCACTGGTGAGCTATTTCTTGGTCGGGGATGAAGCAGTTCGAATTGGGGGCGAAGCTATCAACTCTCAGCAACTTCCCGCGCTGCCTCCCACTGACGGTGGAGGTGAGACGCCACCACCGAGCGGAGAGCCGAGTGAAAGTCCTACGAAGCCGGCTGAGCCCTCGCCTCAACCCTCGAAGCCGGCTGAGCCCTCGCCTCAACCCTCGCAGCCTTCCGACACTGAATCGGAAATGCCAAAGCAAGATCCGCCGGTCTCAGCCCCGCAGCAAGCGCCGGTATCCACCAGTGGTAGCGTTAACGCGCTGGCGCCAAGCGCTACCGCCCCCGCAGAGGAAGCTACCGACCAACCAACGGCGGAACCGCAAATAGCGGTAGCTACCCAACCTCCCAATGCAGCGCCTTTCGGCACGGTCGAAACAGCACCTAACGGTAATGGAATTAACCATTGGTACCAGGGAAGTTGGCTTTCAGGATTCCTGTTTGGAATCGGGATCATGTCTTTGATACTGGGATTGACGCTACTAGTAGTAGCTAATCGAAAGCTCCGTCAAAAACCCAAGTAAAGCAGAGGCGATGGATACTGTTGTGCGCGTGCATGCAAAACCTACGCGCATGCACGCGCACGTAAAATATGGAATAGGTCACAAAACGATTGGGACCTGATGCCCTCGCATTTCGGATACCAATGAGAGATTATGGAGTAGTGAACGAGGACGGCACACGCCCTCGTACGAAGCCGATGGATGCAACCGGCATCCAGGCAGAGCAATGCCTCAGGAGGCTCAAGTTATGACAGTGACAATTGACGACATCAAGGCAGTCGCACCGTCCAACGCTCCCGCCGACGTGATCGAATGGGTAGCCAAGATCGCTGAACTAACCACCCCTGACAAGGTGGAATTCGCCGACGGCTCGCAAGAAGAATGGGACCGCCTCACCAGCCTCATGGTTGAAAGTGGGATGTTCACTAAACTCAACGAGGAGAAGCGCCCCAACTCCTTCCTCGCCCGCTCCAAGCCTTCAGACGTAGCCCGCGTGGAGTCCCGCACCTACATTTGCTCCGAAAAGGAAGAAGATGCCGGCCCCACCAACAACTGGGCCGACCCGAAGGAAATGAAGGAAACCCTCAACCGCGTATTCACCGGTTGCATGAAGGGCCGCACGATGTACGTGATCCCCTTCTCCATGGGTCCCCTGGGTGGTCCGATCTCCCAGCTCGGCATCGAAATCACCGACTCCCCCTACGTTGTGTGCAACATGCGCATCATGACCCGCATGGGTAAAGAAGCCATGGACCTGATCAACGAAGGCGCCGTGTGGGTACCGGCCGTACACTCCGTGGGTGTGCCCCTGGAAGAAGGTCAGGAAGACGACAACTGGCCCTGCAACGACGAGAAGTACATCACCCACTTCCCCGAAACCAACGAAATCTGGTCCTTCGGCTCCGGCTACGGCGGCAACGCTCTGCTAGGTAAGAAGTGCTTCGCTTTGCGTATCGCCTCCACCATGGCCCGCCGCGACGGCTGGATGGCTGAGCACATGCTCATCCTGCGTCTGACCGACGAAAAGACCGGCAAGCAGTACCACGTTACCGCCGCCTTCCCGTCCGCCTGTGGCAAGACCAACCTGGCGATGCTGCAGCCCACCATCGAAGGCTACAAGGTTGAGACCATTGGCGATGACATCGCCTGGATGCGTCCGGGCCCCGACGGCCGCCTGTACGCCATCAACCCCGAAGCTGGCTTCTTCGGTGTGGCCCCCGGCACCTCCTACGACACCAACCCGATGGCTATGGACACCATGAAGGCCAACACCATCTTCACCAACGTCGCCCTGACCGACGATGGTGACGTGTGGTGGGAAGGCATCGACGGCGACGTTCCTGCACACCTGATCGACTGGCACGGAAACGACTGGACCCCGCAGTCAGAAGAAAAGGCCGCCCACCCGAACTCGCGTTTCACCACCCCCGCCTCCCAGTGCCCCATCATCTGTGAGGACTGGGAAGCTCCCCAGGGTGTGGCCATCGACGCGATCCTCTTCGGTGGACGCCGCGCCACCAACGTGCCGCTGGTAGCCGAACAGTACGAACCCGCCCACGGCGTGTTCATCGGCGCCTCCGTGGCCTCCGAGCAGACCGCTGCCGCAGAAGGTGCGGTTGGCTCTCTGCGTCACGACCCCTTCGCCATGCTGCCCTTCTGTGGCTACAACATGGCTGACTACTGGGGCCACTGGCTAGAGATGCAGAAGCAACTGGGAGACAAGTTCCCCAAGGTATACCAGGTCAACTGGTTCCGTAAGGACGAAGACGGCCGCTTCCTGTGGCCCGGCTACGGCGACAACTCCCGCGTGCTCGACTGGATCGTCCGTCGCGCCGCCGGCGAGGTAGAAGCCGTCGAAGGCGTCACCGGCCTGTACCCCAAGTACGAGGACTTCAACCTTGAAGGCACCGACGTGTCCAAGGAAGACTGGGACAAGATGTTCGACATCGATCCCGAGGCTTGGGCGGCGGAAATGGAAGACACCGAAGAATACTTCAAGAAGTTCGGTGACCGCGTTCCCGCTCCGATCCTCGACCAGCTCAAGAAGTTCCGCGAGCGCATCGAAGAAGCCAAGTAAGTCCGGCTGGACTGAAGTCTTCTAAACAGTAGGGCGCCTCCACCTGCGGGTGGGGGCGCCCGCTTTTGCGTACGAGGACGGTGGGCGGGGCTGCGCAGTGCGGTGGGCGGGGCTGCGAGGTGCGGTGGGCGGGGCTGGGTGCCCTGCGGTGGGGACGGCACTACGCAGTGCGGTCGGCGGGGCTTGAGGTGCTGTGGGCGGGGCTGCGCGGTGCGATGGGGGCAGAGCTGGGTGCGCTGCCACCGCCACGCCCCAGGGCCACCGCCACGCGCGCAGCTTCCGTGTGGACGGATGGAAAAAACTGCCACACCGTGCAAGGAGTAAAAACAAAAGAGGGGAATTAAGAAGACGTAAATATCGGCGCAGAGCATGTAAGGAAAGCGTAAAGATGGGACGCCGCCCCACGCCCTCGGTAGTCAGATAGAAACAACTACGCCGCCAACCGCGGCGCTCGACTGCGAAAGGAAAAAGCACTCATGCTCGACCTGGCCATGGTAGTGCTCACCGTGGTGACCTTCGTTGCGTTGGCCGCCCTCGTGAAGGGAATCAACTCCCTATGATCGCACTGAAAATCATCGCCCTGATCGTCGCCGTACTGTCCCTGGCGTACATGCTTTACGTACTCGTGCGGCCCGAGGAGTTCTAACGTGAACACAGCTGCACACATCACCTTCGTAATCGTGGCCCTGGCGCTGGCATACCTGCCGCTGGGTAAATACATGGCCAACCTCTACACCAGCGAAAAAGACACCGTGGTGGAAAAGTGGATCTACCGGGTGTGCGGAATCAACCCCAAAGCCGAGCAACGCTGGAGCGGATACTACCTATCCGTCCTGGCCTTCTCCGTGGTGTCGGTGCTGGGACTGTATGCCCTCCAGCGCCTACAAACCTGGCTGCCGCTAGCAAACGGCCTGCCCCCGGTGGCACCCGACCAGGCATTCAACACCGCAGTATCCTTCACCACCAACACCAACTGGCAGTCATACTCGGGTGAAAGCACCATGAGTAACCTGACGCAAATGGCGGGACTGGCGGTGCAAAACTTCGTCTCCGCCGCCGTCGGCATCGCCGTGGCGATAGCGTTGGTGCGCTCCTTGGCGCGACAAAACACCCCCTACTTGGGGAACTTCTGGGTGGACCTCACGCGCGGCAGCCTGCGCCTGCTGCTGCCCATTTCCGTGGTGACGGCGACCGTCCTCATTGCTAATGGCGCGGTACAAACCTTCGCCGCCAGCACCGACGTCACCACCCTCACCGGGGCGCACCAAACCATCACCCTGGGGCCGGTAGCCAGCCAAGAAGTCATTAAGGAACTGGGCACCAACGGTGGTGGGTTCTTCAACGCCAACAGCTCCCACCCCTTCGAAAACCCCAACGCCTTCACCAACCTGCTAGAAATCATCCTCATCCTGGTGATCCCCACCAGCCTCACCCGCACCTTCGGAATCATGGTGGGTGACAAACGCCAAGGCTGGGCCGTGCTGGCCGCCATGGCAAGCATCTTCTTCGCCTCCCTGGCCGTGACCACCTGGGCGGAACTAGCCAACACCGGTAGCGCCATCAGCCAAGCCGGAGCCGCCTTTGAAGGCAAAGAAGTACGCTTCGGCGTGGCACCCTCAGCCCTATTCGCCACCGCCACCACCCTCACCTCCACCGGCGCAGTGGACTCCTTCCACTCCAGCTACTCCGGTATCGGTGGCGCCATGCTCACCCTGAACATGCTGCTGGGTGAAATCGCCCCCGGTGGGGTAGGGGCAGGCCTATACGGCATGTTGATCGTAGCTATCCTGGCGGTGTTCATCGCCGGCCTGATGGTGGGACGCACCCCCGAATACCTGGGCAAACGCATCGGCCCGACCCAAATCAAACTAGTCAGCCTCTACACCCTGGCCATGCCGGCGATCGTGCTGATCGGCGTGGGCATTGCCATCGCCCTGCCCTCGGCGCGCGAATCCATCCTCAACCCCGGGCCCCACGGCCTCGCGGAAGTGCTCTACGCCTTCACCTCAGCCGGTAACAACAACGGCTCCGCCTTCGCCGGCCTGAACGCGAACACCTACTTTTACAACATCGCCCTGGGAATGGCGATGCTACTGGGACGGTTCCTGCCGATCCTATGCGTACTGGGACTAGCTGGAACCCTGGCGCAGCAAAAGAAGATCCCCACCACCTCCGGTACCCTCACTACCCACACGCCCCTGTTCGTAGGCGTAATGGCAGGGGTTGCCCTCCTCATCTCCGGACTCACCTTCGTACCCGTACTCGCCCTCGGGCCGCTGGCGGAAGGACTGCTGTAACGACCATGAGCAAACCCGCAACCAACACCTTGCTAAACGGTGAACAACTACGCGCCGCCAGCATCGTCGCCTTCAAGAAACTCGACCCCCGCCACCTCATCACCAACCCAGTGATGTTCCTGGTCGCCGTGGGCACCGTCCTCACCCTTGTCCTGGCGATAATCGAACCCAGCGTATTCGCCTTCTCCATCGTGTTCTGGCTGGCCCTGACCGTAATATTTGCCAACATCGCTGAAGCGATCGCCGAAAACCGCGGCAAAGCCCAAGCCAACGCGCTGCGCGCCACCCGCGTGACCACCGTCGCCAACCGCGTCACCCAAGGCGGGGTAGAACAAATCGCCGCCAGTGAACTAAAACCCGGCGACACCGTGGTAGTGGAAGCAGGCGAACTAATCCCCGGCGACGGTGACGTGATCGACGGTGCCGCCACCGTTGACGAATCCGCCATCACCGGTGAATCCGCCCCCGTGATCCGCGAATCCGGTGGCGACCGCAGCGCCGTCACCGGCGGCACCCGCGTCCTGTCTGACCGCATCGTGGTGAAAATAACCTCCGAACCAGGCCAGACCTTCATTGACAAAATGATCGCCCTGGTGGAAGGCGTCAACCGGAAGAAAACCCCCAACGAAATCGCCCTCAACGTATTCCTGGCGGTACTGACCATCATCTTCCTGCTGGTGGTAATCACCCTCGACCCGATCGCCACCTACTCCAACGCCACCGCCACCACGCTGGTACTGATCGCCCTACTGGTATGCCTCATCCCCACCACCATCGGGGCCCTGCTATCAGCCATCGGCATCGCCGGCATGGACCGCCTGGTGCGCCGAAACGTCCTCGCCCTATCTGGACGCGCAGTGGAAGCCGCCGGTGACATCTCCACCCTGCTGCTAGACAAAACCGGCACCATCACGCTGGGGGACCGGCAAGCCATCGAATTCACCCCCGCCCCCGGGATCGAACAAAGCGAACTGAACCGGGCGGTGCAGCTATCTTCCCTGGCAGACGAAACCCCCGAAGGCCGATCGGTGGTGGCCCTGGCGGAAGAACTACAAGGCGGGCCCATCCCGGAAGAGACTTACAGCCAAGCCAACTTCATTCCCTTCTCCGCCACCACCCGCATGAGTGGTATCGCCCTGCCCGACGGCACCCAGATCCTCAAAGGCGCCGCCAACCAAATGCTGCAACTGGCGCAAGCAGCCGGGGCAAGCGAAACCACCATAAAGGCGGTGGAGGAGGAAGTAACGCGCATATCCGAAACCGGGGGCACCGCCCTCGTGGTGGTGGAACAAACCCCGCAACGCGAACGCCTGCTGGGAACCATCCACCTCAAAGACATCGTCAAACCCGGGATCCGGGAACGCTTCGAACAACTGCGCGAAATGGGGATCCGCACCATCATGATCACCGGTGACAACCCCCTCACCGCGCGCGCCATCGCCGAAGAAGCCGGCGTCGATGACTTCCTGGCCGAAGCTAAGCCCGAGGACAAGCTCGCGCTCATCCGTAAAGAACAACAAGGTGGACGCACCGTCGCCATGACCGGTGACGGTACCAACGACGCGCCCGCCCTCGCCCAAGCTGACGTGGGGGTGGCGATGAACACCGGCACCAGCGCCGCCAAGGAAGCTGCCAACATGGTGGACCTGGATTCAGACCCCACCAAGCTGATCGAAATCGTGCAGATCGGCAAACAGCTGCTGATGACTCGCGGGGCGCTGACCACTTTCTCTATCGCCAACGACGTGGCGAAATACTTCGCCATCATCCCCGCCATGTTCATGGTGAGTATGCCGCAGCTGGGGGCACTGAACGTGATGGGGTTGTCCACGCCGCAAAACGCGATCCTCGCGGCCGTGATCTTCAACGCCGTGGTGATTGTGGGCCTCATTCCGCTGTCCCTCAAAGGCGTCACCTACCGGCCCGCGCCCGCCAGCACCCTGCTGCGACGCAACCTCACCATCTACGGGCTGGGTGGGCTGATCGTGCCGTTCATCGGGATCAAACTGATCGACCTGATCCTCACCGCCGCCGGCTCCCTACTGGGCTAGGGCGAAAGCGAACCGGCCGGCCCTGGGCTGGCTGGGCAGCGCCGAACTAACCGACGAGCCCCGTGCTAACTGGCTGGCCCTGGGCTGGCCCCACCGAAAACGAGGAAGACACTCAAATATGAACACCTCCCGAACCGCCGCGGCCTACACCTCCACCGCAGTGCGCATGCTACTGCTCATGACCCTGGTACTGGGGATCGCCTACCCCGCAGCCATGGTCGGCGTGGGCTACCTCATGCCCGCACGCGCCCACGGGTCCATCATCACCGTGGACGGGCAGCCCCGCGGATCCAAACTCATCGGCCAAGACTTCAGCGCCGACACCCGACTATTCCAATCCCGCCCCTCCCACGCCGGAGACAACGGATACGACCCACTATCCTCCGGAGCCTCCAACCTGGGACCCACCAGCGAAGAACTGGCCGGTCAAATCCACAGCCGACGCCAGGACATCGAAACGCAAAACCCCGGCGTGAGCGCCATCCCCGCTGACGCGCTCACCGCCTCCGGATCTGGGCTCGATCCGCACATCTCCAAAGAGTATGCTGTGCTGCAGATCCCACGAATCGCGAAAGAAACCGGGTTGAGCGAAGCCCAACTCAACCAGCTGGTAACGGCCCACACCGACACCCCTGCCCTGGGACTGATCGGACAAACCCGGGTGAACGTCCTCGAACTAAACCTCGACCTGCTCAACACCCTCAACGGCAAAGGAAAGTAAATGGCTAACCCCCCGCGCGGCAGCCTCAAGGTCTACCTTGGGGCTGCCCCCGGCGTGGGGAAAACCTACTCCATGCTCGCCCAAGCCCACGAAATGGTGAAAAACGGCAAAGACGTGGTGGTGGGGATCGTGGAAACCCACGGACGCCAAGGCACCCAAAACCTGCTCGAAGGACTCGAACAAATCCCCCAACGCACGGTGTTCTACCGCGGCAGCGTCTACCACGAACTAGACGTCGAAGCCATCATCGACCGCCAGCCCGACACCGTCCTCGTGGATGAACTAGCGCACACCATTGTCGGCGCTGACTTGCCCAGCGCGGACCCGCGCAGCAAACGCTACCACGACGTCCACCGCATCCAAGACGCCGGCATCAACGTGATCTCCACCGTGAACATCCAACACTTGGAATCACTCAACGACGTGGTGCACTCCATCACCGGGCAACGCCAACGCGAAACCATCCCCGACCACGTGCTACGCGAAGCCGACGAGATCGAACTGGTGGACCTATCCCCGGACGCGCTGCGCATCCGCCTGTCGCGCGGCATGATCTACGACGCCACCAAAGTCGACGCCGCACTGTCGAAATACTTCCGCTTGGGGAACCTCATCGCACTGCGCGAACTAGCACTGCTGTGGCTGGCGGACCGGGTAGACGAAGGCCTGTCCAAATACCGCGACGACGAACAAATCGAAAACGTATGGCCCGCGCGCGAACGCATCCTGGTGGCAGTCACCGGCGGGCCCGAATCACGCACCCTAATACGCCGCGGCGCACGCATCGCCGGGCGCACCCGCGGGCGAGAAGTCGCCGTGGTGCACGTGGTACCCGACTCCGGGTTGCGCGGAATCAGCCGCAGCGAACTGCAACAAGTGCAGCAATTCGCCCAATCCCTAGGAGCCACCTGGCACACCATTGCCGGTGACGACATTGCCCAAAGCCTGCTGGAATTCGCACGCACCGTGAACGCCACGCAACTGGTGCTGGGAACCTCCCGCTCCCCCTGGTGGAACCGCGTCCTCGGCAGCGGGGTATCCGCCCAAGTGCTGGCGCACGCCGGTGAAATCGACGTGCACATGGTCACCGCGACCGCCGAAGGACGAGGACGATCACTGGCGCGGCGCTTTCTACCGCGCCCCTACGCCTTCGCCCCCGGACGCCTGCTGGTCGGGTGGATTGCCGCCCTGGGGTTTCCACCGCTGCTAACCGCCCTTTTCATCACCATCGGACGCGGGCAAGTCTCCCTGGCGCTGACGTTCCTGACGTTCATCACCGCCGTAGTATTCGTCGCCATGATCGGCGGCTGGTGGCCCGCCGCAGTGTGCGCCATCGCGGGAAGTTTACTGATTAACTGGTTCTTCACCCCGCCGGTGGGGACCCTCACCATTGCCACCACCGAAGGCATCATCGCGATCATGCTGTTCCTCACCGTCGCCGCAGCGGTGGCGGCGGTAGTGTCCGAATCGGCGCGGCGAGCCACCGTAGCGGCTCAAGCCCGCGCCCAAGCGATCGTCCTGTCAGACCTGGCGGGGAGCGTGATTCGCGAAGGCAGTGACATTCGGGCGCTCCTGAACACCATCTCAGAGGTATTCACCCAGCGGCGAGTCACCATCAACGAACGCGACTCGCAAACCGGGAAATTCGTGCCCACCATCTCCACCAACCCCATCGTCAGTGACCAACCCCCGGAAGAATCCACCACCATTGACCTAGACGAGGACCACCAACTCGTCCTCGACGGGCGTGAACTAACCGCCCCGCAACGACGCACCCTAGATGCCTACGCTGGGCGCATCCTGACCATTTTGCACGAAGAAGAACTGGCGCGCGTCAAAGCGGAAGCCCGCAACCTGGCGGCCGCGAACTCCGTGCGTTCAGCGCTGCTGGCCGCCGTGTCCCACGACCTGCGCACCCCCCTGGCGGCAGTGAAAGCCTCGGTGTCGGCGCTGCGCATGGATGACGTGGTGTTGCCCGCCAGTGCGCAAGCGGAACTGCTGGAGAATATCGAGGACGGGGCCGACCGGCTCACCGACCTGATTTCCAACCTGCTGGATATGTCACGCATCCAAACCGGCGCGGTGGAACTGCGGCTACGCAAACTGCGCATACCCGACGTGATCGCCTCCGCCCTGGCCAATCTGGGAGCGGAAAACACACCCACCGACCTGCATATACACATCGACTCCAAACTGCCCGAAATCACCACCGACTTCGGACTGTTGGAGCGGGTGATTGCGAACTTGGTGCATAACGCCCACAAATACGCGCCCGGCCCGGTGACCATCGACGCGGCGCCGGTCACCGAGGAGGAAGTGGCGATCCGGGTGATGGACCACGGGCCGGGGATCCCCGACGATGCCAAAGCGGGGATATTCCTGCCATTCAAACGCGTGCACACCACCGACTCCGAAACCGGGTTGGGACTGGGACTGGCGGTGGCCAACGGGTTCGTGCAGGCCCTCAAAGGCACCATGTTGGTGGAGGACACCCCCGGTGGGGGCACCACCATGACGCTGACCCTGCCGATCAGTGCGGCCCAGGAGCGAATCGGCGAGGACGGTGCCGGCCACCGTGGCCAGACGCTACCGGCAGACTCCGCGCATACCAACCACGACGCACCCGCCGGCGGGCACAATGGAAACAACCAAACCGCTGGTACCGACACTAGCCGCGACGCCAGGGACCGCAGGTAGGAGAAAACGATGAACACCGTGCTCGTAGTCGAAGACGACCCCACCATCGCACGCGCCCTCATGGTGAACCTGCGCGCTCGCGGATACGAAGCCACCCACGTCACCACCGGCAAACAAGCGCTACAGGTGTGCGCTGACCACGCCATCAACGTGGTCCTACTGGACCTGGGCCTACCCGACATCAGCGGCATGGAAGTAATCGACGGGATCCGCGGCTGGTCCCAAATCCCCATCATCGTGATCACCGCCCGCCACGAAGTAGAAGCCAAAATCGAAGCCCTCGACCGGGGGGCCGATGACTTCGTAACTAAGCCGTTCGCCCTCGGCGAAGTATTGGCACGCATGCGGGCCGCACTGCGTCGCGCCCAACTCGGTGCCGACACTGCGGTAGAAAGCCAACCGCAGGTAGAAACCGGCGACGGGCGCTTGCGCATCGACCTAGCCACCACCCAAGTGTGGGTAAACGGTGAAGTAGTGCGACTGACGCCCACCGAATGGTCGGTGCTGGAAACCCTGGTGAAACACCGCGGCGCGCTGGTGCGCCAACGCGACCTGCTCAGCAGCGTGTGGGGGCCGAAATACCAGAAAGAAACCAACTACCTGCGGGTGTATATCTCCCAACTGCGCAACAAGTTGGAAGCGGACCCGTCCCGGCCCGTGCACCTGATCACCGAACTGGGAATGGGATACCGGTTCGTGCCGTGACGGGCACGCAGCCGCGGGCTGATGGGAGCCTAAGGTCGGCCAGGGAATCGGCGCTGACGGTCACCCGCTTGGCACCAGGCCAGGCGCTCATACGGAACCCAGACGACCGACCCGCGCAGTGACCACGCAACTGCCCAGCAGGTGGTCGCCACTACCCACGCGCCCGCCCCGCCCGCTACACTGGCCATGTCCACTACACAGCGGTTGCAAAGGATACCGTCGCATGCGGATACTCCTGCTCGGATCAGGAGGGCGCGAACACGCCCTCGCCCGCGCCCTCACAGCGGAAACCGACGACGTTGAACTCTTCTGCGCACCCGGCAACCCGGGCATCGCGCAACACGCCCAACTGATCGACATGAAGGCCGAGGACGGTACCGCCGTCGCCCAATGGGCGCGTGATCACCAGGTGGACCTGGTGGTAATCGGCCCCGAAGCACCCCTGGTCGCGGGTGTGGCCGACCACGTGCGCGCCGCCGGCATCCCGGTTTTTGGACCCAGCGCCGAAGCCGCCCGCCTGGAAAGTTCCAAAGCGTTCGCCAAAGAAATCATGGCAGCCGCCGGGGTGGACACCGCGCAAGCCTACCCCTGCCAGTCCCGCGCCGAAATCGAAGCCGCGCTAGGAAAGTTCACGCCCCCCTACGTGGTGAAAAACGACGGACTCGCAGCCGGCAAAGGTGTAGTAGTGACCCAGGACCTGGAAGCAGCGCTGGCACACGCCGACGCCTGCCTGGCCAGCGAGGGCGGGGCCGTCCTCGTGGAAGAATACTTAGACGGACCAGAAGTGTCACTATTTTGCCTAAGCGACGGCGAAACCGTGGTGCCGCTGGCCCCCGCGCAAGACTTCAAACGCGCCTACGACGCTGACGCTGGGCCAAACACCGGGGGAATGGGGGCCTACAGCCCGCTACCGTGGTTGGAATCCGGGTTCAGTGAACAAGTGGTGGAGCGCGTGGCAAGGCCGGTGGTGGACGAAATGCGCCGGCGCGGCACCCCCTTCGTTGGACTGCTGTACTGCGGGCTGGCCTGCACTTCGCGTGGGATCCGGGTAGTGGAGTTCAACGCGCGCTTCGGGGACCCGGAAACCCAGGTGGTGCTCGCCCGGCTGCGCACCCCCTTGGCTCCGCTGCTGTATGCCGCTGCTACCGGGGAACTGGGGCAGGTTGAGCCGTTGCAGTGGGATGAGCAGGTGGCGATCACCGTGGTGATGGCTGCGTCCGGGTACCCCGGCACCCCGCGCACTGCAGATGCCATCGAAGGGGTGGAAACTGCTGACGCTATGGACGGGGTGCACGTGATCATCGCCGGGGCGAAACGCGGGGAGACCGCGGCAGGCGGGGTGGATGCTGGCGATGGGGCCGACGCTGCTCGGACCGGCGCGGGAAGTGAACACCGTGTAGCGGCCGCCGCTGCTGGGGCCGGCGCGGGGACTGAAAACCGCCGCCACGCCCTCGCCAATCTGGTATCCAGCGGCGGGCGAGTACTCAACGTCGTAGCAATGGGGCAGGACTTCACCCAAGCGCGCGAACGCGCCTACCGCGCCCTTGATCACATCAAGCTACCCGGCGCGCACTGGCGCACAGACATAGCCGCCCGCGCGCAGGAAAATACACGGTAAAGTAAGCAGCGGAACCCAGCGGACACGGTACAAAAGAGGAAAAGGGCGAAGAAGTGATAGCACAAACGGCGGCTAATGCGCGCGGCGAGGACTCGCGTAACCTCGACCGGCTGCTGCGTGACACCCGCCGGCGTCTGTACGCCGCTGCCGCTGCATCCGACTACGAAGCCTTCGGGCAGATCCTCACCCTGCCCGACAGTGAAGCCGACGCCATGGAACAGCGCCTGCGCGGCGGGCTACGATCAGCCGAACTCGACCACCGCCGGGCCGTGGCCCGCCTCGCGAAAAACGAAACCCCCCTACCGTTCGCCGACGCGGCCGCCGACTACCGCAACCAAGGTGCGCGCGGTGCGGAAAATACTCAGTACGCGGCCGGGGCCCGCATCGATGGGCAGCAACGCGGGCGCCTATTCCAAACCAGCCTCAGCCAACCCGGACTGAGCGAGCTGGGATTCACCAAAGGTCTGCCCCTGGGGGACGCGGTGCAAGTGCGAGCCCTCCCCGAGGACGTACTCGTCGTCCTCGCGCCCCACGCCGCCCCCGAAACCGGGTACGACACCGCCGAACGCCTAGCTGCCCGCCTGCAACTGCCAACCCAGATTGTGCGCGCCGGAGCGAGGACCGTGAACCCCGGAAGTGGGCTGCGGGCGCGGTCAGCTGAAGAACTCGACGACCTGCGAGCCGAGTATCCCGACGCCGCCATGCTTCTGGTAGTGGTGAACTCCGAAGTGACCTCTCACCAACGCAACGCGAGCCGCATCATCGAATCCATCGTGCCCGGCCAAACCTGGGTGTGCGTGGACGGGCGAGCAGACGCAGCCGCCCTCGTGCGGGCAGTCAAAGACCTGCCCGGAGAGCTCCAGCCCGACGCGCTAGCGGTGCACCACCTGTGGGAAGCGACCGCCCCCGGGACGGTACTGGACCTGGGTATCCCGGTCGGGTTGGTGGATGGGGCGCCAGCCAGTGAAGAACTGTGGGCCCTCATTGCCCAAGACGCACACGACCGCTTACAACTACGCCGACGCGCCAACCGATAACGGCCCCAAGGAAGTAGCCACAGGAAAGAGGTTAGGTGAGAATGCAACCCCACGACCCGCGCAGCGAAACCGCAGCGCCGCCGAACCTCAACCCCGGGGCGGGCAATCCCAGCGCCGCGACAGTGGGGGATTCCGGGCCCGGAGTGAATGGGGCAGGCGGCACTGCTGAACAAGCCCCGGTGGCCTCCGCTGCGACACCACCGATGGAGCTGGCCGGTTGGCGGCACATCAGCGCCGGGAAAGTACGCGACCTGTACCAAAGCGAAACCCACCCCGACCAAATCCTCATGGTCGCCAGTGACCGCATCTCCGCCTTCGATTACATCCTGCCCACGCCCATCCCCGACAAAGGCATAATCCTCACGCAGCTGAGCAAATGGTGGTTCGAACAACTCCAAGTCCCCAACCACGTCATCTCCCTGGACGTACCCGACGCCGTGGCCGGACGCGCCATGATCTGCCAAAAACTCCAAATGCTGCCAATCGAATGCGTGGCGCGCGGCTACCTCACCGGATCGGGACTGGTGGAGTACCGCGAACGTGGAAGCGTGTGCGAAATACCGCTAGCGGCAGGCCTCACCGAAGCCAGTGAACTGAACCCGCCCATCTACACTCCCGCCGCCAAAGCCGCCGTGGGGGAACACGACGAAAACGTCAGCTATGAAGCCACCGTGGAACTCGTGGGCGCCGAGCGGGCAGCGCAGCTGCGCGAAAAAGCCCTAGAAATCTACACCCGCGCAGCCGACATTGCCAAAGCCCGCGGGATTATCCTGGCCGACACCAAGTTCGAGTTCGGAATTGACGAGGACGGGCAGATCGTCCTCGCCGATGAAGTACTAACCCCGGATTCGTCACGATTCTGGCCCGCCGACCAGTGGGTGGAGGGGCAAGTGACCCCCTCCTTCGATAAGCAATACCTGCGTAACTGGCTGCTGGAAGAAAGTGGCTGGGACCGGGCCGGTGGCGAGAACCCGCCGCCCTTGCCGGAGGAAATAGTGCAGCGCACCCGCCAGCGCTACTTGGAGGCCTACCGGGTACTCACCGGCAGCGACCTGCAAATCGGTGGGGCGTGAGCGGATGGTTCGCCCGCCAAGACAAGTTTCCGCCCTCGGCCATCGGCTGGGGGAGGAGGGTAAGGACACTTACCCACCACTTCGATGGACACCCAGATGAGGAGTGAAAATGGGACGCATCATCGTTGAAATAATGCCGAAACCGGAGATTCTGGACCCGCAAGGGAAAGCCGTGATGGGGGCGCTGCCGCGTATGGGGGTGGAGGGATTCACCGCCGTGCGCCAAGGCAAATGCTTCTACCTGGACGTGGACGGGCAGGTGGAAGAAAGTCACCTGGAAGCCGCGCGGGAAGCCGCGCAGACCCTACTTTCTAACCCGATTATCGAGGACGTAGTGCGGGTTGAAGCGGTGGAGGAACGTCCGTGAGTCGCATCGCAGTAGTCACTTTCCCGGGGACTTTGGATGACCAGGACGCGGCCCGGGCGATCCGGCTGGCCGGAGGGACACCGGTTAGCCTGTGGCACAAAGACCACAGTTTGAAAGATGCCGACGCGGTGGTGCTGCCCGGCGGGTTCTCCTACGGCGACTACCTGCGCTGCGGGGCCATCGCCCGGTTCGCCCCGGTGATGGAAGAAGTGGCGGCGGCCGCGAAAGCCGGCATGCCGGTGCTGGGGATCTGCAACGGCTTCCAAGTGCTGTGCGAAGCCCACCTGCTGCCCGGCGCGCTGGTGCGCAACCACCACCAAAAGTTCATTTGTCGCGACCAGCGCCTGCGGGTGGAAAACTCCGAGACGGCTTGGACCGGGCAGTTGAGTGCCGGGCAAGAAATCACCGTGCCGCTGAAGAACGGCGAAGGTTGTTTCGTGGCCGATGAGGAAACCGTGCGGCGCCTGGAAGGGGAGGGGCGGGTAGTGTTCCGCTACCGCGACTTCAACCCCAACGGGTCCGTCAACGACATCGCCGGGATTACCAACGAGGACGGGAACGTAGTTGGTTTGATGCCTCACCCCGAACACGCGGTGGAAGTTGGGTTCGGTCCGCAGACTGGGGAGCACGGTCACGGTGGGATAGATGGGCTGGGGTTGTTTACTTCGGTCCTGGCTCATCTGGCGGGTTCGCGCGGGTAGCGAAACGGCAGAGTGTTACATCGGTGCGATTCAAGTGGTCCGGCACGCCGCCCTTGACAAACCACTTTCCACAGGTTGTATCCACAGCTATGTGGATATTGTTCAACGGTGCGTACACAGGTGTGGAAAAGCCGGTGGATAAGTGTGGATAAGGGGATCGAGCAGTGGAAAACCGGCGTGACCGGGCAGAATTTGAATCACCAAAACAGCAAATGTGAGATAGTTCATAGCGAAGCGGTCCTGGGGTGGTTCGCCAGGAGTAAATCCCAGGAAAATGAGGAGTAAAGAAAAATGGCCACCAATAGCGTCCAACAACACCCCCACGAACACCCCGACACCATCGAAGACGCAGCCCGCACCAGCGACCGGGAAATGCCGTGGGCCGAACTCGGCCTCAAAGCCGACGAATACCAAGCCATCAAAGACCTACTCGGACGCCGACCCACCAACGCTGAACTAGCCATGTACTCCGTTATGTGGTCCGAACACTGCTCCTACAAATCCTCCAAAAAACACCTCAAAGAACAATTCGGCGACAAAACCACCGACGAAATGCGCAAATACCTGCTCGTCGGCATGGGACAAAACGCCGGCGTAGTGGACATCGGCGACGGCTGGGCCGTCACCTTCAAAGTCGAATCCCACAACCACCCCTCATTCGTGGAACCCTACCAAGGCGCCGCCACCGGCGTGGGCGGCATCGTGCGTGACATCATCGCCATGGGAGCCCGCCCCATCGCCGTAATGGACCAACTACGCTTCGGCGACCCCGAACACCCCGACACCGCGCGCGTAGTACACGGCGTCGTCTCCGGCGTCGGCGGCTACGGCAACTGCCTGGGACTACCCAACATCGGAGGAGAAACCGACTTCGACCCCTCCTACCAAGGAAACCCCCTGGTCAACGCCCTGTGCGTCGGCTCCCTCCGCGCCGACGCCATCCACCTAGCCAACGCCGAGGGCGTAGGGAACCTAGTGATCCTATTCGGCGCCCGCACCGGCGGTGACGGCATCGGCGGGGCCTCCATCCTCGCCTCCGAAACCTTCGAAGACGGCATGCCCGCCAAACGACCCTCCGTGCAAGTGGGCGACCCCTTCATGGAAAAAATACTCATCGAATGCTGCCTCGAACTATTCGACGCCGGCGTCGTGGCCGCCATCCAAGACCTCGGAGCCGCCGGGATCTCCTGCGCGACCTCCGAACTAGCCTCCAACGGTGACTGCGGGATGCACGTCGACCTCGAAAACGTCCTCCTACGCGACCCCACCCTCACCGCCGGGGAAATCCTCATGTCCGAATCCCAAGAACGCATGATGGCGATCGTGCGGCCCGAAGACCTCACCGAATTCAACCGCATCATCGAAAAATGGGACGTCGAATCCGCCGTAATCGGTAAAGTCACCGGAAACGGGCGACTCACCATCGACCACTACGGGGAACGCATCGTCGACGTCGACCCCAAAACCGTGGCCCACGACGGCCCCGTATACGACCGGCCCTACGCCCGCCCCAACTGGCAAGACGAACTACAAAACAACACCAGCGCCGGACTGGAACGGCCAAAGAACCGGCACGAACTCGCCGACCAAATCCGCACCCTCCTGACCACCCCCAACCAGGGGGCAAAAAACTGGGTCACCGACCAATACGACCGGTACGTGCGCGGCAACACCGCCCTCGCCCAACCCGATGACGCCGGTGTCGTACGCGTCGATGAAGAAACCGGGCGTGGCGTCGCCATCGCCACCGACGCCAACGGCTGGTACGCCAAACTCGACCCCTACCGCGGAGCCCAACTAGCTTTAGCGGAAGCCCACCGCAACGTCGCCACCGTCGGCGCCACCCCCCGCGCCGTCACCGACTGCCTCAACTTCGGAAACCCCGAAGACCCCGACGCCATGTGGCAACTAGTGGAAGCCATGCGCGGCCTCGCTGACGGATGCGTCGAACTGGGCATCCCCGTCACCGGCGGGAACGTATCGCTGTACAACTCCAGCGGCAAAGACAAAGGACAAATCGACTCCTCCATCAACCCCACCCCGGTAGTGGGAGTCCTAGGAGTCATGGACGACGTCACCCGCGCCCGCCCCAGTGGATGGTTCGAAGAAGGACTAGCCATCTACCTGCTCGGAAACACCCACGACGAACTAGACGGGTCCGCCTGGGCGCGCGAAATCCACCACCACCTAGGAGGCATGCCACCCGAAGTGGACTTCGCCAGCGAAAGCGCGCTCGCCCGTGTACTCACCGCCCTCGTGAATCATGACGGGCCCGACGGGCAACCCCTCATCCACGCCGCCCACGACATCTCCGACGGTGGACTCATCCAAAGCCTGGTGGAAGCCAGCCTACGCAACGGGATCGGCGCCAGCATCGACATCGCCGCCCACGTCAAAGGCAACAACATCACCGACTTCGTGGCGCTACTGTCGGAAACCTCCGGGCGGGTCCTCATCGCCGCCCCCGAAGGCGCCCACGCCGCCATCATGTCCGCAGCGAAAGCCGAAAACGTGCCCTGCCAACGCATCGGCGTAACCGGGGGAACCATGCTGACCGTCACCGGCGCCGACATCCTCGGAGATGAAGCCGGCTTCGACTTCAGTGACCTACCCGGGATGGGAGAAGGGCAAGACGCTGCCTCCCAAGCCGGAGTGGAACCGGGATCCTTCGGACCCCTGGTGCTGCGAGTGCGGGAGTTGCGTGAGCTGATAGAAACGGGGATGCCGAAGTACTTCGGGTAGCAGGCGTGCGTGCCGGCTGGGGTGCGCTGCTGGGTCGAGCTATGGGCCGACGGCGAGGCGCGGTGGAGTACCCCCGTATGGAGGTCCGGTGACGGTCGCGGCGTGGTGGCTCGATATGGTCGCTCCGGTGCGGGCGCACAACGATGGGCGATAGCTGTGCCTCGCGCTTCCCACGGGACTCAGCTCGGGCAGTGTGTGCAGACACTGCTCGTGTCCCTAGTGGAGGTTTTGGTGCTGCCAGCAGGCAGTCCGGCTCCGCCGCCGGTAGGTGGCCCCCAATTGGGGTGGTCAGCGTCGGACGGTGCGGGCGCTGAGACCGCCCCTTCGATTGCGATTCGATGCCAACTATAGCCCCAAGCCCAGGCACCCGTTACCATGTAGCCAGGTCACAGTCGACCCCAGATTTGCGCACATAAACATCGAAAGATGTACCCGCCCTCGGACAAACTCCCCGACGAACTTCGAAAGGGAAACCATGAACACCGACGCAACCGCGAAACGAAACAAACTCGGTGCCGCCGCGCTACTGACCGCCCTCGCCGCTGGCCCGCTCGCAGGAGGCTGCGGACTTTTGGAAGCCAACGCCGGCGAAGTACTCAAAGCCGAAGGCACGGAATTTGAAAGCCGCGACATTCAACAAACTCCCGCCCAAGACAGCGCGGCACTGAACGACGCGGGACTGGCGCTGGTTGAAAAAATCATCGAAAAAACCCCCGAAAACGAACCCAATATCGTCATCTCCCCCCTGTCCGCCACCCTGGCGCTGGGGATGCTGGCGGAAGGGACCAGCGGGGCCGCCGCCGAAGAACTAGACCAATTCATGGGCGTCAGTGGGACATCCCGGTCTGAAGCACTGGCGGCGTGGATCAGCCACTACCAACAATGGGACCGCCTGGACGAATTCGATCCTAAAGAACCTCCCGAAGAACCCATCTTGCACCTGGCGAACCGCATCACTGTGGACGACGAGTACGAGGTCGCCCAGCCCTTACTGGAAACCCTCAAACGCTACCACGATGCGGAAATGGGACGCGTCGACCTCGCCAGTCAAAGCGGGAAGAAAGCGCTGGACGCGTGGGTGAAGAAACACACCGGCGGGATGATCGAACGCTCCAGCGTACAGCCCGACCCGCAACTGGCACTGGTTCTGGCCAACGCCGTGCTATTCGCCGGACGATGGGAAGACCCCAGCCGTGCAGATGAGACCAAAGATCGAACCTTCACCAAGGCGGATGGCACCAAAATCAAGGTACCGATGATGTCGTTCAGTACTGCGAGGGCGGCAGAAAAAGACGGATGGATCGCCGTTGAAAGGAAATACCTGGGAGGCTTCAGCGCCTACTTCATCCTCCCACCCGAAGGGAAGACACCGGCCGAACTACCGGCGCGCGAAAGCATGGCCCTGATTGATGAAGCTCGGCGCGTGAAAGCTCCTGACCTGTACGACGTGCGGCTGCCGAAAATGGACCTGAAGACCTCGGCAGAACTTATCAAACCGCTGGTAGACCTGGGAGTTCGCGGCATTTTCGAGGGCGGGGAAGCGCTATCGAAAATACCTGCGGACACAGCGAGCGACCTAGTGGTATCGCAAATAACGCAACAAGCCCGGCTCAAAGTAGATGAAAAAGGTACCGTTGCGGCAGCGGTCACCGAGGTCGCCATAGAGGCGACGGCTATGCCGCCGCCTGGAACAGTCATCAAACTCGACCGTCCCTTCATAATGGTGATCCAAGACGATAGCGCGAAACTTACCCTTTTCTACGCCGTTATCGGAGACCCCACAGACGGTGGAGAGAAGCGATAGAGGGATTCGCGCGTTCGCGGCGGACCCTGGTCGGGGCGGTTCGATGCGGCCTCGGATGAGGTGCGAGCGGTCTGGGGTAGGGGAGTGCGCTTAGCGTGCCAAACCTGGGGGTGCGTTTAGCGCGCCGAACTTGGTGGAGTGCCCTTAGCGCGTCACAAACTCGGGTAAGTAGTGTTATGGCACACATTGCTGTCCATATTGTGAGTGTGCCAGGTAGCGATTTTCTGCTCCCAGCACCCATCGTGTTTACTTAGTGATGACCGAAGCTTTTAACTAATTGGTATTTTTGGTCTAGAGTTACGGAGCGGCGGTGGGAAGCCGGTACCTACCCATTACTAAAGCCGCGATCACCCTGGTACCGAGTAATCCTGGGAAGGATGTCGACCATGGCTAGTCGAGTTGACGACGTATATGCGGAAGTAGTCGCCCGCAACCCCGCAGAACCCGAATTCCACCAAGCGGTTCACGAAGTGCTGGAAACCCTCGGCCCTGCCATAGACAAGCACCCCAAGTACGCAGACTACGCCCTGCTTGAGCGCCTGGTGGAACCCGAACGGCAAATTATTTTCCGCGTACCCTGGATTGACGACGAAGGTAAAGTCCGCGTAAACCGCGGCTACCGCGTGGAGTTCAACTCTGCTCTCGGCCCCTACAAGGGTGGTTTACGTTTCCACAAGTCAGTGAACCGCAACATCATCAAGTTCCTCGGATTCGAACAGATCTTCAAAAACGCCCTCACCGGCCAAGGAATCGGCGGCGGCAAAGGCGGTTCAGACTTCGATCCGCACGGCAAGTCCAACAACGAAGTGATGCGCTTTTGCCAGTCCTTCATGACTGAGCTCTACCGCCACATCGGGCACCTCACCGACGTGCCCGCCGGTGACATCGGCGTGGGCGGGCGCGAAATCGGCTACCTGTTCGGCCAATACAAGCGCCTGACCAACCGTTTCGAAGCTGGCGTACTGACCGGTAAAGGCCTCGGCTGGGGTGGGTCCCTGGTACGAACCGAAGCGACCGGCTACGGCACCGTCATGTTCGCCCAATCGATGATGGAAACCCGCAAAGAAGCCTTCGACGGGGCCACCGTAGCGGTCTCCGGCTCCGGGAACGTGGCGATCTACGCGGTCGAAAAAGCCCAACAACTTGGCGCCAAGCCCGTGACCATCTCCGACTCCTCCGGCTGGGTCTACGACCCCGAAGGCATCGACCTGGATCTGCTTAAGCAGGTGAAGGAAGTCGAGCGCGGCCGCGTATCCGACTACGCCGCCCGCAAGGCCGGCGCCGAGTTCCACACCGAATCCAACGTATGGTCAGTGGCCTGCGACGTGGCCCTACCCTGCGCCACCCAGAACGAACTCAACGAGGACGACGCGCGTACCCTGGTAAAGAACGGCTGCAAGGTTGTCTCTGAAGGTGCGAATATGCCCTCCACCCCGGAAGCGATCGAAATCTTCCGAGAGTCCAAGCTGCTCTACGCCCCCGGCAAAGCGGCCAATGCTGGTGGTGTGGCAACCTCCGCGCTGGAAATGCAGCAAAATGCTGCTCGCGCACGCTGGACCTTCGAAGAAGCAGAAAACGCGCTTAGCGGCATCATGAAAGACATTCACGATGACTGCCTGGCGACCGCGGAAGAATATGGCGCCCCGGGGGACTACGTCCTCGGCGCTAACATCACCGGGTTCACGCGCGTGGCAGACGCGATGCTCGAACACGGCGTGATCTAAGCACCCGGTTCAAACAGCTCGAAGGAGGCGGCCTAATGGTCGCCTCCTTTGTGCTTCCCCAGGGTGGTTTTACGTGGTCTATCTAGGCCATGTTTCATGGGTGGCGTAGAGGTACTGGTGGCTTGTTCACCGCTTGTATGGGGGTTGGCGGCGTGTTAATGTGATATCACATTGATGTCATAGAGCTACTTGGAGAAAGCCATGAGAAAACCCGACGCAAATGACCCCACCAACGGGGAAACCCAACCCGCCGAACCCGCCGGCAAACCCGTAGGACACCAAGGAGTCCGGGTAGAAATCGAAGAACGCCCCGCCTTCCGCGTCTCCGGCGCCCCCGCCTTCCTCATACTGCTAGGCATAGTGACACTCCTAGCCCTAACGCTCTGGGCAACCGTAGACGCCGTAATCAAACTCGACCAAGCCGAAACCGCAGGAACCGCCGTACCCGTCCTCGCCCTCCTCCAACTAATCACCAGCATCGCCTGCTCCCTAGCGCTACTACTCACCGCCATCACCGGCTTCACCATCATCGCCCCCGGCCAAACCTCCGTACGCAAATTCTTCGGTCGCTACATCGGCACCATCCGCACCCCCGGCCTATCCTTCACCGTCCCACTATCCACCGGACAACGCACCTCCGTGCGCGTACAAAACTTTGAAACTAACACCATCAAAGTAAACGACCTAAACGGCAACCCCATCCACATCGCCACCATCGTCGTATGGCAAGTGTCCGACACCGCCAAAGCTAACTTCGCAGTCGACCAATACCAAACCTTCGTAACCACCCAAGCAGAATCTGCCCTCCGCCACGTCGCCAGCTCCCACCCCTACGACTCAGACGACACCGCCAACACCCTACTAGGCGCCACCGACCTAGTATCGTCCGAAATCGCCAACGAAGTAGCCCAACGCGTCGCCATCGCCGGCGTTGAAATCGTAGAAGCCCGCATCTCCGCCCTCGCCTACGCGCCTGAAATCGCCCAAGCCATGCTGCAACGCCAACAAGCCAGCGCGATCGTCGCCGCCCGCGAACAAATCGTAGAGGGCGCCGTCACCATGGTTGATGACGCCCTCCACCGCCTAGAAAACGAACAAATCGTCGAACTTGACGAGGAACGCCGCGCCCAAATGGTCTCCAACCTACTGGTCGTCCTATGCTCCGAATCGCGAGCAACCCCCGTGGTGAACGCCGGAAGCCTGTATGGATGACAAACCCACCAAGCGCAGCAAACGCAAACAAATCCCGCTGCGACTAGACCCCGCCGTCCACGACGCCATCGCCAAATGGGCGGCAGACGACCTGCGCTCCGTCAACGCACAAATCGAAATGATACTGCGCGAAGCACTCAAAGCACGCGGACGACTACCCAAAAACGCCCGGCCAATCGCCAAACCCGGCCGGCCACCCGCAGACAGCCAACGGCAGGCAAACGAGTCCGGGTAAGGGCACCATGGTGGCGGTCCGGCAGTGGCAAGGCCCCCACCACGACAAGAGCACCAACATAAGAGTCTAAGACCGCACTATTGCGGAAGGAACGGTTACCCCTGTGGCGAAAGAAAACCACCATAAAGACGGGCCAACAGCCTTACAACAATGGCAAACCGATAAACCAAACTGCCCCCGCGCAGTGGTGGCGGCGGCAGTGCGGTGGACGCTGGGAAAACTAGCCGAGCAAGCACCCGGCCACGCTGTGGAAGTCCGCGTGCCACCGTGGGGAGCAGTGCAGATCCTGGGCGGCACCACCCACCGCCGGGGCACCCCACCGGCGGTCATCGAAATGCGGCCATCCACCTGGTTAGAACTCGCCACAGGAGAACTGCAGTGGGGGGACGCGGTTGCGGAAGGACTGGTGGACGCATCTGGGCAGCGTGCAGACCTGCAAGATCTGTTGCCACTTGCAGGTATCTGACACGCCCCGAACACCCCGTGCAAGTTCGCCTGCCTGCCACCGGCACACCACCGAGGACCACCGGCAAGGGCGGTAGCTCCCCGCCCTCGTGACAATCCAACGGTGGGCAGTTCATTACTCGCAGCCAACGCATTACGACGTGGTGCTAACGACGTGGTGCTAACGACGTGGCGCTAACGCGGGGGCGAGGTAGCGGGTGGATCACCGCCACCAAAATTTTGCAGGGTCGGGGGCGGGATAATGCG
>JAEWEQ010000090.1 GCA_023389315.1 Actinomycetes bacterium | reverse complement strand
GTGGAATGGGAGATGCAGATCATCGACCAGCGCAGCGGTGAACTGCGCCAAGAAGTTGGTCGCCTCGAGGACGCACTCGAAGTTGAAGGCAACGCTCACCCGCTGGTCAATCACGAAATCATTCAATCCACTTTGGAGATCACCTCCCGTCCTCGCCTACTAGTACACGAAGCGATGGGAGACCTGCAGCAAGTCCTCGAACAGATCCAACCGGTCCTAAACGAATGGGATGCGCGCCTGGTTTCCGTCGGGCTGCACCCGTTCTCGCGCCCCGCTGACCAGACCATCACTCCCACCGACCACTACCGGAAATTGGTGGATTCCGCCGGCTACTGGGCGCGCCAGAACCTGGCGTGTGGGCTGCACGTACACGTCGGCGTCGAGGACGTGAACAAAGTCATGCCCCTAGCCAACGCTGTCATGAGCTACGTTGGCCAGTTCATTGCCCTGGCCGCGAACTCCCCGTTCTGGCAGGGCGAGGACACCGGATATGAAGCCTTCCGGCCCACCATTTTCCGTCAGCTGCCCACCTCGGGCCTGCCGTTCCAGTTCCACACTTGGGACGAGTACGAAGCCGCCGTTGGTCAGCTCATGGCAGCGGGCATGATCACCACCGACCACAACTTGTTCTGGGACGTGCGCCCCGCCCGCAAGCTGGGGACCATCGAGGTTCGCATGTGCGACGCAGTGTCCTCCCCGCGGGAAGTCGCTGCCGTGGTGGCGCTCATCCAGTCGCTGGTGGAGCACTTCTCCAAGCACCTCGATCAGGGCGAAACGCTGCCGTGCGACCCGCCGTGGTTGGTGTGGGCGAACAGCTACGCCGCCACCCGGTACGGGAGGGAAGCCACGGTGGCGAAGCCCGTGGATGGCGCGGAGGTGACCCACCCCAGCACAGTTGGAGGGTCTGACGGTGGGGTTACTGGGCCCGGCGCGACTGGCACGAACGGGAGCGGGGCAGCCGGGCAGGAAGTCCAGACACAGCCGATGCGCGAAGCCCTAATGGAAATGATCCAGATGGTGGAATCCACCGCCGCTGAACTGGGCTGCAGTAAGGAACTTGAATACGCCGCCGAAATGGTGCAAGGCCCCAGTGGCGCACAGCGTCAACGCGAGGCCCACAAAGCGGGCGGCTTCGACGCGGTGATCAAACACCTGGCCGAGCAGTTCGACTCCGGATTCGACCTATAACACCCGGGTTCCCACTGCAAGTCGGCCGCGCTGCGCGTGGCTTCACCCGGCTGCCGGGGAACGACCGGCTTCCCAAAAAAGTCGGCCGCTCACTGCCGACGAAAGCCAAAACCTAACAAACGAATCGGGCGGCACCCGCAGGTGCCGCCCGATCCTTATGCCCTCTAACCAGCCGGACTACTTCTTATCGTCGGCCGGTTCCGTAGCTGGCGGAGCCGACTCCTGCCCACTGGGCGCCGGCGTTGCCGCGCCACCGTCAGAAGACGCCGCCGGTTCCAACTGGTTTTGCAGCTTCACCGCGTCCTCCAAGAAGGACTGCAGTTTCTTCTGCTGCTCCCCGTAAGCGGCCCAGTCGCCCTCGCGCATCGCCTTATCGGAAGCCACCATCGCGTCGCGGGCACCCTGCAAGGTCTGCGTCAAACGCTGCTGGATGCTCAACTCAGCCGCATCCTTACCCTTGTCAGCATCCTCGCCTTCTGCTCCCGCACCATGGGCCACGGTAGCTGCGGAATCACCCTGGAACGTTTGGTCCAGTGCCGCTTCCAGCGTGTCGGCAAAACCAATGGAACCACCGAAAGCAGTCAGCACCTTCCGCAGCACCGGGTACTGCGTGGAGCCCGTACCCTGCAGGTAAACCGGCTGCACGTACAGCAAGCCGCCACCCACGGGCAAGGTCAGCAAGTTACCGCGCGTGACCTTCGAGCCTTCCTGGTCCATCAAGTTCAACTCGCGGGCAATGTCAGAGTTGGAGTTGAAGTTGTTCTGCACCTGACCCGGCCCCGGCACCGTGGTGGAGGACGGCAACGCCAACAGACGCAACTTGCCATACCCCTCGCGGATCTTGCCCGGCTCCGACCCGGTCTCAGAATCCACCGCCAAGAACCCGGCCATCGGCTCACGCTCCGACGTACCACCGGGAACGAACACCGACGTGAGGGAGAACTCCGCGCTCTCCTGCCCCGGCATCTGCATGGTCAAGTAATAGGGCGGCTGGGAAGGAGCGCGCTGGCCCTCGGCCCGCGACGAAGTCGGGTTCTCTGACAAACGCCAACGGTCACCACCGGTGTAGAACGCATCAGCCGAAGTCACGTGGTAAGCGGCCAACAGTTCACGCTGGACCTTGAACAAATCCTGCGGGTAACGCATGTGCGCCATCAAGTCACCGGAAATCTCCGACAGCGGTTTGATCTGCCCCGGGAAGGTCTTCTTCCAAGTGTTGATGATGGGGTCTTCCTCATCCCACTGGAACAACTGGACGGAACCGTCGTAAGCATCCACCACGGCCTTGACCGAGTTGCGAATGTAGTTCACGTGCTGACTGGGAGCATACTGCTGAGTCAGCGCCGTGGACGCATCGGTGGTGGCCCGCGTGATATCGACGTGCTGTGCATACGGGTAGTGGTTGGAAGTAGTGAAACCATCCACGATCCACACCAGGCGCTTAGGGGTAGACGGATCCCCATCCATGTCCACCACTGCCGGATAAGGCTTACGGTCCAAGGTTAGGTAAGGAGCCACTTTCGATACGCGCAGCGCCGGGTCCCGATCGTAGAGGATCTGCGACTCAGAGTTGATCTGCGAGGCGAAGAAAATGTTGGTGGATTGGAACTTAATGGCGAACAACAACTTGTTGAAGAAGTTGCCCACCGACGGGCCACCATCACCGGAGAAGGTGGTGGGAACCTGCGAGTCGGTAGCCTCATCCAAGTAATCCAACTCCAACGGCTCCGCGCCCTCCGGGGCACCGACAATGGAGTATTCCGGGGACGTCGGTGAGAAGTAAACGCGCTGTTCGTACTCGCCCATATCACCGGAGGACGGGATGCCTTCCTCCCACCAGTACGGCTCCCCGCGCACGTTCACGCGGTTACCGTAGGCCGCGACCACGCCGTAGCCGTGGGTGAAAATGGTGTGGCGGTTAACCCAGTTCTGCTCGTTGGCATCCAAATCATCCAGGTTCAATTCGCGCACCGCGATCACCGTGTCGCGTTTTTCCCCGTCAATCTCGTAACGGTCCACGCTGAGTTGCTCTTCGAACGTGTAGTAAGAGCGCGACTGCTTGAGTTGGCGCACCGTGGGAGAAATAATGTCGGGGTCAATCAGACGAATCTGCTGGGTGGAGGCCGAGTCCTCCCGCAGCTGTCCCGCCGAGGTTTCCGTCTTCGCGGTGTAGGACTGCTTCTCTACCTCGTCCAGGCCGAAAGCCTCCAAAGTGGCGTCAATGTTGCGTTGAATGTAGGGCGATTCCAGGGCCCGCTTGTTCGGTTCCACCTTGAACTGTTGGATCAGCAGCGGATACGCCATACCGATAACGAGGGCGGCCAACACCGTCACCGCCACACCGGTTGCCGGCAGGTGCCAGGTACCGCGGAAGGCGGCAACCAGGAACAGCACCGCCACCAGTACGGACACTACCGCCAAGATTGATTGCGCCGGGATAGAGGCGTTCACGTCCGAATACAGGGCCCCGTCCGTTGGGGTACCTTCTAAAGTCAGCAGCGCGTAGCGGCCCACCCAGTAGCGTACCGCCACGATGACGGAAAGGATCGCCGCTAAGATACCGATTTGACGCCGTGCGGGTTTCGTCACTGAGATCGGTGAACCCAGGGCAATCGCGCCGTAGAGGTAGTGCACCACGATGGTGGCGATCAAGGACACTACGAACACCGTCATCAACAGTGAAACCAGCATCTGCAGCACCGGCAGGGTGAAGACAAAGAAGGAGATATCCAAACCAAACTGCGGGTCGGTGGTGCCAAAAGGAGTGGAGTTAATCCACATGACGATCTGGCGCCAGTCACCGGCCAGGCCCAGGCCCGTCATCACACCGATCAGTAGGGGTGCGCCCCAGAACACCAGGCGGCGGATCGGTTCCAACGCCTGCTGGTATTCGCGCAGGTTCGCGCCCAGGCTACCGCGCCCACTCTTGGGACGCTGCCGGTAAGCCCAGGTGATGTTCGCTCCCACAATGGTGGCGTTCACGACGGTGGCGACCAGCACGATGGCCGCAACCGAACCCCACTTAGTCCAGATCACGCGGGCAGCTTTGAGCTGATTAAACCACAGTACTTCCGTCCACACGTCGGACAGCATGTAGATACCGAACGCCAAGGCGCCGAGCACCAAAATGGTGATGCGCAGCGGCGTTATCCGCGGTGGGGTTGGTGGTTTCGGACGGTTAGGGCGGGCAGGGCGGGATGGTCGGGAAAAATCTCCGAACGGGAAGTCAGACACAAGAACCCTTTCTGGGGCACGCTCTCAGTTACAAATGTTCGTCCTACCAGTGTACCGATTGGTACATAAGAGTGAACCCGGGTAAGAATTCTGTTATGAGCGAGTTACCCACTGCCCCGGCCGCACACGCCCTTGCGAAAGCGGTCATGGAAATCGAACAAGCCGCAGCCAACGCGGGATGGGACCACGCCGCCACCGTGTATGCGCTGGTACCCACCGCTTCCCTACTGCAAATCCCGGAACTGCCCGAGGACATGGTGCAGTACCTGCAGTCGCAGTGGGACGGTAGCGAACACCACTTAACGGCGGTGATACAAGAGGACCTGCCGGGTGCAGACCTAGAGGACACGCTCTCTCAGTTGGCTTGGCCCGATGAGGTGGCCGGCGCAGCCGTGTGTTCTGAACGCGTGAGCGTGCCCCAGGACGTACAGGACGCTGCCCCGGAGGACCCGGTGGAAGCGGTCGAGTTCTTCGCCGCCCACCCGCAGCGCGATGAGTTGCGCGTGGTGGCTGGGGTACTCCGCGAGGGCGATGCGTGGTGTGCGGTGCGCGCCCGCTCCCACGACAGCGATGAGCAGGTGGCATCGGGTGCCAATCTGGTGCCGGGCCTGGTGGAAGCACTATTAGAGACTTTCGCGCCCGCGTATGAGCGTGGGCGCGCCGGTGGGTGTTGCGGTGGCAACTCCGGCGGGTGCGGTTGTGGTTCGCCAGCTCCCGCTGAGGGCGGTTGCGGTTCTCACGGCGGCGGTTGCGGTTCGCACTAGTATTTCACCAGTGCGGACTGCGGCGCGCGGTCAACGGTAGTGCGCGCGGTCGCCGCAGCGCCGGAGAGAATGGGCGAGCGGTAGACCCGCGCTAGTTCTCTACCGCGCGCACTTAACGGCAGGCTATTTGCCTTCCATCACCGCTTCGCAGGTGGGATGGTCCTTGGTGGCCCCGGCTTTGATGGAGGCCAGCGCTTCGCGCGCTTCCTTCAAAGTGGAAACCGGCCAAACTTCCAATCCGGATGGAACCTGCCCCACGACCTCGTCACAGTTCGAACGCGGCGCCAAGAACCATTGCGCGCCGTCCGATTTCGCCCCGTGCATCTTCTGCGCTACCCCGCCGATGGGCTGTACCTGGCCGTCGTAGCCGATGGACCCGGTGCCGGCTACGATCATCCCGCCGGTGGTGTCCCCGCCGGTGAGGTGGTCGATGATCCCCAGGGCGAACATGGTTCCGGCGGACGGGCCCCCCACGCGCTCCAGGTGGATGTCCACCTCGAACGGCAGGTCCACCTTAGCGGTCAAGTAAATGCCGAATTTCGAACCGGTGAAGTCCAATGGCACCGGCTCCGGCTTGTAGGTCTTGGACTGGATTTCCAGGGTTTTCCCGGCACGCTCGACCACCATGGTCACGGTTGAGTCAGGCTCCAACTCGCGCGCCAACGCAAACGGTACCGAGGGGCGGTCCACTTCGTGACGCACCCCGTCGGGGGTAATGATGGCGAGCAGAATGTCGCCCTCTTCGACCTTCCCATCGGCCGGGCTGTCCTTCACCGGCCCTTCAATGCGCACCACGCCTTTGACCGGGTAGCCCAGCTCGTCCAGGGCAGCGGCGGCCGCGGTGGATTGCGACTGCGTCATCTGGGCTTTGGAGATCTCCTCCAGTTCCTCGGCGGTGATGTCTTCGGGGTAGACGTCCTTGGCGGGCAAAATATCCGAGGCCGGGTCCAGCTTCGCCAGCAGCACCTGCCCTAGCGTGACGGTGGAGAACGGACCGCCACTATTTGAGACCGTCACCATGCGCAGCTGGCCGGACGTGTCGTAAGTGGCGTCGTCGGAGTGCACTTCGATGAATGGCACATCCCCGCTCTTGCCCAGCACGTCGTAGGTGGGGCCGGGAGATTCGATCACGTAGGGCACCGGGATGAACATGGCGCCGGCCGCCAGCAGTCCGGCGAGGGCGGCAGCGCCGATCCCCCAAAAGCGTTTGCGCCGCCGGTGGCCGGCCGGGTCAAGCAGGACAGGGCCGACATCATTCGCCGTCCACGGGATCCGCGGCTGCACCGGCTGGGCGGGTTGCCCGTAGGGGCCGCCGGGTTGGCCGTAGGGGCCGGGTTGGCCGTAAAGTCCCGGTTGGTCGGCCTGGACGTGGTAGCCAGGGTCAGCGGGTTGGCCGTAAGCGCCGGGTTGGCCCGACTGGGCTGGCTGGCCGGACTGGCTATAGGCGCCGGGTTGCTCACTTTGGCCCGGCTGCGCTCCCGAGGGCGATTGCCCCGGACCGGGAAGCGGGTGACCAAAAGCGTCGTAGCCACCTTGCGGCTCAGAACTTGAACGGTTTCGTTTGAAATGCACCCTGCCATTGTCCACTACCGCGCCGAATTTTCACACACCAACGCACCGGGCACCTGAGGGCGAGCTCCCAAGGCACCTGGTTCACGCCCCAACCCACTCGGGGTAAACTCCCAATCCACCCGGGCAGCCCCACAAAGCCACGCCGGGGCAAACCCACCAATACCAAGCGATATCCCCCCACACGCGCCGCCCGCCTTAGACGAAAAGTGCCCCACCGTCCTCGCCAATGAAATAACCAACCCGCCTGGTACGCTCGGGGCGAACCAAGCGGGCAGCCGGCGCGGGGAGCGGTTAAAGTTAGAACATGGCAGACAACGACAACCCCGGCTGGGAAGAACTCCTACGCGGCCTGCTGGGACCGGCGGCCGACGACCTGATTGCCGCGCTGCGCGCTCACGGCATCGACCCCGACGACATTGACTCCTCGGTGCTGCCCACTAATCCACTGCAAATGCAAGCCATGATGCAGCAAATGCAAACCCTCATGAACGCCTCCGACGGTCCGGTGAACTGGCCCATCGCCCGCGAATTCACCCTCCACCAACTCCAGTTGGAACGCGATCGTGCGGTCAGCCACGACGTGGGGCAAAGCCAACGCCAATCCCTGCAAGTCGCAGACCTGTGGCTCGACCCGGTAACGGAATTCACCCCCGGGCAGAGCACCCGGCAGGCATGGAGCCGACGCGACTGGGTGGAACACACTTTGGAAAGTTGGAAAACCCTGGTGGAGCCGGTGGCGCGCAACGCCTCGCGCGCCCTGTCGGACGCCATGGGTGAACAACTGGGGATGCTGGAGGGCACCGACGCGCCCGACTTTGGGGAGGCTGCGGGAATGTTCGGCTCCGCCGCCGGGATCGTGGGGGCAGTTGGCCCCATGATGGAGAAAATGGCGGCCACCATTTTCGGCCACCAGGTCGGGCAAATTCTGTTCCAAATGTCCTCCAAAGCCCTGTCCTCCACCGACGGGGGCGTGGCGCTGGGCGAAAATGGCACCACCGCTCTGGTGGCCACCAACGTTGAAGACTTCTGCCGCGACATTGACCTGCCCCATGACGAGGTCGTGCACTTCCTGGCGTTGCGCGAATGCGCCCACGCGCGTCTGTTCGCCTCGGTGCCGTGGCTGCGCGACGCGCTGGTGACTGCGGTCGCCTCCTACGGCGAATACATCCACATTGACACTGACGCGATGCGCGAAGTGGCTTCCGAAATCGACATGTCGGACCCGCAATCCCTGGATGCCGCCACCCTGTCAGCGGTGTTTACGCCCTCCCCCAATGAGGAACAAACCCGCGCCCTGGCCCGGCTTGAGACGCTACTGGCCCTGATTGAAGGCTGGGTGGAAGTGGTGACCGCGAGCGCGGGCCGCCCGTTCCTGCCGCACCTGGATGCGCTGGTGGAAACCATGCGCCGCCGGCGCCTAGATGGTGGGCCCACGGAGCAAATGTTGGCGCGCCTGATCGGCCTGAACACTCGGCCCCAGCATGCGCGCGCCGCGGGGCAACTGTGGCAGGCGATCACCGATCGTGAGGGGATCGCAGGGCGTGACAGCCTGTGGCACCACCCCGACATGGTTCCCTCCCTCGCCGACCTGCAAGACCCGGAAGGCTACTACCAGCGCAAAGCTGAGGCGGCGGATGCGGACGCCGATATTGACGCCGCCTTGGAGCAGTTGATCGACGGCACCCTGGGGTGGGCTGAGGGATTGACCCCCGAGCAAGATTCCGAGGGCGACGCCAAGCGCCGGGAATCCGGTGGTGACGGTGACGCGGACAATGGCGGGGACGATCAAGGCGACGGGGGCGTTACTGACGAGGACGGCCCTGGCGCCGGCAGCGATCCTGACCCGGGGCGCTAACCTACCCCGCGCTGCCCTCGACTCTGACTCGCCGCGCTGACCAACCGGGCGCGGTTATCCACAGCTGCGGGGAACGTCCTCGCGCATGGGTGGCTAAACTGGCACGCTTTCCTTAACGCCACAACGTGGGAGGTTAAGGATGCGGCTGCGTGACGGGATAAGCGTATTTCAACGGATTGAAGATTCTCGGCAACTGGGGTGCGGGCAACACGCGGTGGAACTGCGCGGGCTCAGTGACGGACAAAAACAAGTACTTGACCTGTTGAACTACCGTTATCCGCCTGCATTCGTGCGCGTGCGTAGCGCCGAAATCATACACCCGCGCGAATGGGAAGCCCTGGAAGGCGTCCTCACCGAGGCGGGCGCGTTGGACACCAGTGAGTCCCTACCCAGTTCCGATGAGGAACGTCGCCTGGTGCGCCGCGACGGTGACTGCCAGGCCCTGGGAAGGCGCCGCCGGATGCGCGTGCAACTGCGGGTATTTCCCTGCGATGACACTTTCCAACTGATCAAAATGCGCCCCTACCTGCAGGCGGTTGTTTCCCATCTGTTCAACTACGGGTTTACCGACGTAGGGCTGGAATACCTCGGCACCGACTACCCACCGGCGGTGGCGACGCAAGTCCACACGCACATTGATGGGCGCCTGACGAAGCTGAAATCTCCCACCCACGTGGTCGCTATCTTCCCCCACCACGCTGGCAGTGCGCAGCTGGTGGGAATGTACCGCGAAGGTATCGACCACTTGCTGGTGGTCATCGGGGACACCGAAGTGCAGGTCGGCCCGTTCGTGCGGGTCCACAGCGGGCCGTGTGCGCATTGTTTGGACTTCCATGAGCGCGACCTGGATCGTTCCTCGCCGCTGGTGGCGGCGCAAGCCCGCTCCCAGGACTTCCCTGCCCTCACCGCCGATCTGTCCGACTTGGCGGCGATGCACACGGCCCGGGCGGTGGCGGACGAGGCGGACCGACGTGGCTGGGTCAGCGGGGAAGCGCGGTACTTGGATGCGGACCTGCTGGTGGAGCGGTTCCAGTGGTCGCAACATGCGCACTGCCCCCACCATCTGACGCCAACATCTGACGAGGACGGTGAGGGCAGTTAGCGAAATACTGGTGGTAGCCAGCACGGGCAGTAGCGACGAGGCGTCGCGCGCCCGTTAGTGGCGCGGGCGGCAGCTCGCAGCAGAAAGGTTAAGCCGCGGCCGGTATCCAGTGTCTCTGGTTAGTGCGCGGCAACTAGCCGTTCTTCAGCCACCGGGCGTTCTTCGGTCACCGGGCGTTCTTCGGTCACCGGGCGGCCGCCGCTTTCTTCCACAACCTGCTGGTATTGCGGCAGGTGGGTGTAGAGCTCATCGCGCAGCGGGTTGAGCTTGCGGGCACGGATGGTCTTAACCTGGTAAACCGCTACCGCCACGTTCGCAGCGAGGGCGATGAAGGACACCGTGAACAGGGCGACCTCATTGTGGGAGGACTCCACCGCGAAACGCGAGCTAGTGGCGAAGCTGGGGACCGCCATGGTGAACGCGCACGTAGCGGACCTGGCGCTGTGGACTTTCCAGCAGGAAGTCGCCAACCACATTTTCGCCCACGCTAACCTGGCGCAATGGTCACAGGGGTTCGCCGCACTACTCACCTATCTGCAGGAAAACCACGACCAGACCTACGCGGTTATCCGCTCCCTACGCCTGGTTGAATTCGAACAGTTCTTCTACGACGCTTTCCGCCGCATGATGGAAGCCATTGTTAGCGAGGTTGGGGCCCAGATGCCGCAACTGCGCTCCACCGACCGACGTTTCGTGGTGGATCACTTCACCCTCAGCGTGCTGGGACACTTCCTCCACTGGCTGGCCACCGGCATGGAAGAGGATCCGCAAAAACTCGCCGACGAGTTGCGGTTCATTCTCGATCGTGGGGTGAAGCAAGCGTTGCAAAGGCTAGCTGCTTCTCACCCCCTCAACGCTAGGACTGGTGCTTGAATGCTAAGGCTGGCACCGGAGCGATAAGGCTGGTGTTTGCACGCTTAGGTGGGGACTGGAACGCTAGGACTGGTGCTTGGCGACCACCGCGAGGACGTCCTTACCGTACTGGCTTAGCTTCATCTCCCCCACCCCGTTCACTTGTCGGAGCTGCACGAACGTGGCGGGCCGGGCGTGGGCAATATTGGCCAGCACCTGGTCGGTGAAAACCATGTAAGCACGCACCTGACGCTCCCGCGCAACCTGGGTGCGCCAACGCTTCAACGCCTCCCACAGTTCGGTGGTATCGGAATCGAAGTTCTCGGCCACCGCAGCCCGCTGCTTAAGGCGCGATCCGAATCCACGGTGCGCCGACCCGTCCTCGTGCGAATCAGGCCAAAGCGGGGCCAGGAAACGCGACATCTCCCGCCCGCGTGAGCGTCCCCCCGTGCGCGCTTTCGCGTACGAAATCCACAGGCGAGTGCGGGCACGAGTGATCCCAACATAAAGTAGGCGGCGTTCTTCATCCACCATCGCCGGGGTCTTCGCGTAGGAAATGGGCAGCAATCCTTCGCTGACTCCCGCCAAGAAAACACTGTCCCACTCCAGGCCTTTAGCTGAGTGAAGGGAAGCCACGGTGACGGCTTCTTCCCGGGGTTGGGCACCGATGGCGGCGCGGCGATCCAGGTTCTCAATGAAAGCCGTTAGCGAGGCTGGTTGCTGTTGGCGTGCCAACTTAACCAACACGTCCAAGGCTTCCCACTTCTCCCGCATCCCGCCGGGGCCGGACGGGGGTTGCTGCGACCATCCCAGGCCAGCGAGCATGTCCTCGATTAGTTCCAACACTTGTGCCGGATCGCCGCTGGCCTGACCGTCACTGGTGGCAGGGGCGGTCGACGCGGGAGCGTTGACCTGGCCATCGCTGGCGGCGGGGGCGGTGGACGCGGGAGCGCTGGCCTGGCCACCACCAGCCGAGCCACCTCCAGCCGCATTATTTGTGCCGCGCAAGCGCGTTGCCAACCGCAGTGTCCGTATCGCAACGAGCACGTCCTCGCGCTGGAAGAACGGCTTTTGCCCCTGCACCGCCACCGCGATGGAAGCTTCTCGCAACGCCGTCTCAAACGGTTCCGTCTGCGCGTTAGTGCGCACCAAAATCGCGATCTCCCGCGCCCGACCACCGGCGGCGAGTAACTGTTTTACCTGCGCCACCACTGCCGCCACCTCCGCCGCGTCATCCGCGTAAGCGGCGAACTGTACCGCTGGGCCGGATTCGCGCTGGGACACCAAATGCACCGCGCCCGGCGGCAGTACCGGGGCTTGGCCCGGGCGGGGACGCTGCATCAAAGCGTGGTTAGCGACCGACACGATCTGCGGAGTGGAACGATAGTCGCGGTTCAGTTCGATCTCCCGCGCCCCGGGGTGGGCGCGGTGGAACTTCGTCAAATAGGTGGCATCCGCACCCGCGAAACTGTAAATGGTTTGCGCCACGTCCCCCACCACGCAAACCTCGTGACGCTCCCCCAGCCACTGGCTCAGTAGTTCGAACTGCAAAGCGGAAACGTCTTGGAACTCATCGACCACGAAATGCCGGTACTGGCTGCGCACCGCCCGCGCCACGTCCTCGCGCTCACGCAACAACGCCGCCATCAAAATCAAAACGTCTTCGAAGTCAATGCAGTGCGCTTCGTCTTTGACGTCCTCGTAAACGGAAATCAGGTCCGCCACCTGGTTGAAACTAAGGTCCCCAACGGGCGTGCGGTCGGCCACCGGGGCAGCGGTCAAATAAGCTTCCCCGTCCAACAAGGACACCTTCGCCCATTCCACTTCCGCCGCCAAATCACGCACCAATTCCCGCGAGCGCCGCACGTCGCCCAGCACCCCCAAACGTTGCGCCGCGGTACGCACCATGGAAGCTTTTTGCTCCATCAGACGCGGCAGTTGCCCGCCCACCGTGTCGGGCCAGAAGTACCGTAGCTGGCGCAGTGCGGCGGAGTGGAAAGTGCGGGCCTGCACCCCGTTAGCGTGCAGCAGGTGGAGACGTTGCACCATTTCCGCCGCTGCCCGCGTCGTGTAGGTCAAAGCCAGCACCGAGGACGGGTCGTAAGCTCCCGAATGAACTCCGTAAGCGATGCGGTAAGTGATGGCGCGGGTCTTACCGGTGCCTGCTCCGGCGCGCACCACCAGCGGGCCCATAAGCTGGCGAGCCACCTGCCGCTGTTCGGGGTCGAGTTGTTCCAGCAGGTCCTGCGGGTCGAAGTTGGCGGCACGGGGGTCGAAGTCGGGAATGGACGAGGACGTGGCCAAAGCTGACCCCCTTTCGTTCGGTTCGGCAGCTGCGGGCCTTGGCACCATCATCTACCATAGCGCGGACATTTCTATGCGCGCCGGTGACCGCTGGGGAAAGCCGGCGGCTGTGGAAAACTCGGGCGCCGGGCGCGACGGCGGTTGAGCGCGGTGGGGCGGGCCCAAGGCAGGCGCCGGGCGCGACGGCCCGGAGCCACCGGCGCTGCGCGGCCTACTGCCCGCGGGCCTAGACGCTAGGAGGAACCGCCCCGTCCTCGTGCAAATCACTGCCCGCCAACCAACTTTCAATCATCACCCGGGCAATCGAAATCGGGTTTGGCATCTCCACCTCGCCCGCCTCCACCGCCGCGCGGTACTCACTGCGCGAGTAGAAACGCGCCCAGTCGATCTCCACCCCATCCACGCGCGGCGTCGGCGACGCCCCGGCAGCCAACTGCGCTGCGAACCCCAACATCAGTGAACGCGGAAACGGCCACGGCTGCGAAGCGACGTAACGCACGCGGTCAATACGCAGTCCCACTTCCTCGAACGTTTCCCGCACCACCGCCTGCTCCGGGCTCTCCCCGATCTCCATGAAACCCGCCACCAAGGAGGCATAGCCGGGGCGCCACATGGTGTTATGAGCCAGCAGCAGCCGCTGCTCAGCGTCAAAAATCGCCACGATCACCGACGGGTCGATACGCGGGTACTCCACGTTCTGGCAGCGTTCGCACTGGCGCTGCCACCCGGCGAAACGAATGGCCGTGCTACCACCGCAGCGGGCGCAAAACCCCGAACGCGCATGCCACGAAACCAGGCCCGCGCCCACCGCGAGCAGTTGCCGATCAGTGTCGGAAAGTGCTTGACCCTGGCGGCGCAAATCATTCCACTCTTCCTCGCGCTGGGACAGGAAATGCACCGCCACTAACGCGTCGTCACCATCCACGCCGAGGAAAAACGCCCCCAGGATTTGCCCGCGTTCGAGTTCAGGCAAAGCCCAGCGAACGTCCTCGCCCCTCACCGCGAAACGGTGATTGTCACCCACCACCAAGGCGCGCACCCGCTGCGGCTGCAGGCCCGGGCAGTGCGCGGCAATCACCGCACACAACTGCGGGTCGCTAATTTCACCATCCAACCAGGCACGTAAATCCACGTATTCGCGCGCGTAAGTCGCCGGATCCCAAGTCCCCGAAGCCAGGGGCAGTTCAATGCTCATAGCATTTACGCTACGCCACGCGGTACGGTTGCACTATGGAGATCTCACGTAAAGACGGGCGCGAAGTTGATCAGCTGCGCCCGGTTCGTTTCATTCGTAACTGGATCAATAACGCCGAAGGCTCCTGCCTGGTGGAGTTTGGAAACACCCGCGTACTCTGCGTCGCCTCCCTGGTCGAGGGCGTGCCGCGCTGGCGCAAAGGCAGCGGCGAAGGGTGGGTGACCGCCGAATACGCGATGCTCCCGCGCTCCACCTCCACCCGCTCGGCCCGCGAATCTGTGAAAGGCAAAATCGGGGGTCGCACCCATGAGATCTCCCGCCTGGTGGGTCGCTCGCTGCGCGCCGTGGTGGATATGAAAGCCCTGGGGGAAAACACCATCACCTTGGACTGTGACGTGCTGCAAGCCGACGGTGGCACGCGTACCGCCGCCATCACCGGGGCGTGGGTGGCGTTGGCCGATGCGGTGGCGTGGGGGCAAAAGCAGCGCCTGATTGCTGCGGACCGGCCCGGCAAACCGGTGCTGCGTGACTGCGTGGCCGCTATCTCTGTGGGGATTATCGACGGGCAGGCACGCCTGGATCTGCCTTACGAGGAGGACGTTCGCGCCGACACCGATATGAACGTGGTGATGACGGGGGCGGGCGAGTTCATCGAGGTGCAAGGCACCGGTGAGCACGACACATTCACCCGCGCGCAGCTATTAGAACTGTTGGATTTGGCGGCCACCGGGTGTTCGCAGCTCACCGAGTTGCAGCGCCAGGCACGCGAAAATAACTGACCTGCGCCGACCGGCCGGGTGGGGCACTATCCTGCGCCGCGTTGCCCGAACCTGCGGCTTCCCGGCCGTCGTCACCCATCCCTCCCCGGCCGTCGTCGCCCATCCCTCCCCGGACGTCGTCGCCGCCCGCGCCGCGTAGGGCCACCCGCCCGACGCTTAACACCACAAACTAAGGAGCACCCTGATGAGTGAGTTCGACTTCGCCCTCGCTACCTCCAACCGTCACAAAGTTGAAGAGCTGGCAGCGATTTTCGCCGACCACTGGCCGGATTTCGACCCGCAGCGGGTCGCCACCAACGCTGACTTCCCCGGCCCCGACCCGGTGGAGGACGCTCCCACTTTCGCAGGCAACGCGCTGATCAAAGCCCGCAGCCTGGCCCAGCGTAGCGGGCTGATCACGGTGGCGGATGACTCCGGCCTGTGCGTGGACATTATGGGTGGCGCACCGGGGATTTTTTCCGCCCGCTGGTGCGGGCACCACGGGGACTCGGCCGCGAACTTGCAACTGCTGCTGGCCCAGTTGAGTGACGTGCCTGCCACTTATCGCGGGGCGCGGTTCGCTTGTGCGGCCGCCCTCGTGGTCCCGGGCAAGTTGGCTGGCGGCGTCGCGGCGCCTGGCGAAACGCGAGCTGGCGGCATCGCGGTAGGTGGCGGCGGCGCGGCGCCTGGCGAAACGCGGCCTGACAACCCCGCCGCCACCACTGAGAGCACCGTCCCCGGCTGCGAGCAAGAGATTGTTTGCGAGGGCGAACTGGTCGGGTCCCTACTCACCGCGCCGGTGGGAGACGGCGGATTCGGCTACGACCCGATTTTCGTGCCCACCGGATACGAGGTCACCACCGCGCAGATGAGCGCGGCGCAAAAGAACGCGATCTCTCACCGGGCCCGCGCTTTCACGGCGCTACTGCCGCACCTGCGCGCTGCCCTCCAAACCGGTTGGCAAGCTTAAAGCAACTTCCACCGAATACGCATCGCAAGCACAGCTGCGGGCGCAGAGGCCGGCAAGTTGGACAGAAGCAGCACGCCGGATACAAGACAGAAGCAGCACGCCGGAAACAAGGCGGAAGCGGCGCGGCAGCGCCCCTAAAGCCAGCCAAGCGCGGTGACCGTCCTCGCGAATTTAAAGCGAATACGTGGCCCCCGCATACGCGGTGGAAATCGCCCCGTCCCACTGCGTGCGGGCCTCCTCCATCACCGTGCGCGGATCAGTCCACGGCTGAATGTGGGTGAGCACCAACGCCCCCACGCCTGCTTTCTTCGCGATCAACGCCGCCCGCTCCCCCGTCAGGTGAATACCGCGCGGCTCATCCGCCTTCGTGAAACCAGCTTCCGACAACAACAGTGACACGCCCTGCGCCATCTGTTCGATCCGCTCGCAAGTATCCGTATCCCCGGTGTAAGCCATCTGCACCATCTGCGTGGGATCGCCCTCCGAGGGCCCCTCAATGCGGAACCCGAAAGCCGGCACCGTGTGGCGCGCCGCGTAAGCGGTAAACGTCAGCGGCCCCACCGTCAAACTGTCACCGTCTTGCAGCACCCGCGGTGAGAACTCCCCCGCGTAGGTTTCCTCCGGGCCCACCCCGTCGATGCCGCGCACCCGGTTCATCAGGCCCTCCGGGCCGGCCAGCAGCACCGGACCGAGGTTCCCGGTGGGATACCAACGCCGATGCACGTGCATGGAAACGATGTCACCCATGTGGTCAGCGTGGCAGTGCGACAACAACACCGCGTCAATCTGGCGCACATCCAGGTAGCGCCACAGTTGTCCGAAAGACCCCGGCCCCAGATCCATCACCACGTTGTATTGACGCTCTGCCCCGGTGTCAGGATCCACGCCGCGCGCCTGCACCAAGTAGCACGAGGCCGGTGAGTACGGTCCCGACATGGAGCCGGTACAGCCAACCACGGTCAGTTTCATGAACTTACCTCCAAGTGCTCCACCTGCCCCACGATGGGCCCCAAAAAGCGGCGCGCCAGGGGCGCGAAAGACTCCAGAGAACCGGTCCCGAAGAACTCATACTTCGCTGCTTCCCCGTCATCTTCGCGCAGCAAATCACGCCGCACCAGTTCCGCATACACGTCATTCGCGGTGGATTCGGCAGAGGAAACCAACGTCACCGAATCACCCATCAAATAGGAAATCACGCCGGTAAGCAGCGGGTAGTGGGTACACCCCAACACTAGGGTGTCCACCCCGGCAGCTTTGACGGGCTCTAAGTATTCGCGCGCCACCTGTGTCAGTTCCGCGCCGGTAGTCACCCCCGCTTCCACGAACTCCACGAACTTCGGGCAAGCCTGCTGCGTGACCTGCAGGTCCGGTACCGCGGCGAAGGCGTCGCGGTAGGCGCCAGACAGTACCGTGGCTTCGGTGGCTATCACCCCTACCCGCTGGTTGCGGGTCGCGGCCGCCGCCTTGCGGGCCGCCGGTTGGATCACTTCCAGCACCGGGATGCCTGCGTCCACCTCGTAGCGTTCGCGCGCATCGCGCAGCGCCACCGCCGAGGCCGTGTTGCAGGCAATCACCAGCATCTTCACTCCGCGGGTGGCCAATTCGTCCATCACGTTCATGGCTAGTTCGCGCACCAGCGCCACCGGTTTGGGACCGTAGGGGGTGTGGGCGGTGTCTCCCACGTAGATGATGTTTTCGTGGGGAAGTTTGTCAATTACTGAGCGCGCGACGGTAAGACCCCCAAGTCCGGAGTCGAAAATGCCAATCGGCGCTGAGTTCATACCTTCACATTACTGGGACACTTCGTTAAAACGCACTGCCTGCAAGAGTGAATCTTGCCACCACGTGACCACAACGTAGAGAGCGGCGATCACGTCCTCCATGCGGTTGGGACCAAAGTCAAGATCGTCCTCGTTAAAGTCTGGTTGGGGGGAGAAGAAAATCTCCGCCCGCCGCGTCACCCGCTCCACGTCCTGGGGGGAATTCACGTCCAAGCGTTGGGCCAGCACCAGGCGCATGTCGTTAAGTGCGCACAACCATTCCCACGCTTCATCCGCCCCCACTTCCAACGCGTCCTCGCCACTGGCAGCCAGCTCCTCCATGGTTTCCACGATCCGCACCAAACGTTCACTTTTCGTCATCCGCAAAGTGTCTTCAGTGAGGGTACGCAAGGCGGTAGCTTCCTCCTGATCCTCACTCATGTACGGAAGCAGCGCCAGCAGCGCCGGGTCTTCGGGGGGTTCGCGCCGCTCATCCAGGGCGAGGGCGTGGAGTAAGTCCGCATCGTCCGCGGGAGCATCCAGCAGGGTGATTATTTCGCTGGAGATTTTCGCCAGCAGCATCCGCGCTTCCGGGTCGAGTTCACTGCGGTAACCGCGGGCAGAGGAATGGAACTTTCCGATATACATGGGCGCTACTTCACGTTCCCCTGGCGTTCCAAAGTGGCGCGCAGACCGTAGGAGTGCATCGCGAGGACGTCCGCCTCCATGCGTTCTTTCAGTCCTTCCGAAACGGTGGCGCGACCTTGCTGGTGGACTCGCAGCATCAGGGCGTGGGCGCGTTCAAAGGGGTAGCCGAAGTGGCGTTGGAAAACACTGGTGACGTAAACGGTGGTGTTGATGGGGTCATCCCACACCACGGTGCGCCACTGTCCGTGCGCCATTTCGCCCGCCTCCGAGCGGGGGGCGGTGCGTGTCGCAGTCAGTGGCTGGCTTCCCATGTATCAAGCCTATGCAATAGCGCCAGCATGCGGGCAGGTTTGGCGCTAAGCTCTTAACATGCCTGCTTCACAATCAACTGCGTTCCTCACCGACATGTACGAGCTCACCATGGTGGATGCCACCTTGAAAGCTGGTACTGCTGAGCGCAAATGCACGTTCGAACTTTTCGGCCGCCGCCTGCCCGCCTCGCGCCGCTACGGGGTGGTGGCCGGCACCGGTCGCCTGTTGGAAGCGCTGCAGCGTTTCACTTTCGGCCCTGAACAAATCGACTGGCTCCACGAGAAGCAAATCGTCTCTGACGCCACCTTGGATTATCTGCGCGAGTTCCATTTCACCGGTGACATCATGGGTTATCCCGAGGGCGAATGCTACTTCGAAGGCTCCCCCATCCTCACCGTGGAGTCCACTTTCGCCGAAGCAGTGCTGTTAGAAACCCTTGCCCTGTCCATCCTCAACCACGACTGCGCGGTGGCGTCCGCGGCTTCGCGTATGACGATCGCCGCCCACGGGCGTCCCTGCTTGGACATGGGGGCGCGCCGCACTCACGAGCGGGCCGCCGTGTCCGCTGCCCGGGCCGCGGTGATCGGCGGGTTTGAAGCCACTTCCGACCTGGAAGCCGGGATCCGCTACGGGATCCCCACCATTGGCACGTCCGCGCATTCTTTCACTCTGCTGCACGACAGTGAGGACGATGCTTTCCGCATCCAGATTGACTCCCTGGGCCCGTCCACCACGCTGCTGGTCGACACTTACGACATTGCCGAGGGCGTGGAACGTGCGGTGCGCATCGCCCGTGAAGCCGGTGGCGAGCTGGGTGCGGTGCGCTTGGATTCGGGTGACCTGGTGGCTCAAGCGTTTAAGGTGCGCGGCCAGTTGGATGCGTTGGGGGCGCATTCGACGAAGATCACGGTGACTTCCGATTTGGACGAGTACGCCATCGCCGCCCTCGGCGCCGCCCCGGTGGACGCTTACGGGGTGGGCACGCGCCTGGTAACCGGGTCGGGGGTTCCCACCGCGGCTTTGGTTTACAAGCTGGTGGCGCGCGAAGATGACCACGGCAACACCGTGGATGTGGCGAAGAAGTCGGCTTCGAAATCCACCGTGGGGGGCCGCAAAGTGGCGGGCCGGGTGCGTGATGAGCAAGGTTACGCCGCCGAAGAACTGCTGGTGGTGGATGCTTCCGACGACGAGGGCGGGCGCGTCCTCGCCGAAAATGATGCGCGCCCGCTGCAGGTTTCGCTGGTGCGCGCAGGGCAGATTGATACTTCGCATTTCGATGCGCAGGCCCTGGAGCGGGCGCGGGAGCGCCACGTGCAGGCGCGTAACGAGCTGCCCTACCAGGCGTGGCGCCTATCCGACGGGGAGGCGGCGATCCAGACCCGCTACCAGCGGTTAGGGGATCCG
>JAEWEQ010000083.1 GCA_023389315.1 Actinomycetes bacterium | reverse complement strand
GTGCCCCTATGTTGTTTGTCAAGTGGTTAGGCGGCTTGTTTGATGGGTTGGGGTTGGTAGGTGGTGTGGTCTCTTAGCATTGCGTAGATGACGGTTGTTCTGCGGTGGGCCAGGGCGGTGAGGGCTTGGTTGTGGCGTTTGCCTTGGGTGCGTTTTCTGTCGTAGTAGTGCCGTGAGATGGGGTCTGAGCGCAGTGATGCGAAGGCGGAGAGGAACAAGGCGCGTTTGAGGCGTTTGTTGCCGGTGTGGGATACGGTTTCTGATCGTATTGAGGTCCCTGATTGCCTAGTTTTGGGGGTGAGTCCAGCGTAGGAGGCTAGTGCTGCAGCGGTGGGGAAGTCTTTGCCGGCTATTTCAGCGATAATCACTGCGCAGGTCCTGACCCCGACACCGGGTAAAGAGGTCAGGACTGGGTAAAGAGGGTGGTGTGTGACCAGGGATTCGATCTGGGTTTCCACGTCTAGGCGTTGGTGGTAGAGGGCTTGCAGAGTAGCTGCTAGGTGGGGAATGACGGTGGCGGCAGCATTGGTTCCGGTGACTGTGACGGTTTGGGTGGCCAGGGCATCGAGGATGTCTTGGGTCCAGGCTTGCCAGCGGCGGGCTCCATGTTTTTTCAGCTTTGCTGCGATGCGTGCTTTACCGGCTTTGCGTAGGGCTGCGGGCACTGGCCAGGTTTGGAGGAGTTCTAGGATGGCTGGGTGGTCTAGCCGGGGCCCTATGGTGCGTTCTAAGCCGGGGTGGATTTGGGTGAACAGCCCGCGGATGCGGTTGCGGGTTTGGGTGATTTGCCGTGTGAGATCGTCATCGAAACCGGTGAGCATGCTCAGTTCGGCTTCGTCTTCATCGACTTGGCGTAGGGTGCGTAGGGTATGGGGCATGGTGCGGGCGGCCTGGGCGATGATGAAGGCATCCCTTTGGTCTGTCTTGGCGTTGCCTGGGTACAGGTCAGCAATCCGGCGCATGGCCAGCCCGGGCAGGTAAGCGACCGTTACCCCCATATCCATGGCAACAGCTACGGCTAGGGCACCTATGGTGGCGGGCTGGTCCACGACCACCAGTACCTGACCACCTTGACTTAGATGCTGGTAGAGCTGGCGTAGTTTGGCCTCATCATTGGGCAGGGCGCGGGAGAAGACTTCTTCTCCCAGCTGGTTAATTGCACTGGCCCAGTGATTGGTTTTACCCACGTCGATACCAAGCCAGATTGAGAAATCTTCAGGTCGCATCGCGCTGCCTTCCCCCTCAACGTTAAATGGTCAAAACAGTTGGCATCGCGGCAAGTTCTCTCGTCTTACACCCACGTTACGACAGGCATCAACAGTGCCACGCCCCTGATCAGCAATCACGAAAGGACCTGTCCGGCCCTGGTGGCAACACCCCCCGGATCATCAAAAGACAGGGGCAAATAACCATGCCAGGACCGTCCAGCCAACAAGCCCATCATCCCAAGAAAACGGGCCTGTCAAAAAAGTAACGGGACAGATGCGTGCTGCCAGTAGGGAGAGTAGGTAGTCCCCGGTGACAGTAGGCGGCCCCAGGCGGCGGCAACCTCGCCCTCGTGAATGATGGCACCGAGAATGCGCCCAGCGGCGATGGGCGAATCGCGCAACTACTAAGTGGTTACCGCGCCAGCTTCACGGGCCCGCTTGCGGCGGACCGCTACCGCCACGCCCACCAGGGACAAGACCGCCAGGAAGATCACGTAGATCGGGATCGGCCACCAGTGCTCGCCCGTCTTCGAAGTAAGCGCAATCGCAATCATCGGAGCGGTGCCTGAGAAAATCGCCGCCCCAATCTGGTAGCCCAAAGTAATACCCGTGTAGCGCACGTTCGCGGTGAACAACTCCGACATCATGGTGCCCAGCGTGGCGGTCACGAACGACCAGGCGATACCCACCGCCAAAATGGAGGCCACTACGAAACCGACGAACCCGGCCTCGGCCATGAAGAAGTAGGGGACCGTCACCGCAGCGAGCGCGATCACGCCGAAAACATAGACCGGTACGCGCCCGAAACGGTCAGACAAAGCACCGCACACCGGCATGAACAGGGACGACACGAACGCCCCCACCATGATGGCGGTAAGTGCCTGCGCATTCGAATACCCAAGCTGGGTTTTGGAGTACGAAACCATGAAGGAGACGAAAATGTAGAACGGTGCAGTCTCCACCGCCTTCACAGCAATCGCGATCAGAACCTCACGCCAGTGGTTACGCAGGGTAGCGCCCAGCGGGTTGCGCTCCACCGCGCCGCGCTCCAGCACCTTCTTGAACGCCGGGGTCTCGTCGAGTTCTTTGCGGATCCATAGGCCTAAGAAAATCAGCACCACGGAAACAATGAACGGGATACGCCACGCCCATTGTGCGAACACCTCCGGGCCCGCCAGGCCCAAAGAAATCAACAGCGCCAGATTACCGAGAATCAGACCCCAGGTGACTCCGGTTTGGGGGATCGCACCGAAGTAGCCGCGCCGGTTCTTCGGCGCGTACTCCACCGCCAACAACAGTGCGCCGCCCCATTCACCGCCGATCGCCAAGCCTTGGACGATGCGGCAAGCAAATAGCAGTGCCGGGGCCCAAACCCCGATTTGATCGTAGTTGGGGATCAGGCCAATCGCCATGGTCCCCAAGCCCATCATCGATAGCGTCACCACCAGGGTCTTCTTGCGGCCAATGCGGTCACCGATGTGGGCGAAGAAAACCCCGCCGAAGGGGCGGATGAAGAAGGTCAGGGCATGGCCGAAGTAAGCCAGCATAATCGCTACGAAAGGGTCAGAATCGGGGAAGAACTGCGGGGCGAAAACAATCGGTGCGACAGTTGCGTAGAGCAAGAAGTCATACCATTCGATGGTGGAACCCACCAGTGAACCCGCTAGTGCGCGGCGTTGAATCTGCTTGGTCGTTAACGCGTTTTCCATGGGGTCCTTCCCGTGATTCTCACCAATGAAAATCGTATATGTAAACGTTGTGAAACAAAGTAACACGAAATTTCAAGGGGCGGCAATACCTATCCATAGATTCCCGCTCCTTCCCTCGCGCACCCCACGCTCGCAAGACTTGAACGGCGACACCCGCGAACTCCAGACGAGATTGCCCGAACTCCCAACCGGCCTGCGCGAATTCCCAACCGGCCTGCGCGCTCGCTCGACATCGGCTTACGGCACTTGCAGTGGGACCCCATAACGCAGTAGCCATAGCGCGCCACTTGCCGCTATTGGCTGGCGGACACGGGCACGCGGTCGAGACAACCTCGATAGGGTTAATCCATGACCTCACTCGGAAGCACCAAACCACGCTCAGCTGCCCTCACCTGGGCGTAAGTGGAATCGCGATACTCGCGCAAGTGGCGCTATTTGTCGCCGCCATCGTGATCTTCTCCAACCACCTGCCGTGGGTCTTCGCCGCCCACATCGTGATCTCCTTCCAGGTGGTGGTCTTGATTCTGGGCTCGCCCATGACCGGCGAATACAAACTCGCGTGGTCGATACCCATCCTCCTGATGCCCCTTATTGGCGGCGTTTTCTACCTCATTTACGGGCGCGAGTATTTCTCGCGCCGCGAAGTGTCGACCATCATTGCGCAGTGGGAAAAATCCCGCACCGTCCTTAGCCAACGCCCCAAAACGTCCTCGTCAACGAGGAAACCCCCGCCGCCCAGCGGCTAGACCACTACCTACGTTCCAACGCCGGATACCCCGGTTTTCGGGACACGGAAGTCACTTACTATTCCATTGGCGAGGACGTGTGGGCGGCGATGCTGACAGAGCTGAAGCAGGCCAAACGCTACATTTTGTTCCAATACTTCATCATCGCTGCCGGTCGCATGTGGGATGAACTCCACGCGGTGCTGGCTCAAAAAGCCGCCGAGGGTGTAGACGTGCGCGTCCTATACGACGACCTGGGATCGGTGTTTTGCTTACCCGACAAATTTGAATCCACCCTGCGTTCCGAAGGCATCCACGTCCAACCCATCAACCCGTTCGGTCTGCGTTTGAACCTGCGTTACAACAACCGTAACCACTCGAAGATCCTGGTCATCGACGGGGAAGTGGGGTTCACTGGCGGGGTCAATATTGGGGATGAGTACATTAACTTGACCCACCCTTACGGGCATTGGAAGGATTCCGCGGTACGGCTGCGGGGCTCGGCAGTCCACAACCACGCCGTCATGTTCACGGCCGGGTGGAACGCCGGCCAGGACGATATTGATTGGAACTCACTGCCACCGGATGGCACAGATTCTGTGCCCGCCGCAGTGGGCGGGATAGAGCCAGCGGGATTGACCAGTAGTGAAACCCAGCCCGCGGCGCAGACCCGGAGGCAGCAAACGACAAAGGCCGGTGCATGGGAAGCAGGATGTGACGCGCCCACGACTAAAGCAGGTGACCAGGCTGCGGGCGGCTGGGTGCAACCCTACGATGATTCCCCCTATGATCGCCTCACGGTAGGTCGCGACGCCTATATTTCCCTGCTTGGAATGGCCACGGAAACCGTGGACATAACCTTGCCGTACTTGATCGTGGATGCGCAAATGAGCGGTGCCATCATGCGGGCCGCGCGCGCCGGGGTGCGGGTGCGCATCATTACTCCCCATATTGAGGATAGTTGGTTTGTGCATGAAACCACCCGGTCGGCCTACCTGCAGATGGTGGAAGCCGGGGTGGAGATTTACGAGTACGAACCCGGCTATATGCATGCAAAAATGATGATCGCAGATGGATCCTGCGCCATCATTGGCACCGTGAACCTGGATTACCGCAGTTTACATCTGCATCAAGAGTGCGCCGTTTGGCTGCACCGTGTGGAAGCCATCGGGCAGATGAGTGCTGACTTTGAAAAGTGCCTGGCACAGTCCTTGCCGATGACGTTGGAGGTGTGCCGCCAGGTGCCGTGGTGGCGCCGCGGTGTCCGCGCATTCTTGCGCATCTTGGCGCCATTGATGTAACAGTTGCCGGGGCCTACCGCGCAAGTCAGCCGGTGAGCGTTGAACCGGTGGCGCACCGTAGGGGCTTTACGCTCCGGTTCAGCCGCCTTGCTTGCGCCGGACACCTGCGCCGACTCATACAATAGGACTATGGGTAAGCACGCGGGTTCACAGTTAATGAAAGATGGTTGGGTCCCTGACCAACACGGGTCGTGGGCGATGGCGTTCCTACCGTTAGTGTCCGGCTTGATTATCAACCCGGTGCAACCGTCCTCGTGGCTACTGGTGGTGGCGTGGACGGCGGGTTTCTTCCTCTTCGCAGTGGGCGAAAAGTACTTGAAGTTTCGCTTCAAACCCCGCTACCTGCCGGCGCTTTTAACCTATCTTGCGATCACCGTGGTAGCTGGCCTCGCTTTAGTTTTTGTCCACCCGCAACTGTTGTGGTGGGCACCAGTTTTCGCGCCCCTGGTTGCTATTAGTGCGCACCGTGCGTGGCGGCGGCGCGAGCGTGAACTCATTTCCCGGGTGGTGGCGATCGTCGCTGCCGCTCTGATGGTTCCCGTAACCGCGTCCCTAGCGCGTTCTCAGCCGTGGTTCACCCGCCCGTGGGACACACATTCGTGGCTGCTGGCAATGTTGATAGCCGCCTATTTCATTTCCACCGTGCCGTATGTGAAGACGTTGATCCGAGAACGCCGCTCCCAGGCTTGGTTAGTTGGCTCGATCCTCACGCACTTGGCGCTGTGGGCGTTGATCGCGGCCCTGGCGGTGAGCGGCTGGGTTGGTTGGCCGCATTTGGTGGTGTGGTCGCTGATTTTCGTGCGCGCAGTGGCGATGCCGCTGGTGGCGCGGCGACGAGGACGACCCTGGCGCCCTCGCGAAATCGGCATCCCCGAGGTGGTTCTTACCGTGTTGGTGGCGCTCACCCTGCCTTGGTGAGTAAAGCCCGGGTCTGGAGTTTGGGGGCGGGAAAGAGCGCGGGTCAGCCAGCTCACCCCACCTGGCATAATGGGGGCCATGGACTTCACACTCGCAACCATTAACGTAAACGGAATCCGAGCCGCCATGCGCCGCGACATGGACGCCTATTTGCAGCAAACCCAGCCGGACGTCCTCGCGCTCCAAGAAGTGCGCGCCAGCGACGAAATCACCCAAGACCTGCTGGGGGAACACTGGCAAGTAGTTAACTTCTCCTGCGCCATTAAGGGCCGCGCCGGGGTGGCCATTGCGGTGCGCAAAAACAGCGAAGTTGAGCTCCTGGGGGACTCCGTACGGCTGGGAGCCCACCCCGCCGATAGCGAAGCCACTGACGTCGATACTGGGCGTTGGTTGGAAGCCACCATTCGCAGCGGTGGCGAGGACGTACGGATCGTTTCCGCCTACCTGCACTCCGGCCAGGTGGGGACGGAAAAAATGGACCAAAAGTATGCTCACCTGGCGCTAGTGACTGAACGCATGGCGGAGCTCATTGATGACCCGACTCCCACCATCATGTGCGGGGACTTAAACATCGTTCACACCGAGGCTGACATCAAAAACTGGAAAGGTAACCACAACAAAACCGCGGGCGTGTTGGATGAGGAAATCGCCTACTTGGATAAGTGGATGGCCAATGGCTGGACCGACGTGGTGCGCGCCTTGGCTGGCCAAGTGCAAGGACCGTACTCGTGGTGGTCGTGGCGCGGCAAAGCCTTCGACAACGACGCGGGGTGGCGCATCGACTACCATTTAGCGACCGAACCGGTGGCCGAACGTGCGCAGCGTTTCGAAATCGGCCGCGCTGCCGCCTACGATCAACGCTTTTCCGACCACGCCCCGGTACTGGTCCATTACCGCTGACACAACGAAGCGCAGCCATAGCAACTGCGCTTCAACAACATTTTGGTTGCGCCCGCCGGAGCCTAAAGCCCCGGCGGGCGCAAAAGTAGCGCGGCATTCGCCATCGCAGGAAAGAAAACTGGCTGGCGGGCGCACAGCAGGTCTTAGGACCCATCACTTCTTTACGGATTGTCTTTACCGACCTTGCGTACCTCACCCAAAGCCCACAGGCGACGGCGGTAGTGGTCAGCACGCTTCTGTGCCGATTCAATACGCTTGCGTAGCCACTTACCTTCCGTCGAATGCCAAATGGCGTCCGACAGGACAATCTCTTCCGAATCCGGATCGTAGCGCGGGTCCGGCTCAATATCACCGGTCATGGTGTGGTGGGGCCAATCCAACGTGTCAGTGTTACTCATGGTCACATAGTTGGGGGTGGAGCGCCCGTGCATGTGGTCTTGCGAGCCCGGCACCGGAGCGATCGGCGGGTTCGCGATCCAAGCTGAAATCATCAGCGTCACGCGGGCCAAAATGTTGATCCACAAAAGCAGCGTGATGATGGTGGCGAAACCTTGCAGGAGCGGATCATCAACCGCGCCCACCGCTTTCGTCCCCAAGAAACGCAGCAGACCGGAAGCCACGCCGAATACCGCAGCCCCTACCCACAGGTCTTTACTGGGGACCCTTAGCCCGGCGACGAACTTCAGTAGCGCCGCGAACACCACCATGTCAACCAGCAAGGACAGCAGCAGTGACCCACCAGTTAAAGCTGCCTTGCCGACACCGCCGGTGATCCCCACCAGGTCGAGGAACTGACTGCCCAAAGTGTTTAGCAGCACCCCCAGCACGGCGGTCACCACCACACCCGCGGCGATCACAATGAAGCCGAGGAAGTCACGCAGCTTCGTGATCACCGGGTTGTCGGGAAGACGCACGATGCCGAACATTGACCACAGCGACATCTTCAGCGCCGTCATCACCTTCGCGGAGGAGAACAGCAAAATCACCAGCGCCACTAAGCCGCCAATACTGAATGGGCTTTGCTGCACCAACGAATCAGGGTCTAACAGGCCTTTTTCTGATCCATTCGTCAGCAGTCCTGGCATGGCGCCATTGACCGCTTCGAGGACGGATTGACGCAGCTTCGCGTTGCCACCCAGCACTGCCATGAAGATAGTCCAACCCAGGGCGACGGCACCGGAAATGGAGAACAAACCGACGTAGGAAATACCACCAGCCAGCAGGTTGCCGCGTTTCATGGAGTAGCGAGCCAGGCCGCGTCCAATCCGTGAATGGTTCCACCATTTGACGAGTTCTTGGATCTTCCCCATCATGCCTTCGGCCTTGAAAGCGGCCTTCAGCGTCGGACCGAAAAGCTCGGGCACGGAAGCTGCTCGCGGACCGAGGTCATCAATCGGGGGAAGTGTGTCAATGGGGGAGCCGGGCGTGGTTTGCCAGCGCGCATCAGATAGGGGTGAATCGGAAGCCATGATTGCAACTTACCGCAATAAGGCTTAGTTAGCACCGTGAACTCGTAACAAAAGCGGCGCAATACGTCACGCCCTGGGAATGAACGAGGAAGTTAACCCGCTTCACAGGTGAAATCAATGTCCTCTACGGGAACCATGAACGAACCAGGCACGTTATCGAGCTTCAAAGGAGAAATCAATGCCAGGTGGGGACGGTTTTAACTCAGTTTTGTACCCAGGTTAAAAATGGCACGCGACTGGTAGGAACCATCCTGCCCCACCCGGTCCAGTCGGAATCCAGCCACTGTCCAACGGGCCGTGAAATCGGCACCCAATTCGATGGCCGCTTGCAACGATGCATCATCTACCTGTTGCGCAATGGTCACGTGTGGGTGGTAGGGGAAGCGGGAAGGCACGTCGAGCACCCCGCTGCGAACCTCGTCTTCCAGCTCCACGAGGGCGGAGTACCCGTCCTCGACGTTAATGAACGCCACCGGGGAAACGGGGGCGAAAGTGCCCGAGCCGTTCAGCGACACTTCGAAAGGGCGTTGCCCGGCCGCCACGTTCTGCAGGTGAGTGACCGCGTCAGCGTAGATGGCGGAGGGGATGGGGGTGGGTGGCAGCAAGGTGATGTGCGCGGGGACGCGCTGCCCGTGGGGATCGCCGAAGCGTTCTCGCCACGCGGTCAGTTCACTGGCCCAAGGTTCGGGCACTGCGATGACCAGGCCGATGATTTCTTCATCGACGCAGCAATCGGGGTAGTACATGCGGTTTATCCTCACAACCACGGTAGTTGAGGTTAGTGGTGCTGCGGGGCGCAGCGGTTACTTATTGTCACGCGCGGGGGCGGCGAACGCAAACCTAGTTGCAGAAGATAGCGCAACTTTACCAACTCGCAGCGGCGTGCGATAGAGGGCGAGGGCGGTCGGCTGGGTGCTGGGAATGAGGACGCCGCCAGCGAGGGCGTTAAACGAGGAGGACCGGCTGGGGCTCGCAACGAAGATGCCGTCGGCGCGGATAGCACGCGAGGACGGTATTGGCACGGTGGCGGGTGCAGCACGCGAGGACGGTCTTGGCACGGTGGGTGGGTGCAGCACGCGAGGACGGTCGACGGGGTGGGCGGGTGCAGCTGAGGCAACTAGACGGCGGACGAGCTCCGTAGGCTGGCCGGTCGGCACCGGGAACTGGTAGGTCAACGTCGCGTACGTGGGCCTTTTGGTCCCCTCCCAGCCGCGCCGACCGTCCTCGTGAAATTACTGCCCCTTTAAGACCTCTTGAAACGTTTTGCCACGCTCACCCAGACGGTAGCATTAACGGTGGAAAAGAGGTGCGCCCACCGCCCCGAACGTGGGGCAAAATGCCACCACCACGTCACTCACACCTAAGCACAATTGGAGAAGAAATGACCGCAGGAGTGCGAAAAACCAAAGCCACTTTAGCTGACGGACGTGAACTGTTTTATTTCGACGACACTCCTGAATACGTCAGCGGCCAAAAGACTCGCCGCCTCGACGACCCTCGTCCCCTGGTGGATCGTTTTGCCCCGGTGATGGTGGACGGAGAAGAAAAACCCGTCACCGCCCCATGGATGCGCCTGGACCCGCTCACCGGGGACTGGATTCCCATGGCCACCCACCGGATGAACCGCACATTCTTGCCCCCGGCGGACGCCAACCCTTTCGCCCCGGCCCGGCCCGGCGCCACTTACCAAGACGGTGAAATCCCCGATACCGACTACGACGTGGTGGTGTTTGAAAACCGTTTCCCCTCCCTCATGGCGGTGCCCGGACAGCCCGACGAAGTCAGCTACGTTGACGGTGAGCAGATCTGGCCGATGCGTCCCGCCGCAGGCCGCTGCGAGGTGATTTGCTTCGGCCCGCGCCTGGATCAAAACCTGGTGGACATGGGGCAAACCCGTATGCGCACGGTGATTGAAGCGTGGGCGGACCGCACCGAAGAACTTGAAAAACTGCCCGGTATCAAGCAGGTGTTCTGCTTCGAAAACCACGGGAAAGAAATCGGCGTGACCTTGCACCACCCGCACGGGCAGATCTACGCCTACCCCTACTTGACGCCGAAAACCAACCTGATGTTGGCCCAAGCTAAGGCCCACCGTGAACGCACTGGCGGTAACTTGCTGCGCGACATCCTCGAAGCGGAACTGCGTTCGGGCCGCCGTATCATCACGCAGACCGACCACTGGGTGCTTTACACTCCCGCGGCCGCGCGCTGGCCGGTGGAAATGCACTTGGCACCGCGTCGAGACGTGGCCGCCCTGTACGAACTCACCGAAGCTGAACGCGAGGACCTATCGCAGGTGTACTTGAAGATGCTGGCCGCCGGTAACCGCTTCTTCGTAGGTGAGGACGAGGACGGTAACCCCGAACCCATTGAACTGCCCTACATTGCCGCTTGGCACCAAGCTCCGGTAGGGGAGGGGCGCGAAGACTTGCGCCTGCACTTGCAACTGTTCTCGTTCTTGCGTTCCCCCGGGAAACTGAAGTACCTGGCGGGCTCAGAATCGGGCATGGGAGCGTGGATTTCGGATACCACGCCGGAGAAGATCGCGGACCGGTTGCGGGAAGTGTACTGACCGTCCTCGCGAATTAAAGACGATAGGGAAGTGGCGGCGCGGTAGCGCCATTAGACAGAGGAAAAGCATGATTGTTAACGAAGCCTGGAGCATGGAAGAAGGCGCCCAGCATGTGCGGGAACTATTCGAACGCACTTTCGGGGTGGAACCCGACGCGGTGCACTCGGCCCCGGGGCGGGTCAATATTATTGGCGAACACACCGACTACAACGGTGGTTACGCCCTTCCTATGGCGCTACCACACCGCACTTTCGCAGCGGTGCGTGCCCGCGAAGACCGCTTGGTGCGTTTGATTTCCGCCCAGGAGGACGGGTTGCGCGAAGTCAACCTAGACCAGGTGGACACGCACGACAGTGACAATCCCGTCCAGGGGTGGCCCGCTTACGTAGTGGGAGTGGCCTGGGCCTTGGAGCAGGCGGGCTGCTGCCCGTTCCCCGGCATGGACGTGGCGATTGACTCGTGCGTACCGTTCGGCGCGGGCCTGTCTTCTTCTGCCGCGTTGGAGGGCGCAGTGGCGGTGGCGTGGGACCAGATGTGCGCCACCAACCCGGGTCGTGCCGCCACGGACGCGGGCCGTGCGCAACTGGTTAACGCCTGCGTGCGGGCGGAGAACCTGATTGCGGGAGCACCCACCGGTGGGATGGACCAGGCCGCGTCGCTGCGCTGCCAAGAGGGTCACGCGATTTTGCTCGATTGCCGCGACCAGTCTATTGACCACATCCCCTTTGACTTGGCGGCCGTTGACACTGAGCTGCTGGTGGTGGACACCCGCGCCCCGCATACTCTGGTGGATGGGCAGTACGCTGCCCGCCGCTGTGCCTGCGAGTCGGCGGCGCAGAAACTGGGAGTGGCACTGCTGGTGGAAGTTCCCATGGACGCGGACTTGACGGGGCTGACGGAAGAAGAGCAAAAACGCGTGGAGCACGTGGTGGGCGAGATCGCCCGCACCAAGGATTTCGTGCAGTGGTTGCGTGATGGGGAGTTGGATTCCGCCCGTCTGCACGCCTTGGGAGACCTGATGGTCGCTTCCCACCGTTCCTTGCGTGACCTTTACGAAGTGACCTGCCCGGAGCTGGACACGGTGGTGGATGTGGCGTTGGCGAATGGCGCTTACGGGGCCCGCATGACCGGTGGTGGTTTTGGCGGGTCCGCGATCGCCCTCGTGCCGGCGGATAAGGCCGAGGACGTGGCGCGCGCAGTTGAGGAAGCCTTCGCTGAGCGCGGTTTCAACGAACCGCACTTCCTTTACGCTAAGCCTTCCGCTCCGGCGCAGTAAGTCAGCCGGGGTGAGTTCGTGGCGCGAGTAGGTTTGCTCGCGCCACGATTATTTTCTGCCTCGCTGAGTGGGTGCCATTGGTCGGAAGTTTGGGGTACTTTGAAAACACCGGTTTCTATTTCCCATCACAAAGGATTTCGGTGTAATGCAGCGCAATAAACTTCGCCGCACCATGGCGGTAGCAATACTGGTGCCGGTCGCTTTCCTGCTGTCGGCTTGCGGACTCAAGACCAATATTGACGTGCTCCCCGATGGCATGGGTAACGTGAGTATGGATCTCGAGCTTGATTCCAGTTGGGTGGGCATGGCGATGGGCGCTAGCGGACTTAACTGTGAGCAGATCAGCCGTGAGTTATCGGCCTCGGATCAGTTGCGTATCGAGGATCTTTCAACGTCATCGGGACTTCATTGTCGCTTTGTGAGCACCGAACCGGTGCCGATGTCCGAGTTCGGTGAGTTCGTTGATAAGTCAGACACCGTTGAGTTGAACTTGGATAAGCTCGCTGCGGATATTCCGCCGCAGTTGCGCGATGCGGCGAGTATGGGGGCCGCACTTTACGACATTGACTTAACTGTCAACATGCCGGGGAAGATCATTAGTGCCACCGGGCCGGGTAAGGTTTCTGGGCGGACCTATCACTTGGAAACCGGAGCTCTGAAGGATCTGCAAGATTCCATCGTGATTGTGTCTAAGAAGCATCCGGGTGTGATGGACGGGTTTGGCTCGCTTTTACCGTGGCTGGCTGGCCTGTTGGTATTGCTTGTAGCCGGTGGCGGCTGGTGGTACCTGCGCCGACAGAAGCGTGGCACTACCGCCGGTGAGGTTAGTGGCGGCGCGGTTAGGGGTGGTTCGCCAACTGGCCCACATGTTGCTCCGGGTTCCGGCCCTGTGGTGGGGACTGCCAGTCCGGTTACGCCCGCGCCGGGAGCGTCGGATCCGGGCGCTCCGGCTCTGCGTGCTCCGGCTCTGCGTGCTCCGGCTCCGGGCGCTCCGGCCGCGCCGGCTCAACCTGCTATTCCCCCGCAGCCCCATCCTTCAAAACTGGGGTCGTTCCCCCAGCAAGGCGCCACCTACCCGCAGTCTTCTGCCCAACAGCCTAACTACACCGCCCAGCCAGCGGTGCCACAGCAATGGCCGCCCGCTTCTGCGCCGTTCCCGGCAGGGCAAACAGGGGTGGGACAACCGAGCCAGCCGGCGCAGGTCGCACAGCCGGGTCAGGTGATGCACCCAGCGCAGGCCGCGCAGCCAGTCCAGGCCGCCCAGCCGGG
>JAEWEQ010000058.1 GCA_023389315.1 Actinomycetes bacterium | reverse complement strand
CGCATCTTGCCGTGCGCCCGAGCGTTGGCGATGGAACCTTCCTCCATCAAGGTATCGAAGGACACGACCTCGGCCTTAATGAATCCCTTCTCAAAGTCAGTGTGGATAACGCCCGCAGCCTGCGGGGCGGTCCAACCGCGCCGGATCGTCCACGCGCGTGCTTCCTTCGGACCGGCAGTGAGGTAGGTTTGCAACCCCAAAGTGTCAAACCCCACCCGCGCCAACTTATCCAACCCGGATTCTTCCTGACCGACCTCGGCCAGCATTTCGCGCGCCTCGTCCTCGTCCAACTCAATCAGCTCAGACTCAAACTGCGCATCCAAGAACACTGCTTCCGCCGGAGCCACCAACTGGCGCAGCTGTGCCTGCAAATCCGCGTCCTCCATGCCCTCGGCGTCCATATTGAACACGTAAATAAACGGCTTAGCGGTCATCAGGTGGAAGGTCGCCAGGATCTGCGGGTCAAGCCCAGCCTTCGCCGCGCCCGCGCTCACCAGCGTGCCCTCCTCGAGCAGTTTGAGGGCGCCGCGCGCAGTGTCAAGCACCTCGGCTTCAGTGCGCTTAGCACGTACCTCTTTTTCCAGGCGCGGAATCTGCTTTTCCAAAGTCTGCATATCTGCCAAGATGAGCTCGGTCGACACCGTCTCAATGTCGTCCTTGGGTGAGACCTTCCCATCGACGTGCACCACGTCCGGGTCGGTGAAGGCACGCGTCACCTGGCAAATGGCGTCGGCTTCGCGGATATTTGCCAGGAACTGGTTACCCAGCCCCTCCCCTTCCGACGCGCCGCGCACAATCCCCGCGATATCCACGAAAGACACCGTCGCCGGCAGGATGCGTTCGGAGTTAAACATCTTCGCCAGCTCCCCCAAACGCGGGTCCGGCAGCGGCACCACACCAACGTTGGGTTCGATGGTTGCGAACGGGTAGTTCGCAGCGAGGACGGTCGCGCGGGTTAGCGCGTTGAACAGGGTGGACTTGCCGACGTTGGGCAAGCCAGCGATACCAATAGTTAAAGCCACGCCTCTAGTCTAGGCCACGCGCCCGCGAGCGCATATTCGCCCACCTCACGGGAACATGGCGCGCCAACCACCAGCCAAGTCCGGCAGCGAAGTGAAGAACACCGCGTCCGCGTTATAGGTCATCAGCATCGCCACCGCGATCACTATCGCCGCCAACGCCACCGTCACCAAGTTGCGTGGCAGGGCCCACCACGGGCAGATGAGGCGGCGCAGTTTAGCGGGCGCACCGCCCTCGGGACGGGAATGATCCTGGCTACGGGGGCGGGCTTGAGGATTGGCGCCCGTCACAACCGCAAACCCCACCAACAGGACCCCCAGCAACCAGGCCAGTGCGATCGAACCTGTGCCGGTGAGGGAGAAGAAACTCGCGGTGCGTACCTCCACCGGCTCTGCTGCAGCGGAAGCCGTCCCAGGCGTAGCGGACGCGTTCGCCGTGGCAGACCCGGCCGCCGCCAGCCCCCGCCACCAGGTCAGTGCCGCCGGTAACTGTTGTCCCCAGGTCTTCCACGAATGACCACCATCGACCTGCGCATGGGTCTGCAACTGCAAGTGCGAGTTCGCCCGCGCCGCCACGTTGTTTAGCATCGCCACCGCATCCGGGTCCGACTCGGTGGCCGCAATATACAGCGCCGCCGGGTGGGTCAGCTTCGCCGCCATGGTAGAGATAATGTTCTCCGCCTGGGTTTGCGCATCAGCATTGGCTAGCGCCCCCAGCATCGGGTTGTCGTAGCCGGAAAAAGACATGCCCGCCGAGTAAATCTCCGGGTGGCGCAAACTGAGGTTCGCGCTGCAATACGCTCCCGAAGAAATCCCCACCAGCGCCCAATCGGCGCGCTTATCGGAAACATTGGGGAAGTTGGAGCGGATCAGCTTGGGCACTTCGCGGGTGACGAAGGTTTCCATCCGCGGGCGCCCCTCGAAGTCCACGCAGTCAGGCTCGCCGTTTTTCGACAGCAGATCCGGGATCACGAAAATCGTGGGGCCGATAATGCCCTCGGAAATCAACTTTTGGTATGTGTTCTCCCAGTCCAACGCTTCGATCACGCCGTTGGCGGAACCAGGCAAGCCGTGCATGAACTCGATAACCGAGTAGGTTTTACCATCGCCAGGCGCGTAATCGGGCGGCAGCCACACCGCCACCGAACTGGTGACCCCCGACTGCGGTCCCGTCCAGGGAGCGATCTGGGTATGCGGGGAGTGGTACGGTTCGAACTTCAACTGCCACTGCGCATCCGACGAAGGAGCAGTTTCCTCACTTAACAGCCCGGTTTCCGGTATCTGCACGGTTGGTTTCGGCAGGGCTTTAACGTCGCTAGTGTCCGCCATCAACATGGTGCCCAGCTGCCCCACGTTGTCGACAAACCCCATCTTCAGATTCGAAGTCAGCCCGATGGTCGCCACCGCCAAAGTGGAGCTCAATACCAGCGCCATCACGCCGAAGATGCGCGCCACCCAGCCACGGTAGCGCAGCAAAATAGCACTGATTATCCCCACGAGGGCAGTGGTAATGGTGGTACTGAGCGGCCACCACCAGGTCATTAGGCTCAAAGGCGTATCCTCGATTCGTTATTCGACGTCCGTCGGTATGCGACGAAGCAGATTTTACTGCTCGCGCGCGGCCAGGCGTTTTCCCGCTCCGTATTTCGCGAGGGCGGGGCCCCAGTTCGCGACGCAGCCGGGAAGTGCGCGGGCGAGGCGTCCTCGCGACGTCGGCGGCAAGCTGCAGCCGGCTGAGCGCTAAACCGCCGAACCGGGGCGAGGCGTCCTCGCTGCGGTGCCATTAAAATATCCCAACCATGGTGTTTCATGGAAACATGACTACCGTTGCCTGGATTGTTGCCGCCCTGTGCCTGTGCGTGGGGGTCATTATCGGCCTGGTTGGCAGTGCCCTGTGGCGCTCCCGAACCCAACCGCCCGCCCTACCTGAGGCCGCTGGCTTGGATATTTTGCGCGAACTTAGCCCCCTATCGCGAGGTGTAGAGCAACTGCAAAACCGCCTGCTGAAGCTGGAGACCCAACACGTCGATGGGCTCGCCACGCTGCGAGAACAGTTGCGCCAAAGTCAGTTGACAGATCGGCTCATCTTGGAGGCCACCCAAGACCTGGACTCGGCGCTGCGCCAAGCCCCCAAACGTGGCACCTGGGGGGAGGCGAGTTTGCAGCGGGTGCTGGAAGCGTGCGGCATGAGCCAGCACATTGACTTCCACCTACAACAACGCCACCAGCAAGGAGCTGCCCGCCCCGATGCGGTGGTACACCTGCCTGCCGGAGCGCACCTGGTGATCGATGCGAAAGTCCCACTCGACGCCTACCTACAGGCCCACGAAAATGACGAGGATGCCTACCGCCTGATGCGCGAGCACGCGCGAGCGCTACGCAACCACGTGCGCACGCTAGCTGAGCGTGACTATGCGAAAGTAGTGGACGCAGCGGTGGACACGGTGGTGATGTACCTGCCGTCTGAAGCACTGGTGGCCGCGTCCTTTGACGCCGACCCCACAGTGTTTGAAGACGCCCTCAAACGCGGCATCGTGGTGGTGGGCCCGGCGGGCCTGATGACCTTACTGCGATCAGTGGGGAGTTTGTGGGCGCGCCAGAACCTGGACGAGGACGCCCAAGCCATCATCCAACTGGGACACACCCTGGTGGAGCGCATGGAAATACTCGCACGCCACCTGACCAAACTCGGTGGCGCACTGACCGCCAGCGTGGAAGCCTACAACGCTACCGTGGGTTCCTTCGAACAGCGCCTCGCAGCCTCGGCTCGCAGTGTCACCGCGCTGGCATTGAAAACCCCCGACGCGGTGCAGACGATCGACACCCGTCCCCGCGCGCTGCGAAATGACGGGGAAGAAAACTAGCAGGTGTGATCGGGGCCGGGCTTACGGCGCCCGGTGGCGTCCGTATCCTCCCCACCCTTAGCTTTGAGCGCACCGCGCAGATTACGCGGCAAAGCAAAAGTGATGGTCTCGGTGCGGGTACGCACCTCCTCCACCTTGGGGAACCCTAGCTCGTTGAGACGATCAATGACTTCGCGCACCAAAATCTCCGGCACCGACGCACCCGAAGTTAGACCCACGGTGGTGGCATCCGCAACCCACTCGGGCTGGAGTTCACTGGCCTTATCAATGCGGTAGGCCGCCCTCGCCCCCGCATCCAAAGCTACCTCCACCAGGCGCACCGAGTTCGAAGAGTTCGCCGAACCCACCACGATCATCACGTCCGCGCGCGGGGCGATGGTCTTAACCACTTCCTGCCGGTTCTGGGTGGCGTAACAAATGTCATCACTGGGCGGGTTGTGAAGGTTCGGGAAGCGCTCGCGCAAACGATCTACCGTCTCCTTCGTCTCATCCACACTCAACGTGGTTTGGGACAGCCAAACCACCTTGTCTGGGTCGCGCACCACCACGCTGTCCACCTCCTCGGGCGTGCCCACCACTTGAATGTGGTCGGGGGCTTCCCCCTGGGTGCCTTCCACTTCTTCGTGGCCGTCGTGGCCCACCAAAATAATGTCGAAATCGTCCTTCGCGAAACGCACCGCCTCTTTGTGGACCTTCGTCACCAGCGGGCAAGTGGCGTCAATGGTCGCCAAGTTACGGGCCGCTGCCTGCGCGTGTACCGCCGGGGACACCCCGTGGGCGGAGAACACCACGCGCGCACCTTCTGGCACTTGATGAGTTTCGTCAACGAAAATCACGCCGCGCTCACTCAAGGTTTCCACCACGTAGCGGTTATGGACGATCTCTTTACGCACGTAAATGGGAGGACCATACAGGTCTAAGGCTTTTTCAACCGCATCCACGGCGCGGTCCACTCCAGCGCAGTACCCGCGCGGGGCGGCCAACAAAATAGTCTTCTCAACGCTACTCACCCTTAATAGGGTACCGACCATCCACAGGCACGCAACACTGCCCGCCCGCGAGCGTCCAATCTGTGGCAACCTGTAGGGGTGAGTGAACAACCCCAACCGCCCCGCCCCTTGGCACGCCTGGCACGCGAAACCACCCGGGAAAACCCCTGGCCGCTGCGGCTGCTGGCGCAGAACATGGAAGCCTACATTGGGCGGCTCGACCCGCTGTGGATCGAAGCCCAAGTGGTGCAATACAACGAACGACCCGGCACCCGTATGTCTTTCCTCACCGTGCGTGACCTGGAGTCGGAAGCCTCCATGGATGTCACCGCCTTCGGCAACGTGATCGCCGCCGCCGGTGGCCTTCACGCCGGGGCGCGAGTGGTGGCCCAAGTGCGGCCTCGTTTCTGGGCCCGCTCGGGCCGTTTCAACCTGGAAGCCAAGGAAATCCACCTGCTGGGCACCGGCGACCTGCTGGCGCAGATCGAACAACTCCGCGCCCGCCTACAAGCCGAGGGCCTGTTCAACGCTGAACGCAAACGCCCCCTCCCGTTCCTTCCCAACTGCATTGGCTTGATCTGCGGGCGGGCTGCGAAAGCTAAGGATGACGTCCTCGTCAATGCCACCGCCCGCTGGCCGGGAGCGCGCTTCGAAATCCGGGAAGTGGAGGTACAGGGTCAATACGCGGTCGGCGCCGTCACCCGCGCCCTGGCAGAACTGGATCAATTGCCCCACGTGGATGTGATTGTGGTGGCGCGCGGGGGCGGGTCGGTGGAGGACTTACTGCCGTTTTCCGATGAGCAGTTGGTACGAGCTGCCGCCGCGACCCGCACTCCCGTGGTTTCCGCCATTGGGCACGAGGGCGACGCCCCGCTACTGGACTTCGTAGCTGACCTGCGTGCTTCCACCCCCACCGATGCGGCCCGCAAAGTGGTGCCGGATTTGGCTCAAGAAAAAGCTGGGTTGGAACACGCCCGCCAGGCGTTGCGGGAGCGGTTCTCAGGAAGGCTACGGCTGGAGCGTGAGCGTTTGGAAATGCTCACCCAGCGCCCGGTGTTTGCCTCCCCGGCAGCGTCGCTGCAGTCGCACCGGGTGGGTTTGGAACACGCCCGCACCCAGTTGCGCCACCGCGTTGGATTGCGGCTCAGCGCCGAACGTACCGGGTTGGCTAAAGCGCACGCCACGCTGCGGGCGGTTTCGCCGCAAGCCACCTTGGAGCGGGGCTACTCGATTCTGAAAGCCCCTGGCGTGGGGGTGCTCACCGATGCGGGGGCGGTGAAGAAGGGAGCGATCTTGGAGGCCACGCTGGCGCGCGGGTCAATGATCGTGACGGTTTTCGGTACCAACCCCGGCGCGGACGCACCCGCAGTCGAACCCACATCCGGTGGCGACGGGTAGGTGCGCGGGTGAGGGAACGGCGAAACCGTCCTCGTAAGACTCAAAATCTCGCAAGAATCTAACAAGGGGAAGAAACATGGCTAATAGCGAAAACAACTTCGAAGACGTCCAGCAAATGCCCTACGAGGCTGCTCGCGACGAGCTGGTCGCGATCGTACGCGCCCTGGAGGGCGGGTCCGCCCCGTTGGAAGAAACCCTCGGCATGTGGGAGCGCGGCGAAGCCTTGGCGGCCCGCTGTCAGCAGATCCTAGACGCGGCAGAAACGAAACTCGCAGCCGCTTCCGCGCCGGCCGACTCCAACCCGGGCGCGGCGCAGTAACGGCTGATAGCAACGCCAGTTCAGCGCAGTAGCCGCCACCGGGAGAGGTACGCAGTGGCCACGGCTGGGGCAGGTCGCGGGCCCATTTGAGGGCAAGCTAGGACTGTCTGACGCGGTAGCTCGCCGTGCCCCGGTCCCAGCGGCGCCGCGACCTCGCTAGTTTCGGGCAGCCCGGCGCATTCGTAGCCAGCGAACAGCCGGGAGTTATTTGGCGGTTTCGCACCCCCGCTGGCAGCGGCGTTACTTCGCCAGTTCCTCGCGCCACGGCGGGTTGGCACCCGCCCGCGACACCGTCACCGCGGAGACCGATGAAGCGTGATTCACTACCCGCTCAACCTGTTCCAAGGTAATCTGCTGCAAGTTTCCGCGGCGATCCCCACCCAATAGGTCTTCACGCCACAGGGCATCAATCAGCCCACCCATGAAGGAATCTCCCGCCCCCACGGTGTCCACCACGTCTACCTCCGGGGCCCGCACATCCACCCGTCCGGCGGCGCAAAAGGCGCTGGCCCCGCGCGGTCCGCGAGTAACCACCACCAGCGCGCAACCCTGCTGGACCCATTCCTCAGCCACCTGGTCAACGTCACCGCCCTGGGTAAGCCACTCCACGTCCTCGTCAGAAACCTTCACCACGTCGGCTGCGCGCACGATCTCACTCACCCGTGTCCACGCCACTTCCGGCTGCCCCATGATGGTGGGGCGTGCGTTCGGGTCGTAAGTGATAGTCGCCTGCAGGCGGGCCCGACGCAGCAACTCCGCCACCTGGCTGCCTCCCGGCTCCACGGTGGCCGCAATCGACCCGGAGTGAACCATGATGGTGGCCGGGTCAATGTCAGTAGCGGGAACCTGCCAATCCAAATCAAACTCGTAGCTAGCGGCCCCGTTTTCATCAATCGTGGCCTGCGCGGTGGAAGTGCGCTGCGCCGCACAGGAAGCCGACCCAAGGAACACTAGCGACTGGCGCAAATGCTCAGCCACCATCCGTCCTCGGTCATCATCACCGAGCCACGTCACCAACTCCACCGGGCGGCCCAAACGCCCCAACGTCAGAGCCACATTCGCCGGAGAACCACCGGGAATTTCCTGCGTGCAGCCGTCGGCGCGATGGACCACATCAACGAGGGCTTCACCAACGACGAGGGCGTGTGGGGTAGTCATGAGGCTCCTTAAGGTAAAACAGGTTAGCGACCCAAGCGGCGCTCCCGCTGGGCGTAGTCACGAAGTGCGCGTAGGAAATCCACGCGCCGAAAATCAGGCCAATAGGCTTCACAGAAATAGTATTCCGAATGCACCGACTGCCACAGTAGGAAACCGGATAAGCGCTGCTCCCCGGAAGTGCGGATCAGCAGATCCGGGTCGGGTACTCCGGCAGTGTAAAGATGGTCGGTAATGTCATCAACGGTGAGTACATCCGCAACCTCATCAATGCTCATCCCCCGCTGGGAGCACTCGCGCAAGAGCGAACGCACCGCGTCGGTGATTTCGTGCCGTCCCCCGTAGCCCACCGCAATATTGACCTGTAAGGCAGAGCTGGCGCGGTCAAGCTCTTGGGATTGTTCGATGGCGGCAGCTAGGTCCTGATCCACAGCTTCGGGCAGCAAAGACCGATCGCCCACGAAACGCAACTCCCAACGCGGGTCGCTCGCCAGGGAGTTAGTGGCATCGACAATGATCGCCAGAAGCGGTTCAAGTTCTTCCGGTGAGCGGTCTAAATTGTCGGTAGAAAGCATCCATAAGGTGACTACTTTGACACCGAATTCCCGTGCCCACAGCAGAAATTCACTGATCTTGTCAGCACCTTTACGGTGTCCATAGGCGGTGGCGTTTCCCGCTGCTTTTGCCCACCGGCGGTTCCCATCAAGGATCACGCCCACGTGGTGGGGGATAGTTTCGGGGCGCAATTGGCGCGCTAGGCGGCGCTCATAGAGATTGTAAAGAAGCTGGTTTCGCATCTTTCCCTCCTGAGACCGAGTTCCTACCTTGATCTTATGGTAACGCCGGCGTGCGTGGGTAGTTTGCGCGTAAGTAGCGGGCGCAATATTAGTAGATTTTTCGTGGCCTTCATGTAATAGCACGTCGGCCGATAAACGCACCGGAAATTTAAGCAGCGTCCACGTCTTTTGAGGGCCGTGTGGTAGGTGGCAGGCGCGCCCCAGTTGCAACCCAAACTTACTCAGGGGTAACCTGGGGTTACGGTGCAGTAAGTTAGGAGCAAAATCATGCCCGTCGCCTCAATACCCACGCTTCACATCAGCGACCATCGCCAGGCACTACGCAAACCATTACTACGCGGATGGATCCACCTGGTGTCCACCCCCCTATCTTTCGCCGCCGCCCTAGTGCTACTAATCCTCTCCCCCACCACCGGGATGCGCGTCGCCGCCAGCGTTTACCTGGCCTGCACCATCATGCTATTTGGCGTATCCGCCCTCTATCACCGTCTCTACTGGCAACCGCGCACCGAAGGAATCTTACGACGCATTGACCACTCCAACATTTTCCTGCTCATCGCCGGCACCTACACTCCCATCTGCGCGAGCCTGCTTGCACCCACGCTAGCCGCACGGGTCCTCACCGTGGTGTGGGTAGGGGCACTGGCCGGGATCGCCACCTCAGTTTTCTGGCCTACCGCTCCACGCTGGTTCACCACCCCTATTTACGTGGTACTAGGCTGGGTAGCGCTTTGGTACCTACCACAACTGTGGCACGCCGGTGGTCCCGCAGTAGTGTGGCTACTGGTAGCCGGAGGCCTGCTCTACACCGTGGGGGCAGTAGTATACGGCTTCAAATGGCCCAACCCTGCCCCGCGCACCTTCGGATTCCACGAGATCTTCCACGCTTTCACCGTGGCCGGTTGGATCTGCCACTGCGTCGCCGCCTACCTGGCGGTGCTCGGGTAACCCGGGCCGGCGGGACGCACGCGCAGTACGCAACGAGTGCCAGCGCGGAGCACTCGCAGCGAGATACGCCGCGGTGGCCTACCGCAGGCGCGCGACGTGGGAAGCGAAGCCCCAAGAAGCCGCGCGGCGCGGACTGCTGCATCGTCCTCGTAAATCATCACGAGGACGAGTGGCGCCGACACGCCAACCCACACCGTTCGCATTGGGCGGAATAACATGCGAAAACGCGCCAAAAGTTGCTATGGTATTCACATTGTCACTGGCTGCCACCTGCGGTAGTCAAGGAATCTAGCCCACGTTGGCGCCGCCGGGCGCCTATTTTTATTCAGGAGGACCCGTTATGGCGGAAAAAACCTGGCTGACTGAGGAAGCATTCAACCGCCTCAAGGCCGAGCTAGAAGAACGCACCACCACCCGGCGCCACGAAATCGCCACCAAGATCGACAACGCTCGTCGCGAAGGTGACCTGCGCGAGAACGGCGGCTACCAGGCGGCTCGCGAAGAACAATCGATGAACGAAACCCGCATCAACCAGCTGGAAGAACTCCTCAAGGACGCAGAAATCGGGGAAACCCCGCCCGATGACGGCATCGTTGAGCCCGGCATGATGGTGACTGCGGAAGTTGCTGGGGAACGCACCGAGTTCCTGCTCGGCTCCCGCCTGGCGGGCTCTGGCCTAGGCATCGAAGTCTACTCCCCGGAAGCTCCCCTGGGGGAAGCGATCCTGGGTGCGAAAAAGGGCGACACCGTCAGCTACTACGCTCCGAACGGCCGTGAAATCAAGGTGAAGATCATCGACACCGTGCCCTACCAGGGCTAAGCGGGTCGCCGGCGAATTGGTGCTGGCGCCTGGCCGCCCAAGAGCTAGCTGGCGAAAACCAGGTGGCCCAGCCAGATCCTCTCACCGTTCAGAGCAATCAACACGCAAGCCTGCTACAGTGCCAACCCAATGGCCCCAGCCGGGTGAGGAATACTCACCCCAGCTGGGGCCATTCGGATGTTCACCGGGAAAACGCCGCTGGCAAACAAGCGAGTTGGTGATCAAGCTAACTGGAAAGCTAACTGGGAACCAAGCTAGTTGACAGCCAACTTAGTTTTGGCTGCCCGCGCTGCCACCGCCCTCGTCCGCGGACTTTTCCAAAGTGCTCGCGACAGCCGCGGCTTTGGCGTCGCGTTCAGCCAGCTTCTCCTTGACCGCTTCCGGATCGTGAGCCACCACTTCGATGGTTTCCTCAATGGTCTGCGCGTCCGCACGGCGCGATTCCTTCTCCGGGTCAGTGCGCTGCATCGACGGATCGTAGGTCGCGAAAATAGCTTCCTCCAACGCCCCCGGCGGGCCTCCCGGACGGTCATCATCATTGGCCAGCTGCGGGAACTTATCGTAACCGTGCAGGTACAGCATCGAGGTATTAGCAAACGCCGTAACCGGCACCGCGAACAGAGCACCGATGATGCCAAACAGGTAGGACCCGGCAGCCACCGCCACCAACACCGCAACCGGGTGGAGTGATACCGCGTTCGACATCAACCACGGCTGCAACAAGTTACCTTCAATCTGCTGGACCGCCAAGATAATCAGCATCATGATCACTGCGGTTTGCGGTCCTTGGTCCACCAAAGCCACTAACACCGCGATGGAACCGGTGACTACCGCACCAATGATGGGGATGAAGGAACCGATGAACACCAGCACACCCAGCGGGATCGCCAACGGCACACCCAGGAAGTAAGCACCCAGGCCGATACCTAAAGCGTCAATCGCAGCCACCAGGATCTGCGTGCGGGCGTAGGCGCCCAGGGTGATCCAACCGCGTATCGCCGATTCGTGCACCGGTACGCGAGCACGCTCAGGCATGATCCGCAGGAACCACAGCCACATGCGTCGACCTTCCTTCAGCAGGAAGAACAACACGAACATGGCGAATAGGAACCCGGTAAGGACGTTCGCCACCGAAGTGGTGACCTGCATGGCGCCGGAGGCAATCTGGGAGGAGTTGTCCTGCACGAAAGAGGTAACTTCGGCGGTAATCTGCCCCACGTACTCGTCCAGTTTCGAACCATCAACGTGAAGGGGGCCCTCCACCAGCCAGTCCAGCAAAGTGTCCAAACCTTGCTGGGCTTTCTTCGCTAAATCATCGAACTGGGCCAAGATTTGACTGGAGGCAGCCGACAGTAGACCAAAAACCAGGCCAATGCCGATGAGCAAGCTCACCGCTGCTGATAGGGACGCAGGGAAACGAAGTTTGCGTTGCAAGAACCGGTTCACCGGGTCCAAGAGCACGGCGAAAAGCAGGGCCAGCAGCAGCGGGATGATCAGCAATGACAGTTTCGCCGCAGCCTTACCCACCAAGAACATGGCTGCCCCAAGAACCACCAGGCGCCAAGACCAGGCGGCCACTACCCGCAGCGACCAGGGCACAGAAGTTTGCGCGTCCTCGTGTGAAGCTGGGCCGGGGACCTCGATGCGTTGCACATGCACAGTTTCGGGCTGGATATTTTCCCTAACCCGCGCCAACGGTTCCGCGAACTTCTCCACGAAGCCCGTCAAACGCTTGTTACTTCTTTTAAAGTTAGCCACCTAGTGCTCCTCGCTATAGCGATCCCGCCATGTTGGTAAAGTTTGCAATGTTGAGATTATACCGAGGCGGTAAATAACGCGCAGGGAGGGCCCAAAATGACACCGCAAGACCAGCAACGGGTAGCAGCCATAGTTCACCCCGTCCTCGGCCAACCCCTGGGTGGCCCCTGGCCCGACCCGCACGAGGTAATCTACCTGGGGATGGGGTGCTTTTGGGGAGCGGAGCGCATCATGTGGAACCTCCCCGGCGTGATCTGCACCGCGGTGGGCTACGGTGGCGGACACACCCCTCACCCCAGCTACGAACAAGTCTGCACCGGCACCACCGGGCACGCCGAAGTGGTGCAGGTAGTTTACGACCCACGCAAAGTCAGTGTCGAGGACGTGCTACGGCGGTTTTGGGAAAACCACGATCCCACTCAAGGCAACCGTCAGGGCAACGACGTTGGCACCCAATACCGTTCTTTCATCGGGACCACCACCCCCGCGCAGTACGCCGCCGCCCAGGCCACGCGGGAGGCTTTCAACCCGGTGGTGCGGGCTGCCGGCTTGCCTGACATCACCACGCAGATCGTGGGTGCGGGCGAACTAGGTGAGTTCTACCTGGCGGAGGACTATCACCAGGCCTACCTGCATTACCGGCCCTACGGGTATTGCAACTTGGGGCCGTCGGGTATGAGCTGCCCGGTGGGCGTGGTCGGCGGCGCGGGTAGCGAGGACGGCGGCGCGGGTAGCGAGGACGGCGGCGCGCAGTAAAGCCCGCCCACCAGTCAAGCCCACCCACCGTAGCCCGCACAAAGCTAAAGCGGGAGCCAGGCCGAGCCTAGCTCCCGCTTTCGTTCTCCCGCTCGCGCGGCAAAAACGTTAGTTCACTTTCACCACGTCGGTGACGAACACCAGGGTGTCACCCCCAGCGATCCCCGCCTGCGGGACGCCCGCATCCCCATAGCCCAGGTCGGAGGGGATGGACAGCACCACGCGCGACCCTTCGCGGATCCCCAGCAGGCCCTGGTCCCAACCGGCAATAACCATGCCCACACCCACGGTGAACTCTAGCGGCTGACCACGGTCGTAGGAGTTGTCGAACACTTCCCCACCCCAGACTTGACCCAGGTAGTGGCACTGCGCCTTATCACCCTTGGTGATTGCCGGGCCGGCGCCCTCGCGAATCACCTCAATGTGCAGTTCGCTGGGGGCTTCCTCCGCGAGGAACTCGATGGTGGGTTTGCGCAGGAAATTCTTAGACACTTTCAATACTTCAGACATTTGTGGTCCTTCCAAATCGTTTAGCTAGTTCACAAAGAACGAGGACGGTGGGCCGCCAACGACCGGCACCGTCCTCGTCACGGGTGTTAATCGCGCCCGGAGAAAATCGCCAGGATGCGCAAGATTTCGGTGTAGAGCCACACCAGGGTAACGGTCATGCCGAAACCAACCATCCACGCGACCTGCTTGGGCAGGCCAGCGGCGACGGCGCGTTCAGCGGTGTCGAAGTCCCCGATGAGGGCAACCGTGGCCAGGCCGATAGCGAGCAAACCGATCAGCCCGCCGATGGGCAGGCCCATCACGGTGATCTGTTCGAAGTTAGCGGCGGCGGGCATCAAGCCGGTCCAGGTGAGCAGCATCAGCAGTAGGCGGTAGCCCAGCAAAGAGAACAGGCCAATGATGAGGATCTTGTTCATCTTCGCGGTGTAACGTACCCAGCGCATCTTGTACGCCAGCAGCGTCACCCCCGCCACCGCGAAGGTAGCGAGCACCGCGTTCTTCACGATACCCGGGTAGGCGGCCTCGAACAGCACCGAGATACCACCCAGCGCCAGACCTTCCGCCACCGCGTAAGCGCTGATCAGCAGCGGGCTAATGGTCTTCTTGAAAACGTTCACGAACACCAGTGCCAGGCCCGCGAACAGGCCCACCATGGTCAGGCCCATACCCATTTGCGGGTTGTTCAAAGTGACAACCCAGTTCACCGCGGCACCGGCAAACACCATGGCCAACAGCATGCCGGTTCGCATCAAAATGTCATCGAAAGTCACCCGACCACGATCGACCGCATCCGCGCTAGGCGAGTAATAGGCGCTGTTCAGCTCTTCCGCAGTGGCGTAGTCAGGCCGCGTCTGAGCCGGGCCACCCGTGGTGGGGGCCTGGGCGTCGTAGGGCGCGGTCGCCGAGTTCATGCCAGGTCCGGCCGGGTAGCCGTGGCTGCCGGGCGCATATCCGGGCATGGTCGGGTAGCCGGCCGGCGTGGTGCGCGCGGCGAGCTGGTCGATATTGTTCATCACAGGGTTTGCCATCGAAACTCCTATCGGTGGGCTCTTTCCTAAAAAGTTCTACCTGTTACAACCCTAAGGGTGCCAGATTTATTCCCCAGAAGCGACACCAAAGCGTCGCTTTCAGCTGGTTCTAACGAACCGTTAAGCCAGCGTTAATCAGCCCACTATAATCAGTAACGGACCCCACTGCCACCGGCGCCCGCGCGGAGGTAGTCCTCGCAGAACTGAAACGTTTAGCCAAAACCATCTGCCACCGGCGCCCGCGCGGAGGTAGTTCATCCGCCGCATGACTTCGGGAGGACCAGGAGATGCGACTGCGGTTTCGCGGCCAGTTCCGCAGCTACCAGCAGCGAGTTTTAGAGCGCGCCGACCACCTGCTAAGCGACCGCCACCTGCATATAGTGGCAGCCCCGGGTTCTGGCAAAACCATCCTCGGGTTGGAAATGATCTGCCGCCTACAGGCCCCCGCCCTGGTATTGACTCCCACCTTGGCGATCCGCGACCAGTGGATCTCCCGCTTTTGTGAGCATTTCGAAATCATTAACGAGGACGGTCACGCCGTTACCGATCCAGCCAGCTTGCGGCAACTGACCAGCATTAGCTTATTGCAGCCGAACTTCCTCACCGTCGTCACCTACCAAACCCTGTGGGCCGCGATGACGCGCGTACGCGATGAAGAAACCGGGGAGGATTTCACTGGCGCCCCGGAAGTGGTCGCCTCGCTCCTGGCTGGTGGTTTGGGCACTATCTGTATGGACGAGGCTCACCATCTGCGCAGCGCTTGGCAGCGGAGTTTGACCGATTTCTTGGATCAGCTGCGTGGTAGTGGCAGTGGTGCGAACGCGGCGGCCGCGAACAGTAGCGGCGCACCGCTTTTGCACTTCCTGGCCCTGACCGCTACCCCACCGTATGACTCCACCGCGCAACAGTGGCGCAACTACTTGGAAACTTGCGGGCCGATTGATGAAGAAATCTCCATCCCCGAGCTGGTGGCGACCGGTGACCTGTGTCCGCACCAAGATTACGTCTACCTCACCTATCCGAGCCGGGAAGAAACCGCCGCTCTGACGGCACTTGCCCGCCCCTACAATGCGGCTTTTGGTCGGCTCTTAGATGACGGGCTCGCCCCCGCTCTGGTGCAGCAATTGGGGCAAACAGTGGGTGAAAATGACGCCGCTGTGCAAAGCTGCATGGACGATGAAGAAGGCTTCATTAGTTTCCTGCAAACTTGCGCTAGTGCGGGCCTGCCCATCCCGTCGGTATTGGAAAACGTCGGGTTTGCGGCCTTTACCGAGCGTGCCACCACCTTAGAGGGAACCAGCAGCACAGTGATGGATTTGCATCAAAGCGCCGGCTTCATCCTCAATCACCCCGAGCTTTTTAACGACTCCACCTGGGAAGCGAGCGTTGCCGTCTTAGTGGAGCACCGCCTCGCTCACCGGCGCGCGGAAGCGCTCACCATGGGGCAGGCCCCAGAAAAGGACCAGCAGCGAATACTGAATCAGTCAATCAGCAGGTTCACTGCGATTGGCGATATTGTGCGCTCGGAGATCACCGCTATGGGTGCGCAACTGCGGCAAGTTATCCTCACCGACTATATCCGCGCCGACGCGCTGACAGACCTGGGGGGAACCACTGCGCCCAGCCAGCAGGGCGCCGTCCCGACCGTGGTGGCGTTGCAGCAAGCGCTGACCCAAAGCCACCCCGCGTGGGTGGAGAAGCTGGCGCTGCTGACTGGCTCGTTGGTGCTGGTACCGGAGGGCACCGTCCTGGCAGTGATGGAAACCGGTGAACAACTCTTCGCAGCGCGGTGGAAACCGCCGTCCACTCGCCCGGTGGGTGGCGGATTCACGCGGTTGGATTTCCCGGCTTCCACCTCTCAATCGGTACCCACTTTGACGGCCCTGTTCAGTGCCGGGAAGGTGCAGATCATGGTGGGCACGGCGGCGCTGCTGGGGGAAGGGTGGGATGCCCCGGCTCTGAATTCCCTGATCATTGCTTCCAGCGTTAAAACTTTCATGTTGAGCAACCAGCTGCGTGGGCGAGCCATCCGCATCGATGCTAAGCAGCCGGAAAAGGTGGCTAATATTTGGCATTTGCTGACCTTGGAGGCCCCGCCGGCACGGAACGCGCTGCAGCGTTTCGTGGGGCAGTTCGGTGAGGATTACCACGGGGTGCGCTCCCTGGCGCAGCGTATGCGCACCAATGTTGGGTTGGCTGTCCTCACTTTGCCGCCGCTTTCCAACGACGAGGACTTCGGGCGGGCAGGGGCGCATGAGCGCCAGCGGCTCGCGGGCGGGACAGCCAGTTTGGTGAGAAGCAGTCGAACGCTCAGCCATTGCCGGCAGCCCCTGACCGCTTAGGACCGCAACTGGACAGCGGGTTGGCCCGCTGTTTCCGCCTCCCACTGGAAGACGCAATTAGCCGACCGGTGGAAGCCAACCGCACCTCGTTGGCTTACAGTCGCGCGCGGGCGCTAATTAAAGACAGTTGGAAACGCGCCTTGGCTACTGACTTTACGCAGGGCACTTACGCTCCCCGTTTGCGGGTGCAAACGCAAATGCGCAGCCCCAAGGCCACCTTGGTGAACGTCCTCGACGTGCTGATTCTCCTCCTCACGCTGGCTTTGCTGCTGATTGTCTACATATTGAGTCGGCCGACTTATTCGACGAGCCACGATTTTAACCCCCTGGTGCTGGTGCTCATCAGCTGCGCCGGTCTTAGCTTGATCGCGCTCACCTGGTGGCAACGACGCAATCTCTACCGATTCAAGCGTCGCCATCGCCTGCAGGCCCAGGCGATCCTAGAGGCCCTCATCGACAGTGGCCAGGTGACCTCGCCGGCGGTTTCGGTAATGGTGGACACCGACGGTGTGGGAGCCACGGTGCAGTTGAAGAACGCGACCTTGGCGGAAGAACTATTATTCGCCCAAGCGGTCACCGAAGTTAGTTTGCCTCCGCGTAACCCGCGCTACCTGGTGGTACCCAAACGCCGTCTGGGTTTCGCTCTGCCGGTTTTCACCCAAGCCGTCCCCTCGGCTTTTAGTCGCAACCGAGAAAGCGTGGATACTTACGTGAGTCGGTTGAATCATGCGGGTTTGCCGGTGAAGGCGGTTTATACCCGCCACGAGGACGGTCGACGCCTATTGCTTAATGCGCGACGTTTCGCCCTCACCCACGTCATCAAAGGCGTGGTGCGGGTGCAACGTCGCTGAGCTAGGCGCGGCGGCACCCGCAGACCCTCGCCCCTGGCATAAAAAGTACCCCCAGCCGGGTTCGAACCGGCACTGGATCGGGTTTAAGCCGATTGCCTCTACCAATTGGGCTATGGGGGCGCGCTATTCGCACTGCCCCAATTGTACGCATCAAACACCTTAGAAACGAATTGCAACGCGAGGTACGGTGATGCCGGCAAGAACGCCCCGCCCTCGTGATAAAGATTTTTCGAATCGGTGAACCAAAACTGTCCAACCTACGACGCCCCTGCCTGCTTCTAGACATAGGCGACTAGGATGGGAATATTGACGGCGTCGCCGCTGCGCCCGCGAAGACATAGATGGAGGCAGAGCATGTGGTCGGATGGTAAACGTCGCCCAGGGGTTATTACCAGCTCACAAATGGTGCGCCGATCCTCCCATAACTTGCCTGGCGCACGCGGGCTACAACGTCCCTACGCGCTACCTGAAGGCCGACGCCGCAACCTGCTGGCAGTGCAGCACGCCGCTAACCCGACCTTCCTGGAACGGGTTTGGAACCTGCCTAAAAGCTACGTGAAGTTCGTTTCCGACGAGACCCGCTCCGGGCTACTGCTGGTTGTCGCCGCCCTGTTGGCATTAATGTGGGCGAACTCGCCGTGGTCACACACCTACATGGCGGTCTCGCATTACAAGCTGGGGCCCGAATCCCTGGGATTGAACCTGCCAATCAGCCACTGGGCGGCCGATGGCATCCTGACGCTGTTCTTCTTCGTGGTGGGACTGGAGCTTAAAACCGAGTTCGTTACCGGCGCGCTGCGGGACGTGCGTGAAGCGGCATTGCCAATGCTTGCTGCCGCCTTCGGCATGGTGGGCCCGGCCGTGATCTACATGCTGATTCAGATCCTCACCGGCTCCGACGCCTACACCGGTTGGGCGATCCCTACCGCTACCGACATAGCCTTCGCGGTGGCGCTATTGGGGTTATTCGGTAAGGGAATGCCTCCGGCGGCCCGCACTTTCCTGCTAACCCTGGCAGTGGTCGACGACCTGTTGGCAATCATTGTGATCGCGGTATTCTACTCCACTGACTTGAACTTCATCGCGCTGGGCTGTGCCTTCGCGGCGATCGCCGTTTTCGGTGTGCTGGTGCAGCGCCGCATCATGGTGTGGTGGTTGCTGGTACCGGTGGCGATAGTGGCCTGGGGATTCATGCACGCTTCCGGGATTCACGCCACCATCTCTGGCGTAGCGATGGGCATGTTGGTCCCGGCTCTGCGCAAGAAATCCCGCGACGTACAGTGGTCCAGTGAACTGGCCCACCGCCTCAACCCGCTATCGGCCGGCCTGGTGGTCCCCCTGTTCGCCTTCTTCGCGGCCGGTGTGAATGTCACTAACTCCGGTGGCCTACGCGAAACTCTGGCCGACCCGGTGGCGGTGGGCGTGATGATCGCCCTGCCGTTGGGTAAGTTGCTCGGCATTGCCGGGTCCGTTTGGATCCTCACCTCTTTGACCCGCCTGCGCCTGGGAGCGGGCGTGGATATGCCCGATATTGCGGCGATTTCGCTGCTGGCGGGTATCGGGTTCACGGTCGCGCTGCTGGTTGCGGGACTGGCGTTCGACCCGTCCTCGGCCCATATCGACCACGCCAAGTTGGGGGTAATGACGGGCACAGCGATCGCCGCGATTGCCGGTGGCTGGGCGATCCATCACCGTGCCAACTTGCCGGCGCGAGGACGGGCGGCGAACTCGCGGCGCGCCCGGCGTTAGCGGGTCGGTTCCAGCTCGTCCCGGCGCTAGCGGGCGGGTTCGTCCAGTAGGGACAGCGCGATCCCATCCAAAATGTCGTATTCCGACACCACTACCGGCACCGGCCGGCCCTGGGCTTGTTCTAAGCGGGCGGCAATTTGGCGGTAGATGGCGGCACCCGCGCCGATCACGTCCTCGCGCCCCGCTGGCATGAAGCCCAACTTCGCGCGCTCAGCCACCGGCATCGTCATCATTTGGGCGCAGGTGGCTTGCACCCGCCTGGTGTCCGAACGCGAGCCGTGCAGGCGTTCGCTGTCGTACTCATCCACTCCCAACGCCAACGCCTCAACCGTGGTGACCGTGCCAGCTACCGCCACCAAGGTGGCCACCTTATCCCACGGTACAGTGTCGTTCGCGGTGTCCAGCACCGAGGTGATCCACGCGCGCGCGGCGGCGTCGGGTGAATCCGGGCCCATGGCGAAGCTCGGGAACTTCTCATGCACCCGCACCGAACCCATATTGGTCGAAATCGCCCGCAACTGGTCAGGTGAAGTGGCGTAAACGAACTCAGTGGAGCCACCGCCAATATCAATCACCAACACCGGCCATTCCAGATCCCGCAGATGCGCGGTGGAGCCGAGGAAACTCAGGCGCGCTTCTTCCTCACCGACCACCACTTCCGGATCCACCCCGATGGCGGCGCGGATCTGGGTGATGAAGTCCTGGCGGTTGCGGGCATCGCGGCTCGCAGAAGTGGCCACGAAACGCAGGCGCGTGACCTGGTGATCGCGGCAAATCTGCGCGTAATCGCGGGCACTGGCAAGCGTGCGAGCAATAGCTGCGGGAGCCAGCTCGCCGGTGCGGTCCACGCCCTCCCCCAGGCGCACAATGCGCATCAGGCGGACGGCTTCCTCCCACTCCGCCGCCGCCTGGCCTTCCACAACGGGCACGGTAGTGTCAACATTGTCGCAGCCAGCAGCGCTGCGCCGACCAATCAGCAAGCGAATGGAATTCGTGCCGCAGTCAATCGCCGCCACGTTACCCACCGGCAACCCCAAATTCCATGGGAACTCAATCCCCGCACCGGTGCCTTCCCGCAACTCAGGCTTCACTGCCAGCCTCGGCTACGTCCTCGTGATTATCTTGCGCAGACGCACCAACCGCGCTGGCTGCGAAATCCGCCGGACGCTGCCCGGGTTCACACCAGCACCGGTTTCGATCCCACAGGTTGCGCTCTTCCAACATCGCCAGCGTGCGATCCCCAATCGGATTCACGCCCGCACCTGCGGCCAAGGCATGACCGAGCAGGGCATGCAAACACTTCACGCGATTTGGCATCCCACCGGCGGAAGTCTCATGCAAATGGTCAACGAACTCCACCGATTCGCGCGCCGCAATGTAATGGTCGTGGGCGCGGCGATACTGCTGCGCCAACTGTTCATCTTCAGCCAGGTCAGCGTTGAGAGTCTCCATCCAACGCTCAGCCTCCAAAGTGGAACACCCCTTAACGGCGGCCGGCTGGGTGAGGTAGAAGCAGGTGGGGAACGGGGTGCCGTCGGGAAGGCGAGGAGCGGTGAACACCACTAGGGGAGCCTGGCATTGACAGCGCGCAGCGATGCCTTCCACCCCACGCGGTAAGCGCCCCAACTGACGTTCCACAATCTGCACGTCAACAGCGGATGCAGGGGTGAGGTTCACTCGTTTTCCTCCACGGGTTTTTCTTGGACAGGTTGAGGGGCGATGACTTTCAACGATTTCGGATCATCAGCGGCATCCACGCTATCAGCGATGGTCAGATACCAGGGGCGCTGCGGACCGTGGGCCTCCACTGCCTGCGCACTACTGACTGGTACGGCATGATCACCCGGATCGACCACGGCGTACTGGGTTTCCCCCGGCATGACCATCTGTAGGCGCGCCCGTGCCTGGCTGGCCACGTATTCTTTACTGGACCAGCGGTCGAGTTCGGCCTGCAGTTCCTGATTCTTCGTGCGCGTGGTATCAATCTGGTTCATGATGGCGCGGTACTCGCGTTGCTGCACCCACCATGCGTGCACCGGCTGCACCATGCCCAGCACCGCCAGCACCAGCACGAAGGCTACGATCAAGGTTTTCGGCGAATCCCAGCGCCCCGACTGGGGGCGAGTGCGTCCCGGTTTTTCTCGCACCGCTTTAGGGTCTCCGCTACGTCCCGATGGGGTCCGGGCCGACAATGTGCGCCCGGAGGCCGAGCGTGTTTGGGTGGCAGCACGGGGACGGTTTCGGTTGCGTCCGGTAGCGAGGGCAATGTACTTGCCAGCTGCCTTGGGTTTAGCGGGGCGAGCCGCGGACTTTTCCGCCTGGCTGCCGGCCGACTTCTCAACCTGAGTGCCGGCGGCTTTTCGCACCTGGCTGCCAGTAGACGTCCCGGCCTGAGCGCCGCCTACCTTCCGGGCCTGATTTTGTGCAGACTCCGCCGCCTGGTTACGCGCAGACTTTCCTTCCGCAGCACAGCGGGCAGGACGAGGACGGTTCGGGCGGCGGGCATTCATAGGTTCAGTTTCCCAAATCTGACCGCCACATTCGATGGCGGCGCGCCGGGGGCAGTCCACCCAACGGAGGTGACCGTCCTCGTAAAAACGAGGGTGGGGAACCCAGAAGGTCCCCCACCCTACAAAGAACTACCGCTCAGCGGCCCTTCAACTAGAAGGAGCTACGCGGGAACGCGGACGCACCGGCGTACAGCGCGGTCTCGCCCAGTTCTTCCTCGATACGCAGCAGCTGGTTGTACTTGGCCACGCGCTCGGAACGAGCCGGCGCACCGGTCTTAATCTGACCGGAGTTGGTGGCCACCGCCAGATCCGCGATGGTGGTGTCTTCGGTTTCACCGGAACGGTGCGAAGTCATGGTGCGGAAACCGTTGCGGTGCGCATCATCAACCGCATCCAGGGTCTCGGTGAGGGAGCCAATCTGGTTCACCTTCACCAGCAGGGCGTTAGCCGCACCCATTTCGATGCCCTTGCGCAGGCGAGCGGGGTTGGTCACGAACAGGTCGTCGCCCACCAGCTGCACGCGGTCACCAATCTGACCGGTCAGGGCCTTCCAGTCGTCCCATTCGTCCTCGGACAACGGGTCCTCGATGGAAACCAGCGGGTAGTCGGTGATCAGCTTCTCGTAGTACTCAACCATGTACTGGGTGGAACGGCCTTCGCCTTCCATCTGGTAGGAGCCTTCGGAGAAGAACTCGGTGGAGGCCACGTCCAGGGCCAGCGCAATGTCAGCGCCCGGCTTGTAGCCCGCCTTCTCAATGGCTTCCATGATCAGGTCCAGCGCCGCGGCGTTGGATTCCAGGTTCGGAGCGAAACCGCCTTCGTCACCCAGACCGGTGGACAGGCCACGGCCCTTGATGACGGACTTCAGGGTGTGGTAAACCTCCGCGCCCCAGCGCAGCGCCTCACGGAAAGTGGGGGCACCGATGGGGGCAATCATGAACTCCTGGATGTCAACGTTGGTGTCCGCGTGGGAGCCACCGTTGAGGATGTTCATCATCGGGACCGGCAGCACGCGGGCGTTGGGTCCACCAATGTAACGGTACAGGGGCAGGCCGGAGGACTCCGCCGCGGCCTTCGCAACCGCCAGGGAAACACCGAGGATGGCGTTCGCACCCAGCTTGCTCTTGTTATCGGTGCCGTCCAGTTCGATCATCGCTTCGTCGATGCGACGCTGTTCGGTCACTTCTTCGTCAATCAGTTCGGGAGCGATGGTGTCGATAACCGCCTCAACCGCGTCCTGGACGCCCTTACCCTGGTAGCGGTCCTTGTCGCCGTCGCGACGCTCAACAGCTTCGAACGCGCCGGTGGAAGCACCCGAGGGAACGCCGGCCCGGGAGATGGTGCCATCATCGAGCAGAACTTCAACTTCAACGGTCGGGTTGCCGCGAGAGTCCAGAATCTCGCGTGCGCCAATGGCCTCAATACGTGCCACGTTATTCTCCTTCTTTCGGTTCGCGATTTCGCTCGCGCTTACTACGATAGTACGTTTCCTAAAACCGGGGAACTGCTTCCCCCGTCCCAGCTTGCGAAGGTGGTTACCAACCGCCCGACACGAGGACGATCGGGGCGAATAGTCCCACGCTGACCGTCCTTGCCGGTGATGTTGGTTACCATCTGGCACTCATACTGTCTACCCCTGATCATATTCGCTGCCAGGGACAAACTACAGTGCAGAAATTACTTTGCGGGCAGCACCGGGGCGCGCCCATCCACCACACCAGTTAGCGTGGGAGGTGCGAAGGTACCGTCCTCAGCGATCACGCCGTAGCGTGGATTCAGTTCAATGTCGCGCGCAGCCTGCTTCTTTTGCAACTGCTGCTGGACTTTCTCCGGCCCAATCTTTTGCGTCAAAGTGTTGTGCTGGTTAGAAACGCGCAGGACCTTCACTGACAGATCCGACAGGGTAATACCGGCCTGCTTAGCGTGCCCCGCCACCAAATCGCGGATGTCAGTGTCAGTGAGCTTGATGTCGTTTTCTGCGGCGAGTTCATTCATCGAATCATCCATCGCCAAGATATAAGCCACCGTCGAAGGGGGCACAGGTTGCCCCTCCATGGCGGACAACTCCGTGGTGGCTTCATTCACTTGATCCACGCTGTAGCGAGTGTCATCCACCTGCACTGCGGTACCGGGATGCGCACTGCACGCGGCGACCCCCAGCAGCATCACCAGGGAAGCACCCGCTGCCAAGGGGCGGGACCAAAACCGTCGATTCAACACCGATGTCATCCTTTCCAATAACCTAACCGCTTAGATTCTACGCGCTAACGCCCGCCCTCCGCACTCACCTGCGGGCGATACGCCACGATATTTCGCAACAACGCCTCCACCCACTCCAAAAGTGGTTCGTCAATCACCGGGTCACTGCCCAACCGCCCGCTCCCCGGCAGTGGCACGAGGACGGTGCGGACCGCGGGTTTGAGAATCGACCCCGGGTGCAGGCGCTTCAAACGCATGGTCGCAGCATCGGACAACTCCACCGGCTGCAAACGCAAGTAGCGTCCCTGCTGCGCGATTTCTTTAACCCCCAGCGAGCGCGCGTACTCGCGCAACTGGGCGAGGGCGAAAAGTAGTTCCACCTGGCGGGGAATAGGGCCGTAACGGTCCTGCAGTTCGGCGCGAACGTCCTCGGCATCACTGGGATTGGCCAACGCCGCGATCTTCGCATACGTCTCCAACCGGAGTTTCTCCCCCGTGATGTAGTCGGTGGGGATGTGGGCGTCCACGGGGATTTCGATGCGCATCTCATCGCGGGTGGCAACCCGCCCCTCCCGGAACGCGGTGACCGCGTCCGCCACCATGCGCACGTACAGGTCAAACCCCACGCCCGCGATGTGGCCCGACTGTTCCCCGCCCAGCAGGTTCCCCGCCCCGCGGATCTCCAAATCCTTTTGCGCCACCGCAATCCCCGACCCCAGATCGGTGTTCGAAGCAATGGTGGACAGGCGCTCGTGAGCGATTTCAGTGAGGGCCTTATCGGCCGGGTAAAGGAAGTACGCGTAAGCGCGTTCGCGCCCGCGGCCCACCCGTCCTCGTAACTGGTGCAGTTGCGACAGCCCCATGGCGTCGGCGCGATCCACAATCAACGTGTTGGCGTTGGCAATATCCAAGCCGGTTTCCACGATGGTGGTGCACACGAGGACGTCGAACTCGCGGTTCCAAAAGTCCACAATCACTTGTTCTAACTGGGCTTCAGAGAGTTTGCCGTGGGCCACCCGCACGCGCGCGTCCGGTACTAAGTCAGCGACCTTGCGAGCCACTTTTGAAATATCGCAGACCCGGTTGTGGATGTAGAACACTTGCCCGTCGCGCAGCAGCTCGCGTTTAATGGCGGCCCGCACCTGCTCATCAGAATAGGCGCCCACGAAGGTCAAAATCGGGTGACGATCTTCGGGTGGGGTCTGCAGCAGCGACATCTCCCGCAACCCGGTGACCGCCATTTCCAAGGTGCGAGGAATCGGGGTGGCGGACATGGATAGGACGTCGACGTCGGTGCGCAACTGTTTGAGGGTTTCTTTGTGTTCCACCCCGAAACGCTGTTCCTCATCGACCACCACCAGGCCCAGGTTCTTGAACCGCACGTGCCCGGTCAGTAGCGCGTGCGTGCCGATCACCACGTCAATGGCCCCCGATTCCAACTGTTCACGCACCTGCTTGGCTTGGGCGGGAGTGGAAAAACGCGACAGGGCCGCGACTTCCACCGGGAACCCGGCGTAGCGCTGCGTGAAAGTCTCCAAGTGCTGTTGTACCAGCAAGGTGGTGGGCACGAGGACGGCCACTTGCTTACCGTCTTGCACCGCTTTGAAGGCGGCACGCACCGCGATCTCGGTCTTACCGTAGCCCACGTCACCGCACAGCAGGCGGTCCATGGGCGTGGGTTTTTCCATGTCCGCTTTCACTTCATCAATGGTGATGAGCTGGTCGGGGGTTTCCACGAACGGGAAAGCGTCTTCGAGTTCTTGCTGCCACGGAGTGTCGGGGCTGAAAGCGAACCCTTTGGTGGCCTGGCGCGCCGCGTATAGGCGCACCAGTTCCGCGGCGATCTGGCGGATCGCGGCGCGCGCCTTGGACTTGGTGCGCGCCCACTCGGACCCGCCCATCTTCGACAAGGAGGGGTTGTCGGAGCCCGCGTATTTCGACACCTGGTCGAGGGAGTCGGTGGGAACCCAAAGTTGATCGGCCGGTTGTCCGCGCCGCGAGGGCGCGTATTCGAGCAGCAGGTAGTCGCGGGTCACGGCGTTACCCGGGCTACCGGTGGTGCGGGAAACCATTTTCACGAACTTCCCGATCCCGTGGTGTTCGTGCACCACCAGGTCCCCCGGGGTGAGGGTGAGGGGATCGACGCCGCGGCGCCGGCGCGTGGGCATGGTGCGGCGCATCGCGCCGGTGGTGTTGGATCCGGCACGCCCGGTCAGATCCGTTTCGGTAACGATCGCGAGTTTGCGACTGGGGCTAACGAATCCGGGGCCGGCTTGCGCGGCGAGGACGGTGATGAGCCCGGCAGCGATATCCTGCACCTGGGTGACCACGCGGGCCGCCACATCCGCTTCCGCCAAGACCGCGCCGATACGTTTGGCCGACCCGGTTCCCTCGGTGGTCACGACAATGCGCCACCCCTGTTTTTGGAGTTGTTTAAGGTCGGTGACTGCCTGGTCGATTTTCCCCCGATACGGGTGCACATCGCGGCTGCCGATGGAAACCAGGTGGTCACTTACGATCACCGGGTCGTCTTGGTCGTGACCGTCCTCGGCAATGGCGTTGGCCAGCGCCGGGGGTGCCAACGCGGTGAGGGAAACCCACGGCAAGGACCGCTCGGCTGCGTCGGCGCGCATTTGTTCCAAACTGCGGAAGGACGCCTGGCCCGCCTGCAGGGGAATGTCGGCGCCCGCGGCGGCGGCGCTCCACGCGGCGGTGAGGAACTCTTCGGTGGTGGCCACCAGGTCCTCGGCGCGGGCCTGCACTCGTTCCGGTTCGGTCACCACGATGGTGGCGTCAGTTGGCAGTAGGTCCAGCAGAGATTGGAGTTCGTCCACCAGGATGGGGCTGAGGGACTCCATGCCTTCCACAGTGATGCCCTGACTGATTAGCTCCAGCATGTCTTGGGCGCCGGGAAGTTTACCCACCGCTTGGCGGGCGCGTTCTTTGACGGCGTCAGTGAGGAGGATTTCGCGGGCCGCCGGAGCCCACAAACCGTCCTCAGCAATCGCGACGGACCGCTGGTCGGAGACGGAGAAATAGCGGATTTCGTCCACTTCGTCGCCGAACAGTTCAATGCGCACCGGGTGGGGGTCGATGGGTGAGAACACGTCGAGGATGCCGCCGCGCACCGCGATCTCACCGCGTCGCTGCACCACGTCGGTGCGTTCGTATCCGAGGGCGGTGAGCTTGTCCACCAGGGAAGGTAGGTCCACGATGTTGCCCGGCATCAGGCGCACCGGTTCGATGTCCCCCAGGCCAGCGACCACCGGCTGCATGAAAGCGCGCAGGGGGACCACCAGGATACGGATTTCACTGGCCCGACCCTCGGGTTCGGGGTGGGCTAGGCGCCGCATCACCGCGACGCGGCGGGCCATGGTGTCACGTTGGGGGGACAGACGCTCGTGCGGGAGGGTCTCCCACGCGGGTAGGACTTCGACGCCGTCGACGTAGCAGTTGAGAGCGTCAGCCAGGGTTTGCGCGTCGCGCCCGGTGGGGGTGACCACCACCAGGGGGCGAGAGTTGGTTTGGGTGCGCGCGTGCGCCAAGGTGAGGGCGCGGGCACCGGCGGAAGCCACGATGGTGCCGTCTTGGCCGCGGTTGAGCAGCTGGGAGGCGGCTTGCCAGGTTGGGTCGCCGGTGAGGGCGCTGAGTATGGCTTTGAGTGGGGCTTTGGGGGCCAAGTTTTAGATCCTCACGGTTGGCTAGTGTGGAGGCGTTGCTGGGCGGATGCGAAGTCAGTGGTGATAATGTCTTCCACTACGTCCGCGGCGTTAGCGATGGTGATTTGCCAGTCGGTGGCTTCGGCGCGGGGGAAATCAGCGAGGACGAAGTCCGCGGTGTCCATGCGTGTGGGGGGCCGGCCAATGCCAACCCGCAAACGCGCGTAGTCCTTGGTCCCCATGGATTGGGAGATGGAACGCAAACCGTTGTGACCGCCCTCGCCGCCACCGAATTTGAGGCGCAGTTGGTGGACCGGGAGGTCGAGCTCGTCGTGGATGACCAGTAGCCGGTCGGGGCTGATGGAGAAGAATTTCGCCAGGTTCGCGGTGGGGCCGCCAGAGACGTTCATGTAGCTTTCTAGCCACGCTAGGTGCACGACCGGGCCGGGGCGGCCGCCGGGAAGGATCCCCAGGCGGGGGGAGGCTACTTGGGCGCCCGCGCGGTGACGGGTGAAGGTGGCGCCGGCGTTTTGCGCCAGGGTTTCAACCACCATGTGGCCAACATTGTGCCGGTTTTTCGCGTAGCGGGGGCCGGGGTTGCCCAGTCCAATCACGAGCCAGGGGGATGTTTCACTCACTCCCCCACTGTATCGACTCTGCGCTGCGGTTCTCTAGTTCGCCCGCGGTTGTGT